>DATKFM010000319.1:0-2258 GCA_035544395.1 Verrucomicrobiia bacterium
TATTTGTCTGACAAATCCTCAGACAATGTTAGCGGAGGTCTTCGGCGGCGGGCAAGCCCGCACCGGCAGGTTACTTCGGAAACATATGCCAGTAAGGCTGGGCTTCCTTGAGTGCCCGCGCGAAGGACGGCCGCGCTTTCAGCCGACCTAGATAGGCCGCAGCGTTCTTGTGGCTGTCGCCGAATGGCATCACCTGGTCGGCGTAGAACATTGCCGGCGCCGCGGCGCAATCAGCCATTGAGAAGGAATCGCCCATGGCCCAGGTCTTTGCGGCCATATCCCGCTCGACCATGCCCAGCGCGGTCTGCAATTGCGTCTTTGCTTGCTCCAGACCAAAGGGATCGCCCTTCCCCGCCGGCCGCAGCCTTTCGGCGACGATCCTCTGCATGGGCATGTGCACATAGAGATCGAAGAACCGGTCGCTCAGACGCGTCTGCCGCGCCAGATCCTCGTCTGCGGGCACGAGCTTCGATTTGCCGGGATAGTGCTTCGCCAGATATTCGATGATGATGCTGGACTCCGGAACGGTGCGTTCTCGCGCTTCATCGCGTAGCACGGGAAATTTGCCGATCGGCCAGACCTTCAGGAAAGCGGCCCGCGAGGCCTCGTTGCCGAGATCGACGATCACGGGGTCGAAGGGCGTGTCGTTCTCGTACAGCGCCGTGAGCGCCTTCATGCAGAAGGACGACAGCGGATGAAAATACAGTTTGAGCGTCATGATCCGGTCTCCGGTTATCTCCGCGCGACTTCCTTGCCCAGCGACTCCAGCAAGCCGCCCCAACCGGTTTCGCGCATCTTTGGATTGTCGAAGCCATCGAGAAAAGCGCCATGCTCGGTGAGAGTCAATGTTGTGCCCTTGCCCTTCGGCTTCAGTTCCACCGTCGTCAGCGAGCAGGAAATCCTGTCCTCGTTGATGAACATGTCATAGGCGAAGATGATCCGCTCATCCGCGACGATATCCCGGTAGATCGTGTCATTGCGGATCTTGGGGCCGCCCTTCGGACTGCCGCGCCAGATCTCCTTTCCGCCCACCTTGAAATCGAGCAGGTACTCGTCGGTTTCCCAACCCTCGCCGCCGGCGAACCAGCGGCGCTTGGCGTCGATGTCGGAAAAGGCATTGAACACCCGCGCCGGCGGCGCGTCATAGGTCCGCTCGAGGACGAAGGTGCTGTGGATCACGGAACGCTTGTTCAAGATTTCCTCCCTTTGATCGGTTCGTCGCTAGAGGCGGCCAGGAACTCACCGAGTTTGTCGAGCCGACGCTCCCAGATCATGCGCTGTTCGCCGATCCATTTCTCGGCACTGCGCAGCGCGCCCGGCTCAATGCGGCAGGTGCGCACCCGCCCCACCTTCTGCGACTTCACCAGGCCGCTCGCCTCCAGCACTTGAAGATGCTGCACCACCGCCGGCAGCGACATGTCCAGCGGCTCTGCCAGCTCGCTGACCGAAGCCGGCCCGCGCGTCAGCCGCTCGACCATCACGCGCCGGCCGGGATCGGCGAGCGCCTGATACATCAGATCAAGTTGGGCCTGATAGTTAAGCATACACTTAAGTATCATGGAGCGGCCCCTGGGACAAGTGTGTCTTGGCGGATGCACCACGCGTTATCCTGCTCTAGATTCATCGCGCTGCTTTGCCGTTACGGGAACCAGAATGACCGCCCTCGCCGCCAGCTTCCTCACCGTCTTCATCGGCCTGTTTCCCATCGTCAATCCGCTGGGCATGGCGCCCATCTTCCTGCGGCTGACGGCGGATACATCGAAGAAGACGCGGGCGCGACTCGCCTGGCGTGTGTCCGTCGGCGGCTTTGTGCTGATGGCGGTGTCGCTGTTCATCGGCTCCCACATACTCGCCTTCTTCGGCCTGACCATCACGGCGATCCAGATCGGCGGCGGGCTGGTCGTCATGGCCGCCGGCTGGCGGCTGCTGATGCAGGGCGACGACACCCGCGCCCGCGAGCAGCAGGCCGCAGCGCCCGACGAAGAAACGATGATGCGCCGCGCCTTCTTTCCCCTGACCATGCCGCTGACTGTCGGCCCCGGCACGATCTCGGTGGCCATCACCTTGGGCACGCAAGCGGCGGTGAGCGATCAGATACTCTGGACGGCCGCCGGCGGCGTGCTCGCGGCGCTCGCTGTCGCCGGCACGATCTATCTGAGCTATCGCTTCGCCGCCGGCCTGCTGCGCCGCCTGGGCGAAACGGGCACCGACGCCTTCATGCGGCTTTCGGCCTTCATCCTGCTCTGCCTCGGTGTGCA
>DATKFM010000320.1:0-10434 GCA_035544395.1 Verrucomicrobiia bacterium
CGCCGGCGGCTATACTGCCGTCGACAAGGCGGAGAGCGAACCGGCTGCCGCTCTGCGGATAAATGGCGAAGCGCCTGGATTGATCGCCGCGGAATGTGCACGACGCGGTGCGGCTTTGATCCACATGTCGACGGACTACGTTTTCGATGGAGAGAAGCCGACGCCTTATCTGGAAAGCGATCCGCCGGCGCCGCTGGGCGTCTATGGCGCGTCGAAGCTGGCGGGCGAGCGGGCCGTCGCCGAACGCCTGGAGCAACATATCATCCTGCGCACGAGCTGGGTGTTCAGCGACACCGGCGCTAATTTCGTCAAGACCATGCTGCGGCTCGCCGCTGCCACCCGCGACATCCGGGTGGTGCAGGACCAGGCCGGCGGCCCGACACCCGCAGACGATATCGCCTGGGCGATCGCGCAGATCGTCGCGCGCATCACGGCCGCGCCGGTGGCGTGGGGCACCTATCATTATTGCGGGACACCAGCGGTTAGCTGGTATGAGTTCGCCCGCGTTATTTTCGAGTTGAATCGGGCGATGACCGGCATGCAGGTGCCGGTGACGCCGATCTCGACGAAGGACTATCCGACCGCTGCGCGAAGACCGGCGAACTCGCGGCTGGATTGCGCGAAGATTCGAGGCGCGTTCGGCATCGAGCAGCGCCCCTGGCGGGCCGGCCTCGAATCGGCGATTAAATCGCTCAGTCAATCGGGTGGATAGAACGCGATGGCTGACGCGGTCACACGCAGGGGCATCATCCTCGCCGGCGGTACCGGCACGCGGCTGCATCCGGTCACCCGGGCCGTCAGCAAGCAACTGCTGCCGGTCTATGACAAGCCGATGATTTATTACCCGTTAAGCGTGCTGATGCTCGCGGGCATCCGCGAAATCCTGGTCATCACGACGCCTCACGAGCAGGTGATGTTCCGCGCGCTGCTAGCCGATGGCGCGTCCTGGGGTCTCAAGATCCAGTATGCCGCGCAACCAGCGCCGGAGGGCATCGCCCAGGCTTTCCTGATCGGCGAGAAATTCATTGGCAGCCAGCCCTCGGCGCTGATCCTCGGCGACAACATTTTTCATGGCAGCAACCTGGCCGATGTGCTGCACCGCGCCTCCGGCCATCGCACGGGCGCCACGGTGTTCGCCCATGAAGTGCGCGATCCCGAGCGCTATGGCGTCATCACCTTCGACGACAAAGGGCGGCCCGTGAAGCTGGAGGAAAAACCCAAGACGCCAGCCTCACGCTGGGCGGTCACGGGACTCTACCTCTATGACGAGAGCGTGGTGGAGATCGCCCGCGACCTGAAGCCCTCGGCCCGCGGCGAGCTGGAGATCACGGATATCAACGCCACCTATCTGCGACGCGGGCAGCTTCATGTCGAGCGCCTCGGCCGCGGCTATTGCTGGCTCGATACCGGCACCCATGACAGCCTGCTCGCCGCCGCGGAGTTCGTGCGCACCATCGAGGACCGGCAGGACCAGCAGATCGCCTGCCTGGAGGAGATCGCCTGGCGCATGGGTTACATCGATTCAGAGCAGGTCGCGCGGCTCGCGGCGCCTCTGAAGCAGAACGGCTATGGGCAGTATCTGCTCAGGCTGATCGAGCGGGGCTAAGTCCGCTCCGCATCCTCGCGCAGCAAGTCGGCACCCCGCTCGCCGACCATGATGCTGGGCGCATTGGTGTTGCCTGAGGTGACCGTGGGAAATACCGAGGCATCGACGATGCGCAGGCCCGCGAGGCCATGCATGCGCAACCGGTGATCCACAACAGCCAGTTTAGGATCGGGTCCCATGCGGCAGCTGCTGACGGGATGGAAGATCGAGTAGCAGCGCTGGCGCGCATCCGCGATCAGCTCGGCGTCGGTCACCGCCTGCGGCCCCGGCTTCAATTCCGTCTCGATCATGGCCTGCATGGTTGGCGTCTCGGCGAAGCGTCGGAGAAAGCGGATGCCTTCCAGCAATTCCCGAATGTCTTCGTCGGCCGACAGATAATTGGGACAGATCGCAGGCGCTTCCCGAGGATCGGCTGACTTGATCCGCAGCTCACCACGGCTCAGCGGCCGGCAAGGCGACGCTGTCGTGGAAAATCCGGAGAACGGATCGGGATGCATCAGCGGCCGCACGCCCTGGGGCGCCCGCTCATAGGTCAGCGGGCAGAAATAGAGCTGCATGTTCGGCCTCGGCAAATCCGGCCGGGTACGGATGAAACCGCCGCCTTGGTTCAGGCTCAAGGCCAAAGGTCCCTTGCGTGCCAGGACGTACTTCATCCCCGCCAACATGCGGCCGGCCCAGCCATAGAGGTCGTCATTCAAGCTCGGCCGTTTCGCGCGATAGACGAAATCGACCGCGAGGTGATCCTGCAGATGCTGGCCCACGGCAGAGCTTTCATGATGCACCGCGATGCCGTGTGATTTTAACAGTTCGGCGGGACCAACACCCGAAAGCTGCAGTAGCTGTGGCGTGTTGATCGCGCCGGCCGCCAACACGATTTCCTTCGTGGCGCGCACCTCTTCCGTCTGGCCATGCTTCTCATAGGCAACGCCTACAGCGCGGCTTCCCTCGAACAGGATGCGTGTCGCCAGCGCATTGCCCTCAATCCGGAGATTGCGTCGCCGGCGCGCCGGCCACAGATAGGCGCGCGCCGCCGACATGCGGAAGCCGCGGTGCGTGTTGATCTGGTAGTAGCCGACGCCTTCGATGCTGCTGCCGTTGAGATCGGGATTGAAGGCGATGCCGGCCTCCTGCCCCGCCTTGATGCAGTCATGGGTGAGGCGGTGCGCCGAGCCCGATACATCGCTGACCCGCAGCGGGCCGCCAGCACCATGGAGGCCGCTGGCGCCGAGGAAATGATCCTCCAGGCGCAGATAGCGGGGCAGCACGTCCTTCCAGCCCCAGCCCGGATTGCCCAGGGCCTCCCAATCGTCGAAGTCGCCGGCTTGGCCGCGGGAATAGACCATGGCGTTGATGGAGCTGGAACCGCCAAGCACCTTGCCGCGCGGAAAATAGACTTTGCGGCCGTCCAGCGCCGGCTCAGGCTCGCTGTAGTACATCCAGTTAACGTTGGAATCGTAGTAGGTCTTGCCGTAGCCGATGGGGACCAGCACCCAGAATTGCCAGTCCGACGGCCCAGCCTCCAGCAGCAACACGCGGTGCCGGCCGTTCTCACTGAGCCGGTTGGCCACCACGCAGCCTGCGGAGCCGGCGCCGACGATGATGTAGTCGTAGGAATTCACCGGCGCGCGCTCTGGCGGAATGACTTGCTTCTGTGTTTCGGAATGAAATGCGGCAACGCCGTCTGACTCAACGGCGAATGGTGCCCAGGGCCGGAATTGAACCAGCGACACGCGGATTTTCAATCCGCTGCTCTACCAACTGAGCTACCTGGGCATTTGCGAGGACATTCGCGGTGGATCGACTGGAAGCCGTGGGCTTATAGAGAAAATACCCTGTTCTGTCCAGCCGGGCGGCCGGTTGGGTCAGCCCTCGTCCCCCTCCTCTTCTTCGCCGGAATCCAAGGCATTAACCGGGTTTCCGGGGACGCGGTAGTCACCGCCGATCCAGCGGCCGAGATCGACATCGGCGCAGCGTTGGGAGCAGAATGGCCGGTAGCGCTGCTGCGCCGGCTGGCGGCAGATCGGACAGCGGCGGCGACTCTGTCCGGCAGCTGTATCGGCGCCGCTCCCGGTCTTTGTCTGGTTGCGCGCTCGGCGCGCCTTCTCGAGATCTTCCACTTTGCCCATGGCCGACCGCCGTCACACTCCCTTGCCGATCCAAGGCCGCAGCTCTGCGCGCGGCACCCGATGACGATTACCACAGGCGGCGCAGTCCCGCATCAGCCGGGTGGCCAGGGCCGGCCCGCGGCGCTGCCGCGTCAGTTCCAGGAGGCCGAGCCGCGACATGGTGCCCACCCACACCGGATGGGGATCGGCAGCGACCGCCTGGCGGAGGGCGTCAGCCACCTTCTGCCGCAGTTCGCGAGACCGGAGATCGATGAAATCAACGACGATGATGCCGCCGATATTGCGCAACCGGATCTGGCGGGCGATTTCCGGCACTGCATCGAGATTGACCTTCAATAGGCTGCGTTCCGCCTTGGCTCCCACACCCTCAAGTCGGGCCTGGCCGCTATCGACATCGACCACGGTCATTGCCTTGGTCTCATCGATGTGGAGCGTGGCGCCCGAAGGCAAAGCGATGCTGCCGGCCAACGCCTCGTCGATCTGCTCCTCCAATTCGACGATTGACGGCTGCCAATCGCGGCGAGGGCGAAAGGTCACTTTCTCCACCAGCGCTGGATCGAGGCTTTCGCAGAGATTCTCGGCCTGCGCTGCCGCGACGCGCGTATCGGCGCATACCTCCGTAACAGATGGTCCGATGTGACGGAGGAGATCCGCGAGGGCATCGGAACCCGGCTGTAATGTTTGTGGCGACGTTGCCGCCATCGCCTTCTGATCGATCAGCGCCCATTGCGCGCGCAGCGCCTCGGCCTCCGCCCGCAACAGTTTAGGATCGATGCCGGCCGCAGCGCGCCGTGGATTCATGCCGCGCTTGAGATCGCCAAGAGACTCCAGGGAACGCTGCAACCGCTGTTTCTCGTTTTCGGCGATCGGATCGGGAAACGCCGTGCCCTTGGCATAGGGCGAATAGGCGAGCCGGTAGCCTGGAACAACCGGCCGCGCGGTCAGGCGCATCTGCTTGCCGTCGAACGGTTCCCGCGCGATCTGCACAATTATCTTCTGGCCCTCAGTGAGGTTCGCCGGTGCATCGTCCAGCGGCAGGAAGCCCTGCGCACCGCCACCGCAATCGACGAAAGCCGCTTCCAGCGACCGGTCGATCTTCGTCAGGCGGCCCAGCGCGATCTGGCCGATCAGGGAAGGCGCATCATTCGGCAACAGCAGGAAATCGCAGAGGCGGTCGCCTTGCACCACGCAGACGCGCCGGTCGGCGGGGCCGGCCGCAATCAGCAAGCGCAAAGGCGTCCCGTCGCGGCGCGCCGTCATAGGGGAAAGCCGGCTCCGCGCAGCATCGCCACGCAATCGCTAAGGGACAGTCCCACGACATTCGAGTAGGAACCACCGATCCAGGGAATCAGCGCCGCCGCGCGCCCCTGTATCGCATAGCCACCGGCCTTGCCCTGCCACTCGCCGGAGGCGATGTAGGCCTCGATCTCCTGGGGCGCCAAGCGCTTGAAGGAAACCTGCGTAATCACGACACGCAGATTCTCGCGGCCGTTTGGCGCGAGCACAGCGATGCCGCCGATCACCCGGTGGCGCCGGCCCGACAGCAACTCAAGACAGCGCCGCGCCGTCGCCGCATCATCAGCTTTCGGCAACAGGCGCCGGCCACAAGCGACCACCGTATCGGCGGCCAATATGAAAGAATCGGGATTGCGGGCGGCCACCGGCCGCGCCTTGGCCAGCGCAATACGCCTCGCGTATGAGGCGGGCGTTTCCCGCAGCTTTGGCGTTTCATCGATATCGGCGGGATCGATCGCAGCCGGCGTCACGCCGATCTGCAGCAGCAGCTCGCGCCGCCGCGGCGAGGCGGAAGCCAGCACCAGGCGGCTCGGTTGCGCAGAGACCGGTTCCATCAGAACCGGCCTATTTGAACCGGAACGTGATGCGTCCCTTGGTGAGATCGTATGGCGTCATCTCGACATTGACGCGGTCGCCTGCCAGCACGCGAATGCGGTTCTTCCGCATCTTGCCGGAGGTATGCGCGAGCACCTGGTGTTCATTGTCCAGCTTGACCCTGAACATGGCATTCGGCAGCAGTTCCATTACCGTCCCCGCGAACTCGATAAGGTCTTCCTTTGGCATTCACGTCCCTTTGCCAATGTCGCCGCCCCCTTGCGCGGCCCTTCGAGGCGCGAATACTAGCGCCAAGGCCAAGGACCTGAAAAGCCCCACGAAAGTCGCTAAAATGCGGGGACCAGCGCAGCCGGAAAACGCTGCCGGATGCGCCGCATGAGCTGATCGCGGACCTCGCGATAGGCATCCATCCGCACCTCGCGGTTGCCTTCAATCAGGCTGGGATCGAAGGTGTTCCAGAACTCTACCTCGCAGGCCATGGTGCGAGTCATCTCCAGCGCCGAGTGGTGCGCTTCAGGCGACATGGAGATGATGAGATCGAAGGACGTGTCTTCCAGATTGTCGAACGTCTTCGGCCGGTGGCGGCTGATATCGATGCCGATCTCGTCCATCGCGGCAACGGCGAAGGGATCCAATTCACCGCCGCGCACGCCCACAGAATCGACGAATACATGCTTGCCATGGAGCATCTTGAGGATGCCTTCCGCCATCGGCGAACGAAGGGCATTCTGCGTGCAACAGAACAGGACGCTGCCGGGAAGGTCCGCCATGCCGACCGTCAGCCCCGGATGTGCAGAACGCAGATCAAGGTAAAGAGCCGCCGTGCGGTATTGCCGTCGACCTCGATCTTGCCGGCCAGCCTTTCCTTCAGCAGGTCGGCGCCTTCATCATGCAGCCCGCGCCGGCCCATATCGATCGCCTCGATCTGAGACGGTGACGAGGTTTTGATCGCCGCGTAGTAGCTTTCACAGACTGTGAAGTAATCCTTCACCACCCGGCGGAAGGGGCCGAGCGCCAGCATGACCTTTCCGACGGGGTCGTCACTCTCCCGGCGGATATCGAAGACCAGGCGTCCTTCCTCGATCCCCAGATGCAGATTGTAAGGCCCGCCCGTGCTGCCCACGGGGGTGAACTGGTTCTCCTCGATCAGGTCGTAGATCGCCACCGCGCGCTCATGCTCGACTTCGGCGCTGCGGCGCACCACCGAATGCTCGTCCAGCGAGACATTGGCAATGCGGTGGTTGGGGGGAGAATCGGACTCGCTCACACCGGGTCTCGTTTACGCCAGGGGACCCGGCGGGCGGTTCGCCCGGCGGGAATGGGCAAGGCCCCGGCTAGAATACGCTGACCGCCGGGTTTTGTAAGGCTGGGCCGCTAGCGGGGACCTGTGTCTTCGGGGTGCCGGGGCCGGCGCCGGGTCGGCCAGGATTGGCCGAAATCCTCGAGGAAGCAGCGCAATGCACCGATCTCCAGCTTGATGATCCCGCCGCCGGCGAACAGCAGCATGACCGCGCCGGGCTCGCTATAGATGGTCAGCAGGGCCAGGATGTCTTCGCGCTTGCGCATGTCGATCTGCTTGCTGCGCACCGCCGTGACATTCTCAAAGGTGAGGCCGCAGAGCACCCGTTCATAGACTGGGCCGCTGTCGTTCTGGTCCCAGAAGGGGGCGTCTTTGCCGTCGGCCGGGATCGGGCTGGCGTCGCCCTCCGGCGCCTGGTCCCAGCGGAAACGGTTCAGGGCGAGGACGAAGCGCTTCTCCTCCTGGAGGAATGCCATCTCGCCCACGGGCACCAGGGCATCCTGGCAGATCGCGGCGATGACCTGCAGATCCTCCGCGTCGGCGGCGCTGAGCTTGAGGAGGGCGTCGCTCATTCTTTCAACCGTTCGATCTGGGCGCCGCAGGCCGAGAGCTTGTCCACTAGGCGCTCATAGCCGCGATCCAGATGGTAGACGCGGTTCAGCACCGTCTGCCCTTCGGCCGCCAGCCCGGCGATCACCAGCGACACCGAGGCGCGGAGATCGGTCGCCATGACAGGCGCGCCGGTCAGACGCTTGACGCCGCGGATCATGGCCGACGCGCCATGCACATTGATGTTGGCGCCCATGCGGCAGAGCTCGGGCACATGCATGAAGCGGTTCTCGAAGATCGTCTCCGTCACCATGGCCGCCCCGCTGGCCGAAGTCATCAGCGCCATGAACTGCGCCTGCAGGTCCGTGGGAAAACCGGGGAACGGTTCGGTCATGACATCGACGCCCATCAGCTCGCCATTAGCGCGCTTGGCGCGAAAGCCCGCAGCCGTCGGCGTGATCGCCACACCGGCACGGGTCAAGGTTTCGGCGACCGCGCCAATATGATCGACCTGAGCACCCACGAGCTCGATATCGCCGTCGGTGACAGCGGCCGCCATGGCGAAGGTGCCTGTCTCGATCCGGTCGGCGATGACCGCATGGGTCGCGCCATGCAGCCGGTCGACACCCTGCACGGTCAGGGTATCCGTGCCAACGCCGCCGATCTGAGCGCCCATCGCAATAAGGCAATGCACGAGATCGCCGATCTCCGGCTCGCGGGCAGCGTTCACCAGCACCGTTTCGCCCCGTGCCAGCGCCGCCGCCATCAACAGATTCTCCGTGGCGCCCACGGATACGTTGGGGAACACGATGCGAGCGCCAGACAGACCCTTCGGCGCCGTCGCCTCCACATAGCCGTCCACCAGCTCGATCGCCGCGCCCATCTGGGTCAACCCCTTCAGGTGCAGATCGATGGGCCGGGTACCGATGGCGCAGCCGCCTGGCAACGAAACTTTCGCCTTGCGCTCGCGCGCCAGCAGCGGGCCGAGCACCAGCACGGACGCGCGCATCTTGCGGACGAGGTCATAGGACGCAGTGGTATCGGTTATTTTCGGCACATGGAGCTGGGTCCGCCGCGCCGGCCCGATGCCCTCGCCGAGTTCGATCTTCGCGCCGAGCTGCTCCAGTAGACCGGCCATGGTGGCTATGTCGCCGAGCCGCGGCAAGTTCTCCAGCCAGAGCGGTTGGTCGGTCAGCAGCGCAGCCGCCATTAGGGGCAGCGCCGCATTCTTAGCACCGCTGACGGGGATCTGGCCCTCCAGCCGATGGCCGCCGATGATCTTGATTCTGTCCATGATCTCAGGTTACCGGGGTTTGCTTGTGCGCCGCGACGCCGTCAGAGCTTCGGCAGCGTGACGCCGCGCTGCTTCATATATTTGCCGGCGCGGTCGGCATAGGAGACTTCGCAGGGCCTGTCGCCCTTCAGGAACAGGAACTGGCAAGCTCCCTCATTGGCATAGATGCGCGCCGGCAACGGCGTGGTGTTGGAGAATTCCAGGGTCACATGCCCCTCCCACTCCGGCTCCAGCGGCGTGACATTGACGATGATGCCGCAGCGCGCATAGGTGGATTTTCCAAGGCAGATGACCAGCACGTCGCGCGGCACGCGGAAATACTCCACCGTGCGGGCAAGCGCGAAGCTGTTGGGTGGGATGATGCAGACATCTGTTTTCCGGTCCACGAAGCTGGCAGTGGAGAAATGCTTGGGATCGACGACCGCGCTGTCCACATTAGTGAAGATCTTGAACTCATCGGCCACCCGCGCGTCATAGCCATAGGAGGACAGGCCGAAGGAGATCACCCCTTCCCGCTTCTGGCTCTCGACGAACGGCTCGATCATGGCCGTCTTTGTGGCCATTTCGCGGATCCAGCTGTCGGACATGATGGGCATAGAGGGGCCTTCCTGTGGCGCCGGTGCTGGCAACGCAATCCCGACGTGGGAGGCATTGCCTCGGCAGGCGGTTCTACTTGATGGGAGGGGCCGCCTCAAGGCGGCAGGGCGGCGGCCGCGGCCGGCCCGCAAGGCGGGAATTATAGAGGCGGGAGAAGGGGTTTGCCGCAGCGGCGGATGGGAACGCGGCTCGGCGGTCGCTTTTGGATCAGCGCGGCGGCTTGCGGGGAGCGCTGGCCGAATCGCCGGCGGCTACGGAATCACCGGCGGCAGAGTCCGGCCCAGTTGCCCGCGAGCGTTGCTGTGCTTTCCGGCGTGCCAGATTCTGCCGCAATGCCTCGGCCTCCCGCTGTTCCCGGGAAGGCTTCTTTTGCGGTTGATCCCTGTTGTCGTTCATGCGGAGGTTCCCTTCTCCGGACCAGTTCCCGGCCCAAGTTCTAGGCCGAAACTGCCGCAATGTCAGCCGGACAAGGTGAGGAAATCGTCGGTGGGTCAGGTAGTTAACGACGGACAAGGGCACGGGTGGCTTGCTTGCCAGTGCCACCCCTATGTGGCATGTTCCGCCCCCTTAACGGCGCCGCCGTAGCTCAGTGGTAGAGCGCGCCCTTGGTAAGGGCGAGGTCGATAGTTCAATCCTATTCGGCGGCACCATTTCCCCAAAAAAATCCAGGTCTCTCACTTCGGACAATCGTCGCGGCAAAGGCATTCGTACTTGCCGTTCATTTCGTCGACCTGCTTGAGGGTCTGCGGCGTATCCCCGTCGGCGGCATAGATCGGCTCGTAAATCAGGCAGAAATCATGGACGGCGGTATTTCCGCCGCACCCGTGCAGCCCAATTGGAATCGCTATCGCCGCGAGCAGCCTCCGCCACCCGCTTCGCCTTGTCGACGGCATCGAGAGCTCCTTTCTGGTGCTCGATGATGATTTCCTGCCGGCCGGATCGCGCCGCGCCGCGCCGGAGTGCACTGATCAACAGGAAGAGACCCGCCGACACCGCCGCCACGATAAAGGCAATGCCGGCGATCACATTCAGGCTCATGGCCGGTCTAGGCGGCGGTCGCGGAATTTGCGGCGCGCTTGGCGAAGATCGACCAGAGCACGCCGCCGATGGC
>DATKFM010000321.1:0-3124 GCA_035544395.1 Verrucomicrobiia bacterium
CCTGGTGTGCGCAGGCGCGATCGCCGTGATCGCCGGCCCCAAGGGCAAGCGCAGCGTGCCGGTGGAGAAGGTTCCCACCGCGCCCGGCAAGACCAGCCTGAAGAAGGGCGAGCTGGTGGAAGCCATCCTGCTGCCGAAGCGGCCGCCCCGCTCGGGCGACGCCTATCTGCGCTTGATCCCGCGTTCGGAAATGGACATCGCCGTGGTCGGCGTGGGCGTCAACCTGACCCTCGACGCCAAGGGCGTCTGCACCGCCGCCCGGGTGTCGCTGGGCGCGGTCGCCGCCCAGGTCCTGCTGGTGGCTGATGCCGCCAAGGCCCTGATTGGCAGCAAGGTGGACGATGCGGCCCTCGACAAGCTGGCCGCCGCCTGCTCTGCCGCCTGCCGTCCGATCGACGACAAGCGCGGCACCAAGGAATACCGCATCGAGATCGCTGGCGTGCTTGCACGCCGCGCGGCACAAATCGCCCTAAAGCGCGCGAAGGGAAGCAAATAATGTCTCAGGTTCGTGTTTCGACGAAAATCAACGGCGACGCCATCGAGTTCCTCTGCGAGGCGGATGAGCCGCTTCTGGACGTGCTGCGCGATCGCCTGGGCCTGACCGGCGCCAAGGAAGGCTGCGGCACCGGCGATTGCGGCGCCTGCAGCGTCACCGTCGATGGCCGCCTCGTCTGCTCCTGCCTCGTGCTCGGCGCCGAAGCCGAGGGCCGGGAGATCCGCACCATCGAGGGCATGGCCAAGGGCGAGACCTTGCATCCCCTGCAGAAGAAGTTCCTCGAGCATGCCGCCCTGCAATGCGGCATCTGTACGCCCGGATTCCTGATTGCAGCAAAGTCGCTGCTGGAGCGGAATTCCAACCCCTCGGAACATGAAATCCGCTTCTGGCTCGCCGGCAACCTTTGCCGCTGCACCGGATACGACAAGATCGTGCGCGCGGTGCAGGCCGCCGCCGCTGAGATGAGAAAGGGCTGAACCATGCCATTGGACCCGCAAACCGATGTGAAGAGCCGCAAGTTCAAAGTCGTCGGCACCCGCCCGCTGCGACCCGACGGCATCGACAAGGTGACCGGACGCGCCAAGTTCGGCGCCGACGCCACCGCGCCCGGCATGCTGGTGGGCCGCATCCTCCGCAGCCCCCACGCCCATGCGCGCATCCGCAAGATCGACACCTCGAAGGCCGAGAAGCTGTCGGGCGTGAAAGCGGTGATCACGTCAGCCGATTTCACTGACGGCGCCAGTCTCGACAGCGGCACACGTAACGTGCTGATCAATGTCATGGCGCGCGAGAAGGCGCTCTATGAGGGCCATGCGGTCGCCGCCGTCGCCGCCATCAGCGCCGCCGTGGCCAAGAAGGCGCTGGCGCTGATCAAGGTTGACTATGAAGTGCTGCCACACGTCACCGACGTCGACGAGGCGATGAAGCCCGGCGCGCCTGTGCTGCATGATGACATGTACACCGGCGGCGTGGATCCGAAGCCGAAGAAGGCATCGAATGTCGCCTTCCGTCACGAGTTCGGCCATGGCGATGTGGAGAAGGGCTTCAAGGAAGCGGACGCCATCGTCACGCGCAGCTTCAAGACCGCGGCGACGCACCAGGGCTATATCGAGCCCCATGCCTGCCTCGCCAGCGTCGGCCCTGATGGACAGGGCGAGCTCTGGGTCTGCACCCAGGGCCACTTCATGGTGCGCAACACCTGCGCCGCGCTCCTGGGAATGGATGTATCGAAGCTGCGGGTCACCGCCTCGGAGATCGGCGGCGGCTTTGGCGGCAAGACCACCGTGTTCATTGAGCCCACCGCGCTCGCGCTCTCGCGCAAGGCCAATCGGCCGGTCAAGGTGGTGATGAGCCGCGAAGAGGTGTTCAAGGCCACCGGCCCCACCGCCTCCAGCAGCATCGACGTCAAGATCGGCGCCAAGAAGGACGGCCGCATCACCGCGGCCTGGGCCGAATTGCGCTACCAGGGCGGCGCCTTCCCGGGCTCGCTGGTGGACATGGGCGCCATGACCGCCTTCGCCTGCTACGACCTGGAGAACGTGAAGACCGTCGGCTTTGACGTGGTCTGCAACCGGCCGAAGCTGGCCGCCTACCGGGCGCCCAGCGCGCCGATGGCGGCCTTTGCGGTCGAGAGCACGGTCGAGGAATTGGCGCAGAAGCTCGGCATCAACTCCATGGATTTCCGGCTGAAGAACGCAGCCAAGGAAGGCACCAAGTCGTCTTACGGCCCGGTCTATCCGCCGATCGGCATCCGCGCCACGCTGGAAGCGGCGAAGAACCATCCGCACTACAAGGCGCCGCTCGGCCCCAACCAGGGCCGCGGCGTGGCTTGCGGTTTCTGGTTCAACTTCGGTGGCCAGACCTGCACCTCACTGAACCTCAATGTCGACGGCACGGTCGGCGTCGCGGTGGGCACGCCTGACATCGGCGGCTCCCGCGCCTCCATGTGCCTGATGGCGGCGGAGGAGTTGGGCATTCCCTATGAGAAGGTCCGCACCATCGTCGCCGACACCAGCTCGCTCGGTTACAACGACGTGACCGACGGCAGCCGCACCACCTTCTCCAGCGGCCTTGCCACCATCGCGGCCGCCCGGGATGCCATCAGGAAGCTGTGCGAGCGCGCCGCCAAGACCTGGGGCATCTCGCCCGACGCCGTGGTCTGGGAGAACGGCTATGCCAAGCCGGCCGGCTCCAACGCCGGCAACTTCGAACCGCTATCGCTCGCCGATCTCGCCGCCAACGCGGCGAACACCGGCGGCCCGATCGCCGGCCATTACGAGATCAATGCGGACGGCGCCGGCGTCAGCTTCGCCACTCACATGGTGGACACCGAAGTGGACAAGGAGACCGGCAAGGTCCAGGTCAAGCGCTACACCGTGTTCCAGGATGCCGGCAAAGCCATCCATCCCTCATACGTGGAAGGCCAGTATCAGGGCGGCGCGGTGCAGGGCATCGGCTGGGCGCTGAACGAGGAGTACATCTACGGCAAGGACGGAAGGCTGCAGAATGCGGGCTTCCTCGACTACCGCATTCCCGTCTGCTCCGACCTGCCGATGATCGATGCGGTGATCCTGGAGATCCCGAATCCCGGTCATCCCTATGGCGTGCGCGGCGTCGGCGAGACCTCGA
>DATKFM010000322.1:0-10984 GCA_035544395.1 Verrucomicrobiia bacterium
CATCGCCGTCGCCAACATGGCCAACGCGATCAAGGAGATCTCGATCCAGCGCGGCTACGACGTCACCGAGTATGCGCTCTGCTGTTTCGGCGGCGCCGGCGCGCAGCATGCCTGCGCCGTGGCCGATCAGCTCGGCATGACACGCGTGTTCCTGCATCCGCTTGCCGGCGTGCTCTCGGCCTATGGCATGGGCCTTGCTGATATGCGTGTGCTGCGCGAGCGCGCCGTGGAAGCACGGTTGACCGATGACGGCATTGGCGGGCTGACGGCTGCACTCGGCGACCTGGAAGCCGAAGGCCGGAGGGAGATGTCCCGGCAGGGTATCGATGAATCGCATATCCGGGTCATCCATCGCATCCATTTGCGCTATGAGGGCACGGACTCGCCGCTGGTCGTCGCTTTCGGCAGCCGCGCGGAGATCGTCGCCGGGTTCGAGGCGGCCCATCGCCAGCGCTATGGCTTCATCGTGCCGGAGAAAGCCCAGATCGTCGAAGCGGTATCGGTCGAGGTGATCGGCAAGACCGAGACCGTGGAGGATCCGGAGCTGGCGGCTGCACCACGGACGATGCCGTTGCAGCCGAAGGCAACGGTGCCGATTTGGGCCGGAGACGGCGGCCCGGCCACGCGCCGCGCCGCGCCGCTCTATGATCGAAGCGATCTCCTGCCGGGCGACGCGATTCCGGGGCCGGCCGTCATCATCGAGCCGATCAGCACCATCGTCATCGAACCCGGCTGGCGCGCCACATTCACTGCCCGCGGCCATCTGCTGCTGGAGCGCGTCGAAGCGGCGGAACGCGGCGTCGCGGTCGGCACCGCCGTCGATCCGGTGATGCTGGAGATCTTCAACAATCTATTCATGTCGATCGCCGAGCAGATGGGTTCGACCCTCGAAAACACGAGCCATTCGGTGAACATCAAGGAGCGGCTGGATTTCTCCTGCGCGGTGTTCGACCGCGACGGTCATCTCATCGCCAATGCGCCCCATATGCCCGTGCATCTGGGGTCGATGGGCGAGAGCGTGCAGACAGTGATCCGCCAGCGCGCCGGCGCAATCAATGCCGGTGACGTTTTCATGCTCAACGCGCCCTACAACGGCGGTACCCACCTGCCCGACGTCACCGTCATCACGCCGGTGTTCGATGAAGCTGCGGCGTCGCCCAGCATCCTTTTCTGGGTCGCCTCCCGCGGCCACCATGCCGATATCGGCGGCATCACGCCGGGTTCCATGCCGCCGGATTCCCGCACCGTCGACGAAGAAGGCGTGCTGATCGACGACTATCTGATGGTGGATCGCGGCCGTTTCCGCGAAAAGGACACGCTCGATCTTCTCGCGTCAGGCGTCTATCCCGCCCGCAATCCCAGACAGAACATCGCCGATCTGCAAGCCCAGATCGCCGCCAACGAAAAGGGCGTGCAGGAGCTGCGCCGGATGGTCGCCCATTTCGGTCTCGACGTGGTGCGCGCCTATATGGGCCATGTGCAGGACAATGCGGAAGAGCAAGTGCGCCGCGTACTCGGCGTGCTGCGTCCCGGCGCTTTCGCCTATGAGATGGATGACGGCGCCATCATCAAGGTCCGCATCGACATCGATGCGAAGGCGCGCAGCGCCGTCATCGACTTCACCGGCACATCGCCGCAGCAGGGCAGCAACTTCAACGCGCCGGCGGCGGTGACGAAGGCGGCCGTGCTCTATGTCTTCCGCACCCTCGTCGATGACGAAATCCCGATGAATGCCGGCTGCCTGAAGCCGCTGCAGCTCATCGTGCCCGAAGGCACCATGCTGAATCCGCGCTATCCCGCGGCCGTGGTCGCCGGCAATGTGGAAACGTCGCAATGCATCACCGACGCGCTTTATGGCGCGCTCGGCATCATGGGCGCGTCCCAGGGAACGATGAACAATTTCACCTTCGGCAACGACAAGTATCAGTACTACGAAACCATCTGCGGCGGCTCCGGCGCCGGGCCGAGCTTTGACGGCACCGATGCCGTCCATACCCACATGACGAACTCGCGCCTGACCGATCCCGAAGTGCTGGAATGGCGCTTCCCCGTGCTGGTGGAGAGCTTCGCCATCAGGCGCGGCAGCGGCGGCGGCGGCAAGCATCGCGGCGGCGATGGCGCCGTCAGGCGCATCCGATTCCGCGAGGCGATGACCGCCGCCATACTTTCCGGCCATCGCCGAGTGCCGCCCTATGGAATGGCCGGCGGCGGCGCGGGCGAGATCGGCTACAATTATGTGCTGCGCAAGGACGGCACGCGGATCGACCTCGCGGGTACCGGTCGCGTCGAGATGGCTGAAGGCGATGTCTTTGTGATCGAGACGCCCGGCGGCGGCGGCTTCGGCCGCGCCGGAGAATCGCGGGAAGCGGCGGAGTAGGCCGGACTAGTCGTCCCGTTCGAGCGCCTGCTGCAATTGTTCTTCCAGCTCGGCAATGCGCGTGCGCAAGCTCTTGCTCTCCTGCTCCCAGCGTCGCTGCGCCTGCTGCAGCCGTTCCTTGGTCTCGCCTTCCCACAGCGACCGCGCCAGGGCGATACGCTGCTCCACGCCCATGGTCACTTCCATGGGCTCGCCCTGCTTCTGGCTGAGATCGCCTTGGAAGAGCGCATCCAGATAGGACGTGGAGCGATGGGCGACGAACTCTTCGGTGGAGCTGGCGTCGCCGAAAGTGAGCGCGCGCTTGACGGTCTTGGCGGCGAGCTTGCCGCGACCCTTGGCCAACGACTTGCGCAGCCGCCGCACCGGCGCCTTCTCGCTGTCGCGGTCTTCCGGCTCCAGATGGCTGAAAGCGGAGCGTGCGCCCTCGGCGGTCAGCATGACATCGAAGCGGCTCAACACCTGGGGAACGCCGCCGGGTCCGGCCTCGCTGCTCACGATGCTGACGCCGACGGGGACCTGATCGTTAAAGCTGCGGGGCAGCAGGATCTCGAGGCCGTCGATTTCGCCCCGTTCGATCAGCCAGTTCATGGCCTGATCCTGGTTGCCGGCTGAGAGTCCGCAATCCATGGGCAGACCTTCGATGCGGATGACAAACTCGCCGTCGAGATCGAGATAGGCGAGGGCGGTCCGGAGATCGAGCGGGATTCTCAGCCCTTGGATTTGCTTTGTTGCAAGCATGAGCGGTGACGGAGCTCCCACGGCGATTTTCGTTCCCTCGCGCCCCGGCCGCCATGCCGGGAATCGTCCGGCGGGCAGCATACCCAGCGGGTGGTTTACTGAGTCTTAAGCAAGGGCAAGTCTTTGAAATGCCGAGTTTTTGCGACTACTAGGTCCCCGTCCGCGCTGACTCCGCTTTGCCGACATGGTCGGCGGTGCCGTGGGGCATGAATAGCTGGGCCGCCTTCTTCATGTCGGCGTCCGCCCATTTGCCCTTGGAGGCGATGGCCCAGAGGGCATAGTTCGGCCTGTCCCGCGCCACCACCACATGGGCGAAGCCGATCTCGCGCAATGTGACTGCCAGCAACCGGGCGGTGAAGCCGCTGCGATGGGCCATATGCAGGTTGCCGCGCATCAGCGAGGCGCGGTGGCCATAGAGCATGTCGAACGGCGAGATCGGTCCCGCCGCCGATATGTAGGCAGGCTCGATAAGCTTGTCGTCGGCGACCAGGGTGGCGATGCTCTGCAGGTCGGGGCAGGTGATCAGCGCAAAGCCCTTTGCCGTCAGAACCCGCAGGAATTCCCGCAGCGCCAGCGGTATCTCCTGCACGTAGAGATGCTCGATGTTATGGGAGGAATAGACCGCATCCACGGCGCCATCGGCGAAGTTTCCCATGTCGGTCATGGTGCCGACCACGTCGGGCCTCACGTTCGGATCGATGTCGAACCGGATCTCCCGCCAGTCGCCGTTGCGGAATGGCTTCGGCAGCTTGTTCGGCGCGGGCGCACCGCAGCCGACATGCAGGACGGTTTTCTTACTGGACTCGGACAGGGTCAATCCTCGCGCACTTCGAAATCATGGGTAATGGCGGCCGTGCGGCCGAGCATCAGGGTCGCCGAGCAATATTTCTCCGCGGAGAGATGGATCGCCCGCTCGACCTTGTGCGCATCCAACCCCTTTCCGGTTACGATAAAGTGAATATGGATTTTTGTGAACACCTTGGGGTCGGCTTCGGCCCGTTCGGCCTCCACCTCGGCGACGCAGCCGGTGACCGGATCGCGGCCCTTCTCCAGGATATGGACGACGTCATAGGCGGTGCAACCGCCGGCCCCCATGAGCACCAGTTCCATCGGGCTGATGAGCTTGCTGCCACCCTCGGGGGTTTCGGCGCGGCCCAGGGCGATTATGTGCCCACTGCCGGATTCACCCGTGAATGTCCGGCCTTCTACCCAGGTAATGCGCGCCTTCATGTGCTCCTCGCGGAATGAAACCGCGCGGAGTTTGTCATTGCGGCGGGCTGGCTTGCAATGCGGCCTGTGGCGCCGGGCGGCGCTGCAGCAGGATCATGGCGGCGATGACCAGCAGGCTCGCGGCGGCCAGGCTGACCGGCAGGCCGTGGGGCGGCAGGATTTCCATGGCCCAGCCGGCCATGACCGGACCGGCGATGGAGCCCAGGGTATAGAACAAGGTCACGGCCATGATCAGGGTCAGGAGTTCGCCGGGCCGCGCGACGCTGCCGGACAGATACATGGTGACGGTATATAGTCCGGTCACCGCGCCACCGAAGAAGAAGCCGAACAGCCAGAGCAGCGGCCCGCCGGCGTCCAGCGCGGGCAGCAACAGGAGGCCCGCGGTCACCAGGCCGATCAGCGCGCGGTGCACGAGGTCATGTTGCCAGCGGTCGCAGAGCCAGCCGATCGCATATTGGCAGGCGACGGCGCCGAATCCGAACAGCGCCATCCACAGCGCAGATTCGCGCTCGCCAAGGCCGAGGGCGCGGCCATAGATAGGAAACAGCGAGTAGCTGCTGCAGGCAACGATGCCGCAGAGCAGGATCGTCAACAGCGGAAGCGCATAGCGCGCAGCGATAGCCGTGAGTTCCGTCAGACGAATGTCCGCCACCGTCATTGGCGGCGCCTTGAGCCCCAGCGTCGGCAGGATTGCCAGCAGTGGCAGCACCGCGGCGATGGCGAAGGGCAGGAGCCCGTCGCTGCCAGTGCAGGATAGCAGGAAGGGCGCGGCCAGAAGGCAGCCGCCGAGTACGGTTTCATAGATTCCAAGAATGCGGCCGCGATGCCGCGCCGGGGCTGCCGCGACGACAAGGGTGTCGCTAACCACCCAGCGCAGCGCCGCGCCCGCGCCGTTGAGGAAGTTTGCCGCGAACCAGACGGCGAGGTTGCCGGTCAGCATGAGCAGGATCATCGCCGCGCAGCCCAAGATCATGCCGCTGCGGAAAATCGAGATCGCGCCGCATTGCCGGACCAGTCGCGGCGTCAGCGGCAGCAGCAACAGGACGGCGAGCCAGGGCGTCATGGCGAACAGGCCGATACTGCCCGAGCCGATGCCCCGATGGGACAGCACCAGCGACGTCAGCGGCACCGCCAGCCAGAATTGTACGACGGAGCAGCCGATCGCCGCCATCAGCCGTGCCAGACCGGCCTGCGGCCTCGAGGCGGGGTTTTCGGCGGTGTGTTTTTCAGCGGGAGGATCGTTGACAGAGCGGCCGTTCATGACTGGGCTTTTTGTTTGGGCCGCGGAGATTAGAGCGGCCGCCCGCCCCGCGACACTATGGGTTCCTATCTGGTCGACAGAACGGGAACTTTTGCGCAATCTTGTTAAACGGAGTCTAATTGCCGGACGGGTTTTGCGGGGGAGATTGCCGGAATGCCCAATAGACTTGCGGGGTTTGCCGACCACGCGCCGGCGGCGGAGAGTTTCCGCGACGCCATGTTTGCCGGGCTTTCCGAGAGTCCCAAGCGCCTGCCGAGCAAATTCATCTATGACGAGCGCGGGTCGCAGCTTTTCGATGCGATCCTCGACCGGCCGGAATACTACGTGCCGCGGGTTGAGATGGCGCTATTGCGGGACCATGCCAATGACATCGCCGGGCTGGCCGGCATTGGCTGTGCGCTGGTGGACTACGGCAGCGGCTCCATGGCCAAGGCGCGCATACTGCTGGCGCGGCTGCGCGACCCGGCTGTTTATGTGCCGGTCGACATTTCCGCCGAGCATCTGCTGGCTCACGCGATCGATGTCGCCGCGGATTTCATGGCCCTGCAGGTCTATCCCGTCTGCGCCGATTTCTTGCGCAGCTTTCCGCTGCCGGAGCAGGCGCAGGCGGCACGACAGCGGCTCGGATTCTTTCCCGGCAGCACGATCGGCAACATGACCGGTGACGAACGGTTGACATTCCTGCGGCGTACCGCGCTGCAGCTCGACGGCGGCGGGCTGCTGGTGGGCGTCGATCTGAAGAAGGATCCGGCGATTCTGCGGGCCGCCTATAACGATGCCGCCGGCGCGAGTGCCGCGTTCAACACGAACATCCTTTTCCGCGCCAATCGCGAACTGAAGGCGGATTTCGATTTGCCGAAATTCCGCCACCGCGCCGAATATAACGCTGCGGCAGGGCGCATGGAGATCGGCATTGAAAGCCTGGCCGATCAGACGGTCACGATTGCCGGCCGCGCTTTCCGTTTCGGCTCCGGCGAGATCATCGATACGCAGTGGGCCTATAAATTCACCGTCGAGGAGTTCCGGGCGCTCGGCCAGCAAGCGGGGTTCGAGCCGCGGGAGGCCTGGGTCGACGACCAGCGGCTGTTCTCGATCCACTATCTGCGGGCGCCGGTCCGCGAGGCCGGCCGCATCGGCGGACGCACGCTCTGATCGCCGGTTCAGCGCAGGACGCGGCGCAGCGCGTCCATCAGCCGGTCGATATCCTCGGCATCGTGGTAGATGCCGAAGCCGAAGCGCAGGCGGTCGCCGCGATAATCGGTGACAATGTCGGCGGCCAGCAGCCGCTTATGCAGATCGCCGGCGTTGGCCGAACGGAAGGTCAGGAAGTTTCCGCGGTCGCGATTCTCGATCGGCACCACGAGGTGGCCGGGATTCAGCAGCGGCGAATTCATTGCCGCGAGTTCGCGCGCGAATGAAGCCTGCAGCCGGTGGGCGTGGCGATGGATCTCCGCGATATCCAACCGCAGTTTCGAAAGCAAACCCATGACCGCGTTCAGGCGATAGAGCCCCATGGGATCGAAGGTGGCGCCGAGGAAGCGCGAGCCGTCGCCGCCATAGCCGACCGATCCGTTGGCGGTCTCGAGCGCACCAAAGCCGGCGAACCAGCCGGTGTCCCGCGGCCTTGCGCCATAGCCCGGCGGTACGTGGAGGAAACATACGCCCTCACCGGCCATGGCGTACTTGTAGCCGCCGGCCATGTAGAAGGCGCGCGCCTGGATTTTCTGGAGATCTGCAGGGAGCGCGCAGAAGCCGTGATAGCCGTCGATGACCACGATCGTCTGTTCGTCGGGCACGGCATCGACCAGCGGCGCGAGATCGCGGATCGCATACCCGGAATTGTAGAACACCTGGCTGAAATAGATCAGGTCATGGCCGCCGCGGCGGATCTCCGCGGAGAAGCGCGCAGAGAAATCGGCGAAGGGCTCGGTGGGCACGCGCGTGACCTCGGCGAGGCCTTCTTCTTCCAGCCGCGCCGCCTGCCGGGTAAAGCTGTGAAATTCGCTGTCGGTCGCGAGAATGCGCAGACGCCGGTCGGTGGGGAACAGCGACAGCAGCCGCATGAGAAAGCCGTGGGTGTTAGGCCCGAAGGCGATCCCCGCGGGATCGCTGAGATTGAGCAGACGTGCGACATGAGCCTGCGCCGCCGGCAAGACCTCGCCGAAGATTTTCTCCCATTTGCGGTCGGCGAGCCGTGCGGCGTCTTCCCAGCAGCGCTGTTGCGCCTCGAAGGTGACGTCGGGCCAGAGGTGATGACTGTGGGCGGCAAAGTGCATCCGCTCCGGCGCCGCGGCGAAGAAGCGCTGGAAATGCGCCTTGTGATTCACGCGCCGCTCTCGTCGGCATAACGGTAGCCCATGGCGCGCATCAATTCCGGCGGGAGGGCCGGCAGTCGCGAACGCGGGATCAGGAAGGTGGAGAGCGCGAAGAGATCGCGGAATGCCCGGTGGCTCTCGGCGGTCTGCCGCAAATAGTCATGGCCGGAAGAGCCGCCGGTGCCGACCTTGAGGCCGATCATGCGCTGGACCATCAGGGCATGGCGGTAGCGCCAGGTGGTGAGGTTCTCGTCCACATCCATCAGCAGGCTGAGCAGGCGGAACGGCAGCTGCAGCACCGGCTCGTCGCGATACAGATTGATGAATAGCGCCGCCTGCAGCGCTCGCGAGGACATGCGCCAGACACCGTCATCCACCAGCTTCTTGTGGGCGGCCTCATCGAACAGCCCGACGAAACGCTCCCGCGCCGCCGCGAGCGTCGAAAGTTCGCCTTGCTTCTCCGCGTCGCTCAGACGGAGATTCGCGCGCAGCAGGGCCGCGTCGCTCTCCAGCATCTCCTCGATGGTGCGGCGATAGGCGTCGCGGAATTTGTAGCTGCCGCGGTCGATGAAGGGCGTGCGCTCCAGCCATTGTGCCACCTGGTCGCTGATCGACGGCGCGGTCTGCGCGGATTCCAGACGTTCCCGGTCACTGGCCGTGAGATAGGCCTCGGGTCGGCGGCCGGCCAATGCAATGCGGTCGCGGGCGCGCAGGCCAAGCTTCGCCTCGATCAGCCGGAATTGCAGGCTCTGCGACCCCGACGCCGGCACCAGCAGGTCGCGGAAATCCATGAAATCCAGGGGCGTCATGGTTTCGAGCACGGAAAGCTGCTGGATGATCAACCGTTCGATCTCGACGATCCGCAGCAGCGCATGGACGACGCTGCCCAGCGCGCGGTCATCCACCTTTGGTCCGGCGAACAGGCGCTGCACATGATCCAGCTCGAACAGGATCTGCTTGAACCACAGCTCATAGGCCTGATGCACGATGATGAACAGCAGCTCGTCATGGGCGGGCCGGCCCTGCTTGTCGCTTTCCGGCTGCTGACAGGCCAGCAGCTTGTCCAGCATCAGATAGTCGGGATAGGAAACCGGCGCTCTCTGGGTCATCGTCTGTCCCCGGGGATTCTGCGGCGCGAAGGATCGGCGACAATAACAACCGCTACCGCGGCACCGCCAGTGCTCTCGTCATTCGAGCCTGCGGCCGGTAGAGTGATCGAATCACATAGGGGATCGCATACATGACCGAGCTTATCATTCTGCCGGCGCGCACGGGCACCGCGCTGCGCCTGGTGCAGGGTCAGCGGCTGAAGATCGTCAATACCCATGGCACGCAAGTGGTGGATTGCTGGGCGCTGATTCCCGGCGATCCCCAGGAGCATATGTCCATGCCGCATTCGCGGAATGCCTGGTACCGGCTGGTGCCGCGCCCCGGGGATCCGCTGGTCACCAATAGGCGCCGCACGATCCTCCGGCTTGAAGAGGATACGTCGCCGGGCATTCACGACACGCTGATCCCCTGCTGCGATCTGGAGCGGTATCACCAGCTTGGCGTCAAAGGCCATCACGAGAGCTGCGCGGAAAACTTCGCCAAGGCGGTGCAGCCGCTCGGCATTGCGATGTTGCCGCCGCCGCCGCTCAACCTTTTCATGAATGTGCCGATCAAGGCCAACGGCGCGCTGGCGGTGGCGGCGCCGGAGTCCAAGCCGGGCGATCACGTGGTGCTGAAGGCGGATCTGGATTGTATCGTCGCCCTTTCCGCCTGCCCGCACGATATCTTTCCCGTGAACGGCGCCGATAGCACGCCGCGCGATGTCGCCTACACCGTGCTGGATCGGTAGGGGCGCTCTTCCAGCATGATCGACACGGTCACGAGTATTCTCGGCGCCTACCCGCTGCCGCTCTGGATCTTCGCGGCCGTCGTGGTGTTCGCCGCCGGATTCCTGCGCGGCTTCACCGGTTTCGGTTTCGGCCTGTCGGCGGTGCCGGCGCTGACTCTGTTCCTGGAGCCGCAGGATATCGTTCCGGCGGTGGTCATCATCGCCGCCGCGGTCGGGCTGCAGCTGCTGCGCCGCGTCTGGAGCCAGGCGGATTGGCCGTCGGTGAAACTGCTCACGATCGGCGCTGTCATCGGCACGCCGTTCGGCGCCTGGGTGCTGGCGTCGGTCTCCGCCGATCTGATGCGGGCGATCATCGGCTCGATCTGCATCGCCGCGGTGCTGCTGCTCTGGCGCGGATTTAAGCTGCACAGCGTGCCGGGCCGCGGCGCGCGGGTCGGCATCGGCGTCGTTTCCGGCCTGATCAACGGCGCCACAGCCATGGGCGGGCCGCCTGTCATCATCTTCTTTCTGGCGCTGCCCAGCGGCGTAGCGGTGGGCCGCGCGTCGTTGCTGGTGTTCTTCTTCTTCACCTCGATCATCAGCATCGTGGTGCAGGCGAGCGCGGGGCTGATGAGTTTCCGCGTGCTGGTTTTGACGCTGTTGATGCTGCCGGTGATGGCGCTGGGCAACAGGCTCGGCGATCACTGGTTCGGCAAGGCCACGGACCGGCATTACCGGCTGGTGGCCTTGGTTTTCCTCCTGGCGATCGCCGTTGCCGCCGTGGCGCGCGCGGTTGTCGGGCTTTCCGGCTGACATCATTTGTCGGCTAGCTCAGGCGGCCAGACGAGGGCAAACCTTTCGAATACGGTTTCAATGCGGTCGTGGAAGTCGAAGCCCTCGCGCGCGGCCTGGCGGGTGAAGTAGTTGCGGTGCGCGCGCAGCCAGTCGTCGCGGCTCCGGTCGCCTTCGCCCTCGTCCCAGGCGAAAGCGTCATCCACCTCGATCAGCGGCTTAACCTGGACTTCCATGGTGCGCCAAATGCAGAGAGGCGCGCCCCGCCCATCGATGACAACCACATGCTCCCCGACCGTCGGCATGGGCTCACCGTCCGGACCGAAGTCGCGAGCGAGGCCGGCGGTGGCGCGCTTCGGACCGTTGATCACGAGTTCGGCGAGTTCGTCGGCCATTCCCGGGCTGTCGCCGAAAGCGACCACGTCATAGCGGTCATGGCCGATGCCGGCGGC
>DATKFM010000323.1:0-4490 GCA_035544395.1 Verrucomicrobiia bacterium
CAAACTTAAAAAACTCTTGCAGGAATGGAGTGATTGGCCGTAGTTTAGAATTGCTCGATTGTTGAAGTTTCGACCATTCCCAGTGTCACGTCAACCGAGGGAGAAATTGCCATGGCATGGACTGCGCCGAAGGTGATTGAGATTTGCGTCGGGCTGGAAATCAACAGCTACGCCTGCGCCGAACTCTAATTCGGAACTAAACTCCGCGCCTCGGCTTTCGTCTTGGTTTTGACTGGGCGTCTTCGGACGCCCGGGGAAAACTGAGGTGGGCCGGGGCGCAGTGATTCTGGCCCCAAGAAATGCTCCGGCTGATCGTCGTCGGGTCGGCCGCCGGTGGCGGCTTCCCCCAGTGGAACAGCAACGATCCGGCCTCTCAGCGGGCGAGGGGCGGCGATCCCGCTGCACCGCCGAGAACGCAATCCTCCATCGCCGTCACGGCCGACGATTCTCACTGGGTGCTGTTCAATGCGTCGCCGGATTTGCGGCAGCAGATCAACAGCACCGCGGCGCTCTATCCCCGCAACGGCAAGCGCGACAGCCCGATCTGCAGCGTCGTGCTGACCAACGGCGACGTCGACCATGTGGCCGGCCTCCTGACGCTGCGCGAGGCGCACCCTTTTTCGATCTACGCCACCGGGCGGGTGCTTTCCGTGCTTCAGGCCAACAGCATCTTCAATGTCCTCAACCCAGAGTTGGTGGCGCGTCGGACGCTGTCGCTGGAAAAGTCCCAGGAAATAGAGACTCGCGATGGCCAGCCGACAGGTCTGATCGTCGAATCCTTTTCAGTTCCCGGAAAGGTTGCGTTGTATCTGGAGAACGCCGCCGCCGGTCCCAATTTCGGCACGCAGACCGAAGATACGATCGGCCTGAAAATCGCCGCGCGCGACGGTACGTCGCATTTCTACTATGTCCCCGGCTGCGCCAGCATGACACCTGAACTTGCCATCAGGTTCAAATCGGCGCCGCTGGTGCTGTTCGATGGCACCCTTTGGCGCGATGACGAGATGATCGTCGCCGGCGTCGGCCCGAAGACCGGCAAGCGGATGGGGCATATCAGCGTCTCCGGACCCGAAGGCAGCATCGCCGCGTTCGAGCCGCTGGCGGTGAAGCGGAAAGTATTCGTACATATGAACAACACCAACCCGATCCTGCTGGCCGACACTCCCGAGCGCGCGGCCATCGCCAAGGCCGGCTGGGAAGCCGCCCATGACGGGATGGAGATCAGGGTATGACCGAGCTGCTCCGCCCCGACGAATTCGAGCGGCGCCTGCGCCAGATCGGCGAGGAGCGCTATCACAGCAAGCATCCGTTCCATAAGCTGCTCCATGAGGGCAAGCTCACCCAGGGTCAAGTGCAGGCCTGGGTGCTGAACCGCTTCTACTATCAGCGCAGCATACCCTTGAAGGACGCATCACTCATGTCGCGCGCGGAAGATCCGGAGTTCCGCCGGGAATGGATCCATCGCATCATCGACCATGACGGCACGGAGGCCGGCAATGGCGGCATCGACCGCTGGCTGGTGCTGGCGGAAGGCGTCGGCCTCGATCGGGACTATGTGCAATCCATGGTTGGTATCCTGCCGGCGACGAAGTTTGCCGTCGATGCCTATGTACGCTTCGTTCGCGACAAGACGCTGCTGGAGGCCGTGGCCTCATCTTTGACGGAGTTATTCGCGCCAGAATTGCATAAGACGCGTATCGATGCCCTGCTGAAGAATTACTCCTTTGCCAACGAGACGACGCTTGCCTATTTCCGCCGGCGGCTGGATCAGGCGCCCCGCGACGTGATGTTCGGCCTGTCCTATGTGATGCGGGAAGCGCGCACCCGGGACCAGCAGGAAGCGTCCCTGGCGGCGCTGCGGTTCAAGACCGATGTGCTGTGGGCCCAGCTCGATGCCCTGCATCATGCCTATGTGACGCCGGCCCTGATCCCGCCGGGCGCTTTCGTGCCGGACAAGCGATGATGAGCGCACCGGTCGTAATCGGCGATTCCTCGGCGCCGCGCCTGGCGCGCGGCATGCGGCTGCAGTTCGACAAGCAGCGCGATCAGTGGATCATCCAGGCGCCGGAACGGGTCTTTGTCCTCGACGCCATCGCCCACGAGATCCTGCAGCGCTGCACCGGCGAGGCGACCGTCACGGCGATCGTCGACGAGCTTGCCGCCAAATTCAACGCGCCGCGGGAAATGATCGCCCGCGACGTCAATTCGCTATTGCAGAACTTCGCCGACAAAGGGGTAATGACCGCATGAACGCCGTCTCGCCCCCGCTGGCCATGCTGGCCGAGCTGACCCACCGCTGCCCGCTGCAATGCCCCTATTGTTCGAATCCGCTGGCGCTGGAGCGGGCCAGCAACGAGCTCACGACCGCCGAGTGGAAGCGCGCCATCGACGAGGCGGCGGCCATGGGGGTGCTGCAGATTCATTTCTCCGGCGGCGAGCCGACCGCGCGCAAGGACCTCGAGGAATTGGTGGCCCATGCCCGCGCCGCGGGGCTCTACACCAACCTGATCACGGCCGGCGTGCTGCTGGATGAGAAGCGCGTGAAGGCGCTTGCCGATGCCGGAATCGACCATGTCCAGCTCAGTTTCCAGGACAGCGAAGCGGGCGGCGGCAACCGGATTGGCGGCTATGCCGGCGGCCATGAGAAGAAACTCACCGTCGCGCGCCTCATCCGCGCCGCCGGACTGCCGTTGACGCTGAATTTCGTCGTTCATCGCCAGAACCTGCATCATCTGCGGGAGTTGCTGGATCTCGCCGTTGAACTGGATGCCCATCGGGTCGAAATCGCCCATGTTCAGTACTACGGCTGGGCGCTGAAGAACCGCGCCGCGCTGATGCCGACCCGTGAGCAGATTGAAGCGGCAGTGCAGGTGGTGGAGGAAGCGCGGCAGCGGCTGAAGGGTATCCTAGTCATCGATGCCGTCGTGCCCGACTACTATGCGAAACGGCCGAAATCCTGCATGGGCGGATGGGGTCGGCAGTTCCTGAATATCTCGCCCTCAGGCAAGGTCCTGCCCTGCCACGCGGCGGAGACGATCACGGATCTCAGCTTCGATTCTGTGCGCCAGCGACCCTTGGCTGATATCTGGCTGAACTCCGAGGCTTTCAACCGCTACCGCGGCACCGATTGGATGCCGGAGCCCTGCCGCTCCTGCGACCGGCGGGAGATCGATTGGGGCGGCTGCCGTTGCCAGGCCTTCGCCATCACCGGCACGGCCGTGGCCGCGGATCCCGCCTGCGGCCTGTCATCGGCGCATCAGGAGCTGGTGGGCATTGCCGAAGTGGAGTCAGCGGCACAGACCGATGCCTTCGTCTACCGCCGCGTCGGCGGCGCAAACGCCAAGCCGCAGCGGGAGGCAGCGCCACAATCTTAGCGGAGATCGATCAGGTGCCGACCTGGATATCGTCAGTTGCTGCGGTGCCGATGCTTATGCCTGTGACTGCGCCCGTGCCCTGGAAGGTCAGCACCAGGGTCTCAAAGACCGCATCTCCGTTCTGGTCGATCCGCAGCTCGACATCGGCGCCCGTATCCACGAGGGTTGTCCGCCCGACGCGCGCCGCAGCGGCAATGCCGAGGCTATCGAAGAGGCCGTCCAGATCGATGAAATCCTGGGCGCCCACGCCGCCGGCGTTGTCGAAGTTGGTGACGATGTCGCCCACGTCCAGCGTCGAGGTGTAGAGCAGCCGATCATTGCCGTTGTTGACGTTGATGCTGTCGGCCCCGGCGCCGCCGGTAATCGTGTCGTTGCCGGTGCCGCCATCGATCGTGTCGTTGCCGGTGCCGCCGATGATGATGTTGTTGCCGCTATTGCCGGTGATGATATTCGCTAGAGTATTGCCCGTCGCATTCACGTTGCCGGCGCCGGTCAGCGTCAGGTTCTCGACCTCGCTGCCCAGCGTGTAGGTGATCGCGCTCATCACCGTGTCGGTGCCGCCGCCAGCCGCTTCCGTGACCACGTCGCCGGCCGCGTCGACGGCGTATGTGTCGTTGTCGGCGCCGCCCACCATCGTGTCGTTGCCCGCCCCGCCATCCAGCGAGTCGGCGCCAATGCCACCGGTGAGCGAATCGTCGTTGTTGCCGCCCGCCAGCGTATCGGTGCCGGTGCCGCCATCCATCGTGTCGTTGCCGTCGCCGCCGCTCAGCGAATTGTTGCCGGTGGTGCCGGTGATCGTATTCGCCGAAACGTTGCCCGTGCCGTTGATGTTGCCCGCGCCTGTCAGAGCCAGATTCTCGATGTTCACCGCCAGGGTGTAGGTGACGGAGCTCTGCACGGAGTCCGTACCTTCGCCGGCAGCCTCGGTGATCACATCGCCGGTGTTGTCGACGATGTAGAGATCGTCGTTGGCGCCGCCGGCCATCGAGTCGGTGCCGGTGCCGCCGTCGATCGTGTCTTTGCCCGCAGCGCCGCTCAGCGAATTGTTGCCGGTGTTGCCGGTGATGACGTTGGCCAAGGCATTGCCCGTGCCGTTGATATTGCCGGCGCCGGTCA
>DATKFM010000324.1:0-6386 GCA_035544395.1 Verrucomicrobiia bacterium
GGTCCCCGCTTGCGCGAGAAAAGAAGGAAGAGAAGCTGGAAGAGAGCATGCGACGCCGCGGCTGGGACCGCCGGGGGAAGTACGGTCCCGATCGTCGATGCGGCAACGGAATGGCCGCGGCGTCGCAAGGTGTTGCAGGCCCGTGGGAGGCGCGGGCCCGCAAGGCCGTTACATGTTGCTGTCCATCTTGTCGTGCAGGATGTCGGCGGAGATCAGCACCGCCTTCTCCTTGCCGGTGTTCCTCCACCAATGGGCTGTCGTGTGGGTCTCGGGCGCCACGTCGCCGGCTTTGTGCACGATCGGCACGGCGCAGGTGCTGGCATATTCGGTCACCTCGCCCGACACGATATAGATCATCGCCGGCCGATCCTCATGGCTGTGCCAGGGAACTTCGCCGCCGGGCATGAGCTCGAGGCGGCGGATGCGGAACTGATGGTCGGTCACGCCCACCATCTCCTGGGAAAGGTCGGTGGTGGCGAGAACGGTGTCGGTCACATCCTTGGGCATGGTGGCGCCGGCCCGCTGGCCGCTGCCGTCGGGCCGCAGCTGGTCGGCCGGGCATTCGCCGGCCTCGGCCGAGAAGGCGGTGAAGCCGGCAATCACGCCGGCGATGGCGGCCGTCCGCCAGATGGCGCGGCGCGGGTTGCTGTTGAACATGGGAAACTCCTCTTCTGCTGCTAAGAAATCGCGGCCGAAAAGGCCGCCCTAACCGCAGGGAAAGTCGCCCAGGCCGCGCCGAAACGGAAATGCCGCCTGACTCCCGATTCGATAGCGGTCGGCTATGGACCGCTCACAGCGCCGTGATCGGAAAGCAAGGCTCACCACGGAGGCACAGAGAAGACACAATCGTCACTTCGTCCTCTGTGCCTCCGTGCCTCCGTGGTGAAACCTTCTTGCCTGTCTTTGGTTGTTTCATTCACAACGCCACCCGGGCCGCGAATCGATTCTCTCCTGACAGCATGCTGTCAGCAGGCCCCGTCTATAACCCGCCCCGAGCAACGCCATGTATGGAAAGGTCTCGAGATGAAAAAATCCATCGCGGTCCTGCTGGTCGACGGCTTCGCCGATTGGGAAATCGGCCCGGTGTTGCCGGCCGCGCGGCATTACTTCGGCGCGTCCGTCATCACCGCCAGCCTCGACGGCAACGCCGTGCGCTCCATCGGCGGCCTCCTGGTGCAGCCGGAAAGGCGCCTCGCCGATCTGAAGCCCGCGGCGGCGCATCTCTGGCTCCTGCCCGGCAGCGACTTCTGGGCCAAGGGTCCGCGCGCCGGCCTGTCCGAGGCGCTGCAGGCCCGCGCAAAGGCCGGAAAGCCGATCGCTGCCATCTGCGGCGCTACATTGGCCCTCGGCCATGCTGGCCTGCTGGACGGCATCGCCCACACGAGCAACAGCCTTGATTTCCTGAAACAGCATCTGCCGGCCTATCGTGGCGAGAAGCTCTACCGTGACAGCTTCTGCGTCCGGGACGACGGCGTGATCACCGCACCCGGCTCTGCTCCCGTATCGTTCGCCGCGGAAATCCTGCGGGCGCTATACCCCGACCAGGAAGAGATGATCCAAAGCTTCCGCCAGCAATTTGCCGCGGAGTTCATGTCGGGCGCGGCGCCCGAGAGGAAAAGCGTCGCCGCCTGAATCAAGATCAGTCCCCTCCTGAACGCCTCGTCACAATTCTCCCACAAGCCTGTGTGAGAAACGGCACTTCGCCGCTGGCGTAATCGGATCAGCATCCGGAAAACAAAGACGCGGAGGCGCCGCCGCCGCCGGCCCGGTGCCGCTGGGCGGCATCGCGTCATCTCAAGAAAAATATCAAGGGGCCATTTCGCTCTCGCATTCTCGCAAGGAGTCAAAAATGGCCAAGCCCGACAATGACTATACCGACATCCATGTCCGCGCCCAGCTGATCGACATCGGCAAAGCGGACAAGGCCCCCGAAGTGTCCGCCTATGCGTTTTCGTCCGAGGGCCGCCTGCTCGCGACGGCGTCCGTCGATGCCAAGGGTTCTGCAATACTTAAAGTACCCGGCGCCCGCAATGTCGCGCGGCTGCGGGTCCTCGTCGGGCCCAAGGTCGACAAGGACGCGGCGGACTTCAACGATCTCATCCGCCGCGGCGCCCAGGAGAAGCATCTGCGCGTGGATGCAAAGGCCGCGCGCTTTGATGTAGAGCTTACGATCTTCCCGGACATCTGGCGCTGCTGGCTCTGGGGCTTCTGCTTCGTGCGCGGCAATCTGAACAAGCGCGTGCTGGTCGGCGGCCAGTACGAGAACTTCCCGGTCTGCAACGCGACGGTGGAGGTGTACGAGGTCGATCCGATCTGGATCATCATTCCGAAACTGCCGGACCTGGTCCTGGATCGCCTGCGCCATATCATCGTCGATCCCCGCCCGATTCCCATACCGGTGCCGGAGCCCGGCCCCGATCCGGCGCCCTTCGCCCGCGCGGCCATGCTCCAGGAACAGGCGGAGTTCCGCCATCGCCTGGATGCCGATTCAGCCGACACGCTTCGACAGATCGCGCAATCCACCGACCTCCGCTACGCCGCACAGCTCGGCAGCAAGCTGCAGTTCCAGCAAGCGCTGATCGACAATGCCAAGCTGGTCCGCCCGCTGCTCTGCCTGTTCTATCCTCTGCTCGTCACCAAGCAGCTGGTGGCCACGGCGCAGACCGATGAATGCGGCCATTTCCAGACCCTCTTCTTCAAGGGCTGCCACAACCCGGATACGCCCGATCTCTACTTCAAGGCGAAGCAGAAGCTGTTCGGTTTCTTCGACGTCTATGTCTACGCGCCGACTCCGGTCGCCTGCTACACCTGGTGGAACTATGCCTGCGGGACGGAGGTCAATCTCTTCACGTCCAGTCCCTGGGCCCATACCTGTTCGCCCTGTCCGCCGGTCGTCGGTCCTGATGGCAAGAACCGCTGGGTCGCTTTCCTCGCCATCGGCGCCCATGGCCTGAACAATATCTACGGCACGGCACAGGATCTTGCCGGCAGCACGACGCCGGCGAACATCGGCCTGACGCAGGCCGGCGCGCCCTGGGGCAGCATGTTGCTGCCGCGGCTCGAATTCTCCAACGATCTGGAGGCCGCGGGCGTGCGCTATTACCAGCTCTCCTGGCGCAAGGGCAGCAGCGGCGCGTTCCTGCCGCTGATCGGGCAGGTGCATCACTATTACCGCCATGATGTCTCCACGCCGACGGGCAACATGCCGGCCTGGACGCCGGAACTGCTGGGGCCGATCCCGGTCGATGACGGCGCGGGCCACGAGGTCCCCAACATGTTCAAGATACCCTACCCGTCGGTGGCGCCGGCGGGCGTCTGGGACACGCCGCCCGACATCAACGAGATCAAGGAGCATTTCGCCAGCGCCAAGTTCCCGAGCGTGGAAATCGCGCCCGGCATGCATTACGACGCCACCGGCACTCTCGTCGGCAGCGACACCAGCGGCAAGTATGAGATCAAGGTCGATCTCTTCGACAACCACGGCCAGCCGGTGAATATCGGCGCGCTCGGCATCGTCTATGCCGTGCCCACCGATCCGGACGGCACCGGCACCGTCAACACGGTGGACGCCTCCACCCTCGGCCTGGTCAGCGGCAACAGCATGGTGATCACGCTCCATGTCGACAACAATGGCTGCTTTGCCGACATCGCGGCGCCCACCATCGCCGCAACCCCGGCCGATCCCTGCTGCGGCGTGCTGAAGTATCACGCCGGCGATTCCGTCACCATGGCCTGGCAGGCGCTGCATCCCCACAATTTCGCCACCTACAGCTTCGGCGTCGTTCGCGGGATTCAGTCCGTCATCTCCGAATCAGGTCCGGTGGCTGCCAGCACCAGCCCGAAGGTGCAGACGGTCGATCACCTGTTGAACGACAACCTGCCCGTGGGCTGCCCGGTGGATGGCTGCACCGTCGCCGGCTTCAGCGAGAACCTGTATGTGGACGGCACAGCCAGCGACGGCTGGGGCGCCGATCTCTACAACGCCAGCTTCGTCCGCGCCTTCGTGCTGGCAAAGGCATAGGCGAAACGACGTTGCGTTGATTGCCGTTCAGGCCCCGGAGGACGACTCCGGGGCCTGATATGCCTGAACCATCCAAATTCGTCTTCGCTCATGCGCCGGCCGTCGCAGCTGCTGCCGTCGGGAACCGGCGCTCTCTCCGGTCGTTATCCTGGATGCAAGCTCCCGCAAGGCATCCGCGATGGAAACGCCGGCCCCCCTGATCAATCAGCTCCTGTCCTGGCAGTTCCTGAAAACCGTCATCGCCAGCTGGTTCAATGATCGCTGCCTCTCGATGGGCGCGGCGATCGCCTACTATGCCGCCTTCTCGCTGGCGCCCCTGCTCATCCTGGTGATCGCCGTCGCCGCGCTGGCCTTCGGGCGGGAGGCCGCGCAAGGCGCGATCGTCGGTCAGCTCGGCGCCCTCATAGGGCCTGAGGGAGAGGCGGCGCTCGCGGCCCTGATCGAAAATGCCAGCCGTCCCGGTTCGGGCGGCCTGGTCGCCAACATCATCGGCGTCGGCGCCCTGCTGCTCGCCGCGACCGGCGCCGTCGGCGAGATTCAATCCTCGCTGAACGTCATCTGGAAGACCTCGCCCGCGAAGGAAAGTACTGTCCGTATCTTCCTGCGCCGCAAGATTCTCAGCTACTCATTTGTCGTGGTCATGGGATTCCTGCTGATGACGTCGCTCGTCGTCAGCGCGGCGCTGGCGGCGGCCGGCGGCCATCTCGCGGCCTATGTGCCCGGCCTCGATGTCATCCTCCAGATCGTGAATTTCATCGTCTCGCTCGCCGTCGTGACGGCGATCTTCGCCACGGTGTATAAGATCTTGCCGGACACGCCGATCGCCTGGCGGGATGTCTGGCTGGGCGCGATCGTCGCGGGCCTGCTCTTCACCTTCGGCAAGATCCTGATCGGCGCCTATATCGGCAGCAGCGCCATCGCCTCTACGTATGGCGCCGCCGCTGCGCTGGTGATCATTCTCCTCTGGGTTTACTACACCTCCCAGATCCTCCTCTTCGGCGCCGAGCTGGCCCACGAGCATGCGGCGCGCCGGCTGACGAAAAACACCCTTTAACGTCGCCGGCAATATTGAAGTGAGGTGATTCATGTTCGCGCTTGCCGAACCCTGGTGGGAGCTGCTGGTCCGCGGCGCCGCCGTGTATCTGATGGTTCTTGTTCTGCTTCGCCTGACGGGAAAGCGCCAGGTCGGCGAGTTCACGCCGTTCGATCTCGTGCTGCTGCTCCTCATCAGCGAAGGCGCATCGAATGCGCTCCGGGCCGGCGACAGCTCGATTACCGGCGCGTTCCTGGTCATTGCCGTGATGCTGTCCATCAACTGGGCCTTGGGGAAGCTCGGCATTCATTCCAAGCGGTTCGAGCGGCTGATCGAAGGGCGCCCGCGCTTCCTGATCCGGGATGGCCGCGTCGATTACAAGTCTCTCCGCAAGGAATCGATCACCCACAGCGATCTCCTGATGTCGCTGCGCGCGCACCAATGCTTCTCGCCGCGGGAAGCCGCCTATGCGGTACTCGAAACCGACGGACCGATCTCCGTCTGCAAGAAGCAGGATCAAGGCCGGTAGCGCGGCCGGCTCAGCCGCTGCCCGCCAGCATGTGATCCGCCAGGCTGTAGCAGTGGCTCGCCTGGTAGGCGTTCCGGCCCCGGTTCATATGGGTCAGGTTGAAGTGCCTGATGGCGCGCAGCGCGCGGCGCGTCTTCATGAACTTGCCGATCGAGGCGAAGCCGCGGACCTTGACGCCGAAGATGTCCGCGCCGCGCGGGAAGAAACAGCCCACATCCTCCGGCGCTTCGACGCAGCGCTCGAGAAAGGATTCGTCCACCCTGTCCCGGTCGAGCGAGTGATCTCTGGTGAAATCCGAAAGATGCAGCAGGAAATTCGCCCGGATGCCCTCGCCATCGGCATACAGCGCGAAAAGCTCCATCCAGCTCGCATTGACGCGGATCAGCGCCTTGCCTGGCGTCGACGGCAGGCAGGACACCGACCAGTAATGCCGCTCGGTCATCAGCGGGATCGGGATGCAGTCGCGGCCATAGCGCCCGAGAATCTCCAGCACCTTCCGCGCCTGCGGGCGGCGCAGCAGCTTCTCATACTTTGCGACATATCTCAGCCGCAGCTCCAGCGACTCTGCACGCTCACCGGAGTCGCGGAGTTTCGCCTTGCCATCCATCCAGGCACGTTGCTGCCTGAGATCGAGGAACCGCTGCAGGCCTGTCGTGCTCCGGCGACGGGTCGTGCTCACGTCAGGTGCCAATTAGCAGCCATAAGGGAAAACGTGGTCAGAGTCGACGTCCGGGAACCCATGAGAATCTACCCGACCCTGATTCCTTCTAGTTTGTCAGCTCGCAGTCCAAACAGTTCGTCAT
>DATKFM010000325.1:0-19214 GCA_035544395.1 Verrucomicrobiia bacterium
GAATGCAGGTCCTTGCCGGCGCCGCGGACAGTCAGTTCCAGTGCCGCCATGCCGCGGCTGGCGACGGTGATCGAAGGCTCGTCGGGACGCCACATCGCACCATCGGCCGAAAGCAGGAAGTCCGCGGTAAGCCGGTCGGCATTCGCCCGCACGAACGGTTCGAGATTGACGCTGCCGCGTTCCTCCTCGCCTTCGATGATGAAGCGGACATTGACCGGCAGCCTGCCTTCCGTCCGCATGAATGCTTCGACGACGGCGATCGGGATCAACATTGGCCCTTTGTCATCTGACACGCCGCGCGCATAGAGACGCCCGTCGCGCACTGTCGGCTCGAAGGGTGGGCTTTTCCACTTCTCCAGCGGGTCCGGCGGCTGCACGTCATAATGTCCATAGACCAGGATCGTCGGCTTTCCCGGCGCATGAAGCCAATCTGCTGTCACGATGGGATGGCCCGCGGTCGGATTGATCCGCACATTCTCCAGGCCGGCGGACGTCATCTGCGCTGCCACCCATTCGGAGGCCTGCAGGATGCCTTGCTTGTAAGCGGGGTCGGTGCTGACCGATGGAATGGCGGCGAAGGCGATCAGTCGCTGCAGGATCTCCTCCTGCTTGCCTTCGAGATAACCCAGAGGCGTAATATCCTTCATTTGCCACCATCGACGCTCAGCACCTGGCCGGTGATCCAGCCGGCATAGTCCGAGGCAAAAAACAGGACGGCATGGGCGATGTCATCGGGCGTGCCCAGGCGCTTCAAGGCGATCGACGCGACGAGACGCTTCTGCCCCGCCTCGCCGTAGGATTGCCATTGCCGCTCCGTCGCCGGATTGGAGCGGACAAATCCCGGCGCGACATTATTGACGGTGATTCCCCAAGGGCCGAGCTCGTGGGCCAATTGCCGCGTCAGGCCAATCTGCGCCGCTTTCGCCGACGCATAGGCCTGAATGCCGGTGAGGCTGATCTCCAACCCGGCCCGCGATGAGATATTGATGATGCGGCCGAACTTGCCGCGCTTCATGCCGGCGGCAACGGCTTGCGAGAAGTAGAAGGCGCCCGTCACGTTGACGTCGAATATGGCGCGCCATTCCTCCGGAGAAATGGCTTCCAGCGGACGGCCGACCTGGCCGAGCACGCCGCCTGCATTGTTGACCAGGATATGCACCTGGTCGGATTGCCGCTCGGCGGCATCGACAGCGACGTGCACCTGCTGGGGGTCACCGACATCGGTGCGGATCGTCTCGCAGCCCTTGCCGCAGAGCCGCTGCGTCTCCGCCAGTTCATCGGCCAGGATATCGCAAGCCCAGACCCGGGCGCCCAGCCCCGCAAAGGCCACGGCGATCGCCCGGCCGAAGCCATGGGCCGCGCCGGTGACGACAACCGTCTTCTCGTCAAACCGCAGATTCATGAGGCGGCGGCAATCGGCAACGTCTCGCCCAGGGCGTCCAACATCGCGCCGTCCTGCCGCGCGTCGCCGTCCTCGATTGCCTTGACCAAGGATAGCAGCCGCGCCGTCATCGGCGCGCCCACGCCCTTCTCGCCAGCGACCCGGATGATCGGGCCAAGCTGGGCATCCGCTTCGGTGCGCCGCTTGCGCACCGCGAGATCTCGCCAGATGCCGCTATGGGTCTTTGCCGAACGGCTGTTGTGCACGACCAGATTCTCCATCGAGCGATTGGCCTGCGCCGGCGATGCATCGGCCATGAAGGCGCGGGGATCGAACCCATCGAACGGCTCGAGGTCGACCCGGGCGGCCAGCGCCACGGCGGCCACCTCTTTCGCCAGGGCAATGAATGTCGGCCGATGCCGCGCCGAGGCAAAACAGTCGGTGATCGAGTCGTTGGTCAGCGCCGTCGCAAACAGCATGGCGCCATAGGCCAGCTTGCTCCAGAGGTAACCCCAGATATTGGCCGTCAGCTTGGCATTGTCGTCGAATTGCCGCAGCATCTCGTGGAGCTGGCTCGCGCGCGTGGTGACCGACCCATCCACTTCGCCGACCACCACCGCACCGCGGCCGCCGAAATGCACGACGCCGGGTTCCATATAGTCGGCGCCGAAATTCACGAAAGCACCGACGGTCCGCCCGACACCGAGCGCATCGATGATCTCCAGCTCATTGAGCCCGTTCTGCAGCGAGACGACATAGCCATCGGGCAGGAGATGGGGCCGGATCTGTTCAGCGGCCGATTTCGTGTCCTGCGCCTTGACGCAGAGCAGCACTTTTTTCAGCGGCGTCCTTATCTCCGCCGGAGTCACAGCTTCCGCCTGCACGCGAAACTCGGAGATCGGCCCGGTAATGGCGAGGCCATCGCGGCGGATCGCCGCCACATGTTCCGCGACGCGATCGATGAATAACACCCGGTGCCCGGCCCGCACCAGGTAGGCGCCGACCGTGCCGCCGATGGCGCCGGCGCCCCAGACCGCGATATCAGAGGCGCCCATCACCAGCCGCCGTCGATCAAAGCCCGCGTCTCATCCACGGCAACGCTCCAGACCCGCATCATCTCGTCGTCGGACCGCTCATAATGGCCGCCGAAATTGCCGTCGCCGATATGCTTGCGCACTTCCTTCGGTGTCATCGACCGTATGCGGTCCACCTCGATCATCGGCTTCTGCTGCGTCGGCTGCGGGAAACCCGGAATGCGGGTCCAGGGGAAGTTCTCCATCCATGACGCATGGGATGCGACCGGATCGATGGACTTGACCACCGCCCAGGTCTTTGGCGAGTTCCACCAGTTATGGAACTTGATACGGCAATCCGTGTGCGCCGCCACCCATTCCGCGGCGAATGATTGGACCGGCTGATTGCCGCCGTGGCCATTGACCAGCGTGAAGCGGCGGAACCCGTGGGTATGGAGGGAATCCAAGATATCGCCGACCAGCCGTATCATAGTCTCGACCCGCAGGCTCACCGTCCCCGGAAACGCCATGAAATAAGGCGTAATGCCGTAGCTCAGCGGCGGGAACACCGGCACGCCCAACGGTTCCGCGGCATCGGCCGACACTTTCTCGGCGAGGATGCTGTCGACCATCAGGCTCAAGCCGGCATGCTGTTCGGTACTGCCGATCGGCAGCACCGCGCGGTCGTCGCGCTTCAGGTAGTCCTCCACCTGCATCCAGTTCGCGTCGTGAATTTTCATTTTTGTCTTCTCCCTTTATCCCGCCGCCGAGGTAACAGTCGGCGTTCCACCGCTTCGCAGTTCTTCCAGCGCCGGCAGCAATACATCGTCGATCTCATGCGGATCGGGCGCGTGCCGGTATTCGAACACCGGCACGCCGCGCCGGACGAGGCGGCGGATGCGCTCCGAACCGCTGGCATAGACAACGGCATCCACCCGGCGCAGCACGCTCTTCAGATCCGCGCTGCCCAGCACCGTCGCCTCGAGCTTGCGCACATGGGGCGTGAATTGCTGCACCCCTGCCTTCATGATCGGCAGGAACTCGGGCAGGGTCGATACGATGCCTAGCCGCGCCCGCGGGTCGATCGTCGCCAGCGCCGCCCGAGTCTGATCGGCCGGAATGAACCGGATGGTCACGACGCGCCGTTCGGGGCCGACCAAGTCCACCACCTCGGCCTTGCGGTTGGCAAACGTCAGAATCAGATCGGCGCTGAGCGCCCGCTGACGGGCGACATCGCTGCGGGTGAATTCGTCCAGCGTGATGCCCGCAATCGTGTCGCCACGGGACAGGCGCCGCTGAATCTCCGTGACGTAGGCGCGCGTCGCCTCGGCGAATACGCCGATGAAGACCAGGCGCAGCGCGCGGGTCTTCGCATTGGACCGGTGCAGTCGGGCATTGAACAGGCGCGCCAACTCCGCCGCGGCGATGCCATCGGTTGCGGCGGCAGCGATGAGCTCGTCCACCCGACGCTGCAAGGCCAGGATCTGCGGGCGCGCAAAGCCGGCCGCGGCGCGGCTGACGAAGGTGCCCGATCCCCGTTGCGCCTCGATCAGCCCAGCCTTCTGCAAATCGGCATAGACGCTGCTGACGGTCATCGGCGCGATCGCGGCGCGGACCGCCATTTCGCGCACCGAAGGCAGGCGGTCCCCCGGCATCAGTTGCCCGCAGGCAATTCCATATTCAATCAGCCCGCGCAATTGCACGCCGAGGGCCACAGGCAGGGCGTGATCCACGGAAAATTCCATGATGCTGAAATCCGATCTCTCAAATGTACTACATGATCATAACACGTTGGCTGGCAACCGGCAATGAATGTACCGTGGATGATCTATGAAACCCCCGGAAAATCGACAAAAAGCCCGAATCTGCGCCGGATTGACTCGACCATTGCCGCCCACTACTGTTACAGTGAAATATAACACAAAAACTGGGGCGAAACACACAGGACCGACACAGGGAGCCGTATATGAAGAAGCTTTTAGGAGCGCTGTTCAGTATTGCGATCGGCTTGGCCGTCGCGTTGCCTACGACCGCAGAGGCGGGTGGCAAGCTCACTTACGCACGTTACGCGGACTCACTACTCTTGGATCCCGTCTTCAATGACGCCAACGTCGACATCTGGATCCTGACCAATCTTTACGACACGCTGTTCCTGCCGACCGACGACGGCAAGGATGTGCAGCCGGGACTGGCGACAGCCTGGAAGGCCTCCGACGACGGCCTGTCCTACACCATCACGCTGCGGACCGATGTCAAATTTTCCGACGGCACGCCGATGACGGCCGAGGATGTGAAATGGTCGCTCGACCGCGCCGCCAATCCCAAGAACGGCATTTGGAACTTCCTGCTGGCCTCTATCGACAGCGTCGCCGTTGCGGCGCCGGACTCGATCACGATCAAGCTGAAGCAACCCGATCCCGTCTTGATCAAGGCCCTTGCCACCTTCAATACGGCGATCCTGCCGCAAAAGGCTTATGAAGCCGCGCCGGGTGCCACGGACGAGGAAAAGGCCAAGGCCTTTGCCGAGCACCCCATCGGCACCGGTCCCTTCAAGTTCGTGAGCTGGGAGCGGAACGTTTCCATGAAGCTGGAGCGCAATGCCAATTACTGGCGCAAGGACGCCAGCGGCAACCAGCTTCCCTATCTCGACGGGATCGAATTCGTGACGATACCGGACGACGCCACCCGCATTCTCAAATTGCAGGCGGGTGAGGTTGATGGCGCGGAATTCATCCCCTACGCCCGTGTCGCCGAGCTGAAGGCCGACCCGAACCTGAAGATGGAGCTGTTCCCGTCAACCAAGGTCACCTACTTGACCATGAATGTCCGGCCGACATTCAAGGACGGCGCGAAAAATCCGATGTCGGAGCCCAAGGTCCGGCAGGCTATGAATTATGCGATCGACAAGGATGCGCTGATCAAAATCGTTACCTTCGATGTCGCCAAGCCCATGATCTCCTTCATGTCGTCGGTGACGCCGTACAATTCCGGCACCGGACCGGTCTTTCCCTTCGATCAGGCGAAGGCCAAGGCCTTGCTGGCGGAAGCCGGCTATGCCGACGGTCTGGACGTGAGCTGCCTGGCGCTCGCTGGCGGTGCCGACGACGCGGCGATCCTGTCCACCATTCAGCAGATGTGGTCGCAAGTTGGCATCCGCCTGAGTATCGAACAGGTAGACAACGCAACGCGGACGGACCGGTACCGCGCCGGCGACTTCCAGATGCGGACCGGCTCCTGGACCGACGATATCGCCGATCCGAACGAGATCACCTCCTACTTCGCCTACTTCCCGAACATCGAATCCCTGCATACCGGCTGGGAGGACAAGAAGGTGACCGAACTGTTCGAGGCCAGCCAAAAGGAGATGAGTACCGAAAAGCGCATCGCGCAGTACAAGGAGATCCAGGATATCTACATGGCAGCACCGCCGATCATTCCGCTCTATGAGTCGCCCTATCCGGTGGCGCTGCGGAGCTCGGTGAAAGGCTTCGTGCAGATCCCGCTGGGCAACAACATCTTCGTGGGCGCAACGGTCGAATAACAGGCCACCCCGCGATAGACGTTGAACTGAGCACTGGCGCGGCGTTAACTGGGTTTAACGCCGCGCCTTTTATCTTGAATCGTGACATCAGTCGCCGATGCCGGTCAGTCTCAGATACATCGCACTCAGGCTGTTGCAGGTCATCCCGACCTTCCTGCTGATCATGGTGGTGATGTTCGTGCTGGTGCGCCTTTTGCCCGGCGATCCCACCAGCGCGCTCCTGGGCGAACGGGCCACCGACGAGGCCGTCGAGAGAATCAATAAGCAGCTCGGCCTCGACCGCCCGATCGTCGTTCAGTTCGGATTCTTTCTCGACCGGCTCATCGTCCATGGCGACCTCGGCGAGTCTATCGTCCTCAAGACGTCGGTCATCGGCCTCATCTTCGCCAGGCTGCCCGTGACCCTGCTGCTGACGGCGATGGCGGGGATGCTCGCCCTGTTCCTGGCGGTGCCGCTGGCCTTTGTCGCGGCCCTGCGCCATGGCGGGTTGGTAGATGGCAGCATCCGCGCCGGATTCCAGATCGGCCTTTCAACGCCGGTGTTCTATCTCGGCATCCTGCTGCTAACCTTGTTCGCCGCCCAGCTCCACTGGTTTCCCGTCGGCGGCTATGGCGAGACGATTGCCGACAAGCTGTATCATCTGTTCCTGCCCGCTCTCACCCTCGCCTTGAGCCTGTCGGCCGTGCTCATGCGCAATCTGCGCAACAGCATCGTCGAAGTGCTGGGCGCGGAGTATGTCGACTTTGCCCGGGCCAAGGGGTTGAAGCCCCGCGTGGTGCTGGGCAAGCATGTGCTGCGTAATGCAATCATCTCCACGGTCACGCTGTTCGGGCTGAATATCGGCACGCTGCTCGGAGGTGCCGTTATCACCGAGACGGTCTTTGCCGTGCCCGGTGCCGGACGGCTGATGATCGATTCGATCTATGGCCGTGACTATCCAGTCATCCTCGGCCTGACGCTGGCACTGGCGCTGATCGTTTCCCTCATCTTTCTCATCACCGACCTGATCCAGGCGGCGATCGATCCGCGGGTCAGCGCATGAGCGCGATATCGGTCGATCGAAATGTCCGCCGGCGCCCCCTCCCCGCGCCACTCATCGCCGGCATTGTGATCCTCGGCCTGTTCGTGCTCATGGCGGCAGTCCCGGGCTGGATAGCGCCCTACGATCCCCTTGCCTTCGACATGACCGCCATTCTCAAGCCGCCCTCGATTGCCCATCCCTTTGGCACCGACAATTTCGGCCGCGATATCCTGTCACGCGTGATCTGGGCGGCGCGCATCGATTTCGCCATCGCTTTGCTGACGACGGTCTTTCCCGTGATCGGCGGCACCATCATCGGCGCTCTGGTAGGCTATTATGGCGGCTGGCTCGACATGGTCTTCGGCCGCATCGTCGACCTCGTGGTGACCTTTCCGTTCCTGGTCATCGTGATTGCCATCGTCGCCGTGCTTGGTCCGGGTCTGGCCAACATGTTCATCGCCGTCAGCGCTGTCGGCTGGGTGTTCTATGCCCGGCTGATGCGGGCCGAGGTGATGACGCAGAAGCAGGCCGACTATGCCGCCGCCGGCCGCGTTCTCGGCTATGGCGAGCTGCGGATCATCTTCCGCCACCTGCTGCCCAATGCCATCGGCTCGATCATCGTCTACTGGATGACCGACATGGCCCTGGGCATCCTGCTCGGCTCCAGCCTCGGCTATCTCGGCCTCGGCGCTCAGCCGCCCACGGCGGAATGGGGTGTGCTGATTGCCGAGGGAAAGAACTTCATCAGCACGGGCTGGTGGATATCGGTGTTCCCCGGCATCGCCATCGTCGTGACCGGGCTCGGATTCAGCCTGGTCGGCGACGGCGTCGCCGATCTGCTGCGCCGTTCGAGGTAGTGCCGATGACAACGGCGCCCCTGCTCTCGGTTTCGGACCTCAAGGTCTCCATCACCGCCGCCGACTCCGTCTGGACCCTTGTCGACAATGTGAGCCTGCAAGTTGGCGCCGGCGAGGTCCTCGGTCTGGTCGGCGAGTCCGGCTCGGGGAAAAGTCTCACCTTGCGCGCGATCGCCCGGCTGTTGCGGCCGCCGCTCCGCAGTTCCGGCACGGTGCGCTGGAACGGCGCCGACCTCATGACCTTGCCTGAACGGCAGCTCAATACGATCCGCGGCCGCGAGATCGCGATGATCTTCCAGGAGCCGTCGACGGCGCTCAATCCGGTGTTGACGGTCGGCGAGCAGATCCGCGAAAGCCTGCGCGCCCATAGCGGGCTCGACCGCGAAGCCTGCAGGCGGCGCGCCATCGAACTGCTCGACCATGTCGGCATCCCGGCGGCGCGTTCGCGCGTGGACGACTATCCGCATCAGTTTTCCGGCGGCATGCGCCAGCGCGCCATGATCGCTATCGCGCTCGCGCCATCGCCGAAGCTCCTGCTCGCCGACGAGCCGACGACGGCCCTCGACGTCACCATCCAGGACCAGATCCTGAAACTGATCCTGCGGCTGCGGACCGAACTTGGCATGAGCATCCTGCTGGTGACCCACGATCTCGGCGTGATCGCCCAAACCTGCGACCATGTCGCAGTGATGTATGCCGGGCGGGTCGTCGAGCAGGCGCCGGTCGCCGAGCTGCTGCGCGAACCGCGTCATGCCTACACGCGCGGCCTGCTGGAATCGCTGCCGATGGCCGGCCATGCACGCCGGCCGCTGCGACCCATACCCGGCAGTCCGCCGGGACCGGACAGCCGCCCGGCCGGCTGCGGCTTCTCCCAGCGCTGCCGTTTCGTCACGGACGACTGCCGGACAGCGCCGCCGCCGCTGGTCGATACAGGCAACGGCCATCTGTCGGCATGTATCCATCATGATCGCCTTGCCATGGAGGCACGATCATGAATCCGAATGCAGAGGCTCCCATCCTGCAAGTTGCTGGCCTCAGCAAGCATTTCGCGCCGCGCCGCGGGTTCCTCAGCTTTACGGGGCGCCGGTCGAGACCGCTTTTGCATGCGCTGCGCCAGGTCAGCTTCGATGTCCGGCGGGGTGAGACGCTGGGCATCGTCGGCGAGTCCGGCTGCGGCAAGTCGACCCTGGCCCGCTGCCTGGTCCGCTTGCACGAGCCAAGCGACGGCATGATCCGCTTCAACGGACGCGATGCCTTGAGTCTCAGCGGCGACGAACGGCGGGCCTACCATCGCCGCGTCCAGATGGCATTCCAGGATCCTTACGGCTCCCTCAATCCACGGATGACCGTCGGGCAGACCTTCGCGGAGGCGATCCGCTTCCACGATCTCCGCCCGCGCCAGCAGACGCGGGCGCGCGTCGCCGAACTGCTGGACCTGGTCGGGCTGCCGCAGAACGCCGCGCAACGCTATCCCCGGGAATTCAGCGGTGGGCAGCGGCAGCGCATCGGCATCGCCCGCGCCCTGGCCGTCGAGCCCGATGTCCTGATCGCCGACGAAATCGTCTCGGCGCTCGATGTCTCCGTGCAGGCGCAGATCATCAATCTGCTGCTGGAGCTGCAGGACCGGCTGGATCTGACGGTCCTGTTCATCGCCCACGATTTGCGGGTCGTGCGCCATCTCTCCCATCGCGTCGCAGTCATGTATCTGGGCTCGATCGTCGAGCTCGGCGAGACCGAGCAGCTGTTCAAGGCGCCCGCCCATCCCTACACCGCCGCACTGCTGGCGGCGGCGCCAGAAATCGATGCGGCGCGTCGGGAGTTGCGCGAGGCGGTCAAGGGTGAACTCCCCAGCCCCTTCGATTTGCCCAGCGGCTGCAGCTTCCGGACGCGCTGCCGCTACGCCACAGAACTCTGCGCGCGCGAGCGCCCTCTGCTCCAACCGGACCCTGCCGGCAAACTCGTCGCCTGCCATCATCCTCTGGCTGTCGGCTAGGCGGCTGTGTGGCGCGGCAGGGGCTGGGTGAGACGCTACAAATTGGTTTGCTGATAGCCGCGGCTGACGACAGCCGATACTTCGCACTTTAACCAAGCCAGATCCTTGGCTTTCTCGCCGAAGCGCTCGGGCACAAAGGCCGCTGTGTCGAAACGGGGCTTCGTTCCAGAAACCATATCGGCGATCATATGCCCCGCCGCGGCCGAGTAGGTAACGCCGCCGGAATTCATCGCCGTGCAGATATAGAGGCCCTCGATGGCCGATGCCGGGCCGATCAACGGCATGTCATCGGGTGTGAAAGACTCCGGTCCGTTGACAAAGCGGCGAATGGGCGCGGTCTCCAGGATCGGAAAGACTGCTGTTGCTTTCTCAAAATACGGCGCGAATTTATCCCAGTCGGGTTCCAGCAGCGTAAAGGCAAAGGGATCAGGCAGCGCTGCGGCGTCCAACGTCTTCGCGTTCTCGTCGAAAGAGCCGACCATCATGCCGCCGACCTCCTCCCGGCCATAGAACAGGTCTTCCGGCGCAACAAAGGATGGCGTTTCGCGCGGCAACCGCGGCGTGACATCGGCGATGACGTAAAAATGCTCGCAGGCCCATTGGGCCACAGGCAGGCCGGCGCGCTGCAGCAGGTCGCGCGACCACAGCCCCGCCGAAACGACCACTTGATCGGCTTCGAACAGACCCTTCGTCGTCTCCACGCCGCGAATTCGGCCGTTGTGCAATGTGAGGCCTGTCACCTTGCAATTCTCGACGATCCGCGCACCGCGCGCCCGCGCGCCCTTGGCATAGGCCGCCGTCAGGTCGGCGGGATTGAGACGGCCAGAAAGCGGATTGAACCAGGCCGCCGTGATGGCCTCGCCACGCAGCAGCGGGTGCAATTGGGCCGCCTCGGGCCCTGCGACGATCCGCGAATCTACGCCGCGATCCTTGGCCGCTGCCTGATAGCCTTCGAGGCGGCGGATGGCTGCCTGTCCATGGGCCAGAAACAGGCGCCCGGTCTTGAGCCAGCCGGTCTCCTGGCCGGTCTCCGCTGTCAGCCGGTCAATGGTTTCGAACGCATAGAGCACGTTCGCGTCATGGCTCGCCCCAGGACGCCAGGTCAGATTGCCGGCGGAATGCCAGGTCGTGCCGGAGCCCAGGCGGTCGCGCTCCAGAAGCACGACTTCGCCAAGGTTCCGTTGCGACAAGTGCCAGGCAATGCTGCATCCGACAACTCCGCCACCGACAACAAGGATGCGCCTGGCCATTTCTCACTATTCCTGCCGAAGTTGCGACCGCCGGACTATGACGGCTATGCCCGCGGCTGCGGCGCCGACAGGCCGAGCGCCTGCGCGACCTGCCGGCGCTGCTGCAGGAACTGATCCCGATAGTGTCCCTTCGGTTTCTCATAGTAGCCGCTGCGCGCAAGCGTATAGAGCCCCTGGCGTTTCAGGTCGGCGAGGCTTTCCGCCATCTTCAGCGCCATCAGATTCGGATTGAGAATCACCACCTCCGGCGCCGCGTTGGTGCGCATGACATAGCGCTGGTAACAGGCCGCGACGATTGTGCAACCCATGACGATCACTTCAGCGCGCGTTTCGGCCATGATCCGGCGCGCATGTTCGATCGTGTCGCGCGCCACCGCATCGGGATCGAGCACCATGTCCTTGACCCACCATTCGATGCAGCGCACGCCGCGGCAACTACCGGCAAGCCCGCTTTGTTGCACCAGGTCCTCGAGATACGGCACCGCCTTGTGATGATCGGTGACGACCGTATAGCTGTGCCCGAAATAGCTCGCCATCTGCATGGAGGCTTCGAGCGGCCCAATGACCGGAATGTCCACCAGCTCTCGCGCCACGCGCACGCCCGGGTCATAGCAACAGCCGACGATGACCGCGTCATAATTCTCTTCTTCGGCCTGCATGACGCGTTCGAAGACGACGGTCTCCATGAGATGCTTGTTATAGTAGTAGTCGATGTCGGGCGGAGCATTGCGCAGGTGCCGGATGGTGACCTGGGTATCCGGCGACGCACAGGGCAGCAATGTCTCTGCGATCAGCCCGTCATAGGCTTCCGTCCCGAACGGATTGATGAATTCGATTTTGCGTCCCATCTCTGCCTCGTCTACCAGCGTCGATGCTGGTCGTTGTTGGAGCGGAGCCCCGGCCGATCGAACCGGAAATGCTCGAGATCGAAATCCGGCTGCTCGCCGGTCATCGACTGCGCGAGAATCTTGCCTGACAGCGGTCCGGCGAGATTGCCGAAGACATGGCCGGCATTCAGCATCAGGCCGTCCATGCCGGGAACGGGTCCGATGATCGGCAACGCGTCCGGCGTCTGGGGCAGCAGACCGGCCCAGATCCGCTCGACCGCCAGGGATTTGATTGGCGGCATCGCTTCGCTGAGCACCGCTAGGGTCAACGCCAGGCCGGATACTGTCGGCCGGTCGTCCAGGCCGGGAAAATCCATCGGGCATCCCAAGAGAATGCGGCCGTCCTCGCGCTGCACGGCGAGCTCGAGGAACTCAACGCCGTCGAACGTGCTTTCGAGCGGATGGGCGGTGCCGGCATCGCTATATCCAGGCAGATCGCGGATGAAGGCATATTGCTTCAATGCGGTTGGGCCGTAGAGCATTGGCGCAAATCTGATGGGCGCGGGTTCGGTCTCGACGACCTGCAGCCGCATGGCGGTGATCGCTACGTCGATGCCGTGCGGCGCCAGCAGCTTCGGAGTCCAGGAGCCGGCCGCGAGGATCACTGTACCGGCGTTGAAATTGCCCGCTTTGGTGCGAATGCCGGTACAGCGCTGTCCTTCCATCATGAGGGCTTCGACCCGCGCACCGGACAGCAGGCGGGCGCCATGCCGTTCGGCGCCGGCAACCAGGGCCTCGACCAGCTTCCGGGTATTCTGATGCGCATCCATCGGGTTCCAGGTCGCCCCGGCGACGCGATCGGACAGCGCCGGGCAATGCTCCCGTGCCTGCTTCCCGTCGATCAGCTCCATCGGCAAACCGGCCGCACGGCGCTCGGTGACAAGGGACTTGAAAAGCGGCCGCTGCCGCTCATCGAAGAAATAGATCATGCCGCCGCTCGGCCGGAACTCGAATCCATCCAGTTCTTGTGCCAGGTCATCGGCGAGCCGGCGGCCGGCCATTCCCAATTCCATCTGCAGGCCGGCACGGCGCGTATGGAGCCACTGAAATCCGGGATTGCGGCCGGACGCGCCCCAGGCAGGCGTCTCCGCCTCAACCAGCAGGACGCTGACCTTGCGGCGCGCCAGGAAGTATGCCGTGGCGGCGCCGACGATGCCGCCGCCGACGACGATGACGTCGGCCTCGCTCATGCAGCCGGCTCCGGCGTCTCGAACCAGTCCTTGAGATGGAAGGAACTGCGCGTGTCGATGCAGATTCTCTTTCGCGACATATACTCTTCGACCCCGGCCATGCCGAGCTCCCGGCCGATGCCCGAGAGGTGGCGGCCGCCGAACGATGTCTCGGCGTGACGGATGTAGTGGGTGTTTATCCAGAGGTCGGCCACGTCCACCCTGCGCGCCAGGCGCAGCGCGCGGCTGATGTCCTGCGACCAGATCGAGCCGCCGAGGCCGTAGGGTGTACTATTGGCCATGGCGAGCGCCTCGTCCTCGCTGTCGAAACTGCGGATCAGGAGGACCGGGCCGAACACCTCCTCCTGCGCCAAGCGCGACGTTGCCGGTAAGTCGACAAACACCGTGGGCGGAAGAAACAGATCCTTCCTGTCGCCGGGATCGCCGCCGGCAACCGCGCGGCCGCGTTCGGCGAGCCCGAGGCGGATGTAGCTGACCGCCTTGTCATACTGCTTGCGCGAGGCCATGGGTCCCACCAGAACCGCCGGATCGAGGGGATTGCCCGATGGCAGCTTCTTCGTGCGGGCGACCACTCCCTCGACGACGCGGTCATAGACCGACCTGTGCACGATGAGGCGGGTACAGGCGGTGCAGGATTGGCCTGCATACATGAACGCGCCATAGGTCACGGCATCGAGGCAGCGTTCCAGGTCGGCATCGGGCATGATGAGCGCCGGAAACTTGCCGCCGCATTCGAGGGACACTTTCGCCAGGCGCTTTGCCGCGCGCTCCATGATACGGATGCCTGTGGCCGTGCTGCCGGTGAAAGATATCTTGTTGACGCCGGGATGGGCGACCAGCGCCTCGCCAGTCGGGTCACCCGGTCCATGCACCAGGTTGATCACGCCGCGGGGAAATACCCCGCAATCATGCGCGACTTCGATCAGCGCGGCCGTCGAGGCCGGCGTGATCTCGGAGGACTTGACCACCGTCGTGCAACCGGCCGCGAGGGCCGCGCCGAGCTTGCGCACGGCCAGATCGACCGGATCATTCCAGGGAATGATCAGCGCTGCGACGCCCAGCGGTTCGGGCAGCGTCATGTCCCAGACTTCCGGCGCCGTCACCGCAGTGATCTGGCCCTCCAGCAGCCGCGCAGCGCCCGCGAAGAAACGCAGCTTATCCACCGCACCGTGAATCTCGCGCGCCATGTTGACACGTATGGGCTTCCCCATCTCATAGGCGATGAGTTCGCTGATCTCCCGGCCGCGGGCGGCCAAGGCATCGGCAAAAGTCAGCAGCGCGGCGGCGCGCTCCGATCCTTTCTTCCATCGCCAGTCGCCGCGGTCGAAGGCCAGCCGGGCGGCTTGCACCGCGGCATCTACGGCAGCAGCACCGCTCACTGGCGCAGAAGCGAGTGGCTCTCCGGTGACGGCATTCCAGCTCTGAAAACGCTCGGTCTTCGGATCAACCCAGCCGCCGTCGACATAATTCCTGACGTTCTTCACGCGGCTGTCAGCCTCGATCGCGCTCATCTCACTTGCCTGCCTGCATTTCGGCCACGACCGCGGCCGCCACCAGATCAAGCCCTCTGTCCAATTCGTCCTGGTCGATGACCAAAGGCGGCGACAGCTTTATGACATTGTCGTCGTAGCCGCCGCGGCCGACGAGAACGCCCTGGGCGCGAAGGCGCCGCAGGATGGCTGTCGCGCGGCCGGCAGCCGGGGTTCCGTCTGGCTCGACGAGTTCGATGCCGAACCAAAGCCCGCAGCCACGGAGCTCAGCGATGCCCGCAACGCCGGCGAATGCGGTCCGCAGCCGAAGCAGCGCGGACGATTCCAGCCTGGCCGCCCGTTCCGCCAGCCGCTCATCACGTAAGACTCCAATCGCGGCCGTTGCAGCCGCCAGGTTCAAATTGTTCGTCAGGAAGGTCGATGTATAGGAGTCCGGCGGCCAGTCCATCACCTCGGAACGGCCCATGACGGCCGCGACCGCAACACCGCCGCCAATGCCCTTGCCGACTGTCATCAGATCCGGCGTGACACCCGCCCGTTCCATCGCCCACATGCGGCCGGTGCGCCCGCAGCCGGATTGAATCTCATCGACGATCATCAGGGCGCCGGTGCGATCGCAAAACGCCCGCAGGCGGCCGAGGAAGTCCGGCGGCGGTATTACCACGCCGCCATTGCCCTGAACCGGCTCGAGCACAACAGCGGAGATCCGCCCAATGCCGCCGGCGGGGCCGGCGAGTCGTTCGACCGCATCGATGGCAATATCGCTGGCCTGCTTGCCGAGGCGCAGCGGATACGGGTAAGGCGCGAAATGCGCCGAAGGCGGCAAGCCGAGGGCCTCGCGGTACCGGGCTTTGCCGGCGAGCCCGACAGTGCCGACAGACCGGCCGAAATAGCCGCCGGCGAAGGCAATGATTTCGCCGTCACGACGCGTCCGCGCCAGGGAGACCGCAATCTCGTTCGCCATGGCGCCGGACATCGCCGGCAGGAAGCGGGTCAGCCCAGCGGGAGCAATCGACTCCAGGGCTTCGAGGAACTCGGCCCGCACCCGCGACGGATGTGCGGAGGGACAATGCATGAGCCGGCCGGCTTGCTCGCGGATTGCCGCGACCACCTTCGGATGGCCATAGCCGATCGCCGCGACGGCAAAACCGCCATAGAGATCGAGATATGCCTTTCCGTCGGCGTCATGGATCCAGCAACCCTCGGCGCGCTCCCAGGTCATGGGCGGATCTTCGGCAAAAGTCCGCAATCCGCCGCCTTCCAGGCGCCGCAGCCGGGCCGTGATATCGCCGCCGGCCGCTCCGGGCGCCGCCGATGGTTCGGGGCGCGCTGGGCTCATACGCGGACTTCGCCGTTCTCGACGATCACCTCGCCGTCGATTTCGATACGCACGTTCAGCAGCATGCCGTCCAGATGCACATCGCTCGTTACCGCGCCGCCATAGCCAGCGGCGGAATCGCCCAGCGCCATATGTGCCGTGCCAAGCCGTTTCTTCACTTCGGTGATGCCGCCGGTCAATCGTGACTTCGGATTGAGGCCGATGCCGAGCTCGGCGATGTTCGTCGCGTTCTTGACGCCGTCTATATGGGCGACGAGCGCCCGCGCTTCGACACCGCCATCGATCTTGACGCACTCGCCCTCTTTCACCGTCAGCACGATCGGCTCCGCCAGGCGGCCGATATCGGTCATGATATGCTCGAGAACGATGCGCCCTTCCGTCGTGCCTTCAAGGGGCGGCAACGACACTTCGCCGCCGGGGAAGGCCGAGACTTCGCCCGGGTTCCGGCAAACGCCTGTGAGCCAGCCGACCGGCTTCCGCCCCTCGATGACCATGGTCACCTCCGTTCCAGCCGGCGTCGTGACCTTCGCGCGTTTGCCGCGCGCCAGTCTGTCGCGGAGCCGTTCCGCCTGTTTTCTGATTTCCAGGAAATCGGCCGTCATCGCCCCGTCGATCCAACCGTCCTCGAGATAAGGCGCATTGAAGACGCCGCGGGCGCCCGCAAGCTTCGCCTGGTTCTTGGCTTCTATGTGATACATCGACCGGCTGGCTGCGGCGACCACGACGTTGGCCTTGCACATGGCGGCGGCAATTGGCGCCGGCGGCTCCATGCCGCTTTTCGCCAGCGCCGCCATCATGGTCACGACGGGGAGTCCGCCGACCGCATAGGTCTGCCCGGCCAGCGCCTGCCAGATCGAGGGACTGGTGCGATCGTCGACCACGATTACGACGGATTCGCCCTGCTTGACCGCCATATAGTCGGCGATCACGCGATGCGCCGTGCGCGCCACCTCAATTGCTGTCGTCACAGGCCTTCCCCCGCCTATTGATATTTGATATTATGGATCATATCAAATATACGATAACGGACGACGTCAAGCGCAAAACAGTTGGAACCGCAATGGAAGCTTCACCCCCTACCAATATGGCGGCGGATCGCCCTTTCACGACCAAGACGGAATGGGTCTATCAGCAGCTCCGGGCCCGAATCCTCGGCGGCAAAGACAAGCTCGATCCCCGCCTTCGCCTGTCGACCCTGGCGCAGGAATTCAGGATCAGCGAAATGCCCGTGCGCGAGGCGCTGCGCATGCTGCAGCGCGACGGCCTCGTGAGCATGGAAAGTCACCGCGGGGCGACGATCGTCGATCTCAGTTGGGAGCATGCCGCGGCGATCGTTTCCATGCGCATGCATCTGGAGATCCTCGCCGTGCGCGAAGCCGCCGGCCGCCACTCACCGGAGGCTCTCCACAGTATTGAACGGGTCCTGAAGCGGATGGACGATGAGGCCGCCGGAAACCGGGCCGAGCAGTTTTCCCAGAGTAATCGCGATTTCCACACGAAGCTGTATGAGCCGGGTGCGAATGAAGCATTGAAGGAGGAAATCCAGAGCCTGTGGGACCGGGTCTGGCGAGCCCGCACGTCATCGATCTTTGCTGTCGAGCCATCGCGCATGCCGCAAGCTCAGCAGGAGCACCGCAAGATCTTTGCCGCGGTCCGCAAGGGCGACCCCGAAGCTGCAGCGACGGCGATGGATCAGCACCGCAGCCGCACCATGGCGTGCTGGAATCGGCTCGCCGGCAGCGAGCGGCGCAGTGAATGAGGTTGAACCGGTTCTGATCCTGCGCTGACCTAACCCACACTGCGCAGCTAAAGATTGAGTGGATGGTCCGGGTCGATGGCATCCTCACGTGTTCGCGCGGGTGGCCGCTGCGGCGGCAGATGCAGAACGCGCCGGATCTCGTCGGTTTGAAAGCCGATGGCCATGGGGCAACGGCAGTTCGGCAGTACGGCGACGTCGTAGAGTTCCTCCACGGCCCCGTCCATTCGCAGCCAATGCACGGCATCGCCGGACCGCAGATCGACAACTGCAACAGCGCACCGCGGCGTTGCCTTTTTCTCCGCCAGCCGCTCCTGCAGCACCAGGCCGCCGAACTCCCGGTTGCGGCGCGGCTTCGAGAGCCCGACAACGGCAAAATCCCCGACGAAATCCAGCCCGCGCAGATAGCCGGGCAGGAAGCAGATCGGCCTGAACTTGCGCGCCTCTAGATCCACCCAGCCGAATTCCCCGGTGCCGGAATTGTGCAGGTAAAGCCGGTCCCGGTACCAGCGCGGCGAATGTGGCATCGACAGGCCGCGCAGCACGATCTGGCTGCTGGCCACGTCGATCACGCAGCCGCCATCGCGGCGATGATCGCGCCAGCCGTCGGGCACATCGCCTTCGGAAATCGCGGTCACATGGGCGGGACGGCCGTTGCGCATGGCAAGCCCGTTCAGATGGCAGCGGTCCTCCGCGGCGACCTTGCTGACAAAGGGCGGCGTCCAAAGCGGTACGAAGCTGTGGGTCTCGCTCAGCGCCGCCAGACAGCTGAAGAGCGTGTTGATGAAAAGCAGCCGCCCTTTGCCGCCGACCGCCATGTCATGGGCGTCAATGTCCCCGGTCACATAGCTTGCCTGCGGGACGAAGATGCGGTCGAAGCCGTTGTGAGTCTTGCCCCGTTCCAGAATGTTCTCGAACCGCCAGATCTGATAGAGCGAGCTGACGAAGAGACTGTTTCCATTGACAGTCATGCCCATGCAGCGCGGCAGCGTACGGCGGAACATCGACAGCTTGCCGTTAGGCTGGGTGCCGATCAGGAACAGCATGGCGGCCTGATAGGTGGTAAAAGCCAAGCTCAGCCGATGTTCCTGCATCCAGCTGGTGAACTGGCGCGAGGCGCTGATCTCCAGGGCGGGCCCCCTGCCCGATTTCTTGTCGCCGCTGCGCGCGTCGCCCTTCCCTTTCGCGGCATCGGACGGCGCGCGCTTGTCAGACGGTAATACGATGACGCCCGGAAATTCGATTTCTTTAACCAAACGAGGCTGCCTCCCGCGCTTTTCCCCGGCCGATCATGGGGCCAGGGAAATATCCCTGATCGTTCAGCGCACTATAGATCGAGCCCACAGGTCTCGTCATCATCGAAGCAGCGGCGCGACCGTCAGTTGTGCAGTGTCCGTCAGCGCCAACCGCTGTGAGCCAAGCAAAAACGCCTTTGTTCTGAAATATAGTCTTGGCGAACATTGGCTTGAGGCCAATCAGGGTCTTCGTTATTCTAT
>DATKFM010000326.1:0-20804 GCA_035544395.1 Verrucomicrobiia bacterium
ACTTGGGTTTGGATTTTCGATGGCAGATGATTTCTCGACCGAGACCGCGGACAAACTCTATGCCGCCCTCTATCATGAATGGCCGTCCGCGGATGGGTTCTACATGACTGAGTATCGCGATGATCTCCAACGCTGGTTTGCGGCTCTGTCCAAGAATGACCGGATGGTGGCAAACCTCGTGCGGAAAGCCTTTGACGGCGGAAATGATGGTGAAGCCTTGAAGGCCGCCGCAGGGCTGCCCACTGCGCCGTTTTGTCCGCTGACATAACTTGAGCCCGGCCAAGAACTCGGTCGCCTCTCCGATTTGAGTTTCCATCCTCGGAGCATGCTCAATGTCTAATCTAAATTTAACCAGGGGCGAATAGTCACCCGACCGCGAAGTATGTTGTTCCATAAAGAGAAAATGGTGAGCGCGGCGGGAATCGAACCCGCGGCCTCCTGATTAAAAGTCAGATGCTCTACCGCTGAGCTACGCGCCCGCCTGTCGGTCGGGGAGGCGGCGTCGATGTATCACCCAATCCGCCGGGAGCAAAGGATATTCCCGCGATTTCCGGGGTTTGTACGAAGTTTCCGCGGGCTTTGTCGGGGCGACCTGCAGTCGCACCGGCAACATATTCAGATTGCCGCCAACCGAGTGCTGTTCCACAACGAGCGAGCGCAGGCCGCTTCTAAATATTACCTTGATACAAAAAGGCTTACGCCCCGTTCCTCACACCGAATCTTCCAGTGTCTGCACCCGCCCCTTGGCATGGTTGCCGTCCTTGCGTTCGGCGGCAAAGCGTTTCACCAGATGCGCGGCCACGCGCGCCGACACGAAGGAGGAGATATCGCCGCCAAGCCGTCCGATCTCCTTCACGAAGCGCGAGGAGATGAACTGGTGCGTCTCAGAGGCCATGAGGAACACTGTCTCCACCCGCGGGTTCAGGCGCGCATTCATGCCCGCCATCTGGAACTCGTATTCGAAATCCGACACCGCCCGCAGGCCGCGCACGATCATGCCGGCGCCGACAGACTCGGCGAAATGCATCAGCAGGGTGTCGAAGGTGCGCGCCTCCACCTTGCGGCCCGGCTTGTTGAGATCGGCGATCTCCGCCCGCACCAACGCCAACCGGTCGTCGACTGTCAGCAGCGGGTTCTTCCCCGCGTTCTTCGCCACGGCGATGATCAGGTGATCGGTCAAATCGGCGGCCCGGCGGATGATGTCCATATGGCCGTTGGTGATGGGATCGAAGGTGCCGGGATAGACCGCGATCGAATGGTCAGCCATGGTTGTCGTTCCCGTTCGCACCGTTGCTGCCGTTCGCCTCGACACCGTTCGCGCTGCCGTTGGCCGCGCCATTGCCGGCGCCGTTTCCGTCGCCATTCCCATTGCCTTCCGCTTCGTCGCTGAGGCGGGTGACGGAGACGACGCGCTCGCCGCCCTCCACTTTGAACAGCGTCACGCCCTGGGTCTTGCGGCCGGCGATGCGGATGTCGTTCACCGGGCAGCGGATCAGTTGCCCGCCATCGGTCACCAGCATGATTTGGTCGCGCTCGGCCACCGGGAAGGAGGCCACCACCTGGCCATTGCGTTCGGTGATGTCCATGTTGGCAATGCCCTGCCCGCCGCGGCCGGCGATCCGATACTCATAGGCCGAACTGCGCTTGCCATAGCCGCGAGAGGTGACGGTGAGGATGAACTCCTCCTTGCCCTCCAGTTCGGCAAAGCGCTCGGCTGATATCGTCGCGGCCTCCGTCGCCTCCTCGCCGTCGCTCTCCACCGGAGTCTCATCGCCCGTGACGCTGCGGCGCATGCGCAAGTAAGCCACGCGCTCGCCGGTGTCGGCATCCACATGGCGCAGGATCGACATGGAGATGACGTGGTCGTTCTCCTCCAGCTTGATGCCGCGCACACCGACGGAGGTGCGGCCGGTGAAGACGCGCACATCGTTGACCGGGAAGCGGATTGACTTGCCGCCCGCCGCAGCCAGAAGAACGTCATCATTCTCGGTGCAAGTCTGCACGGCGATCAGCCGGTCGCCCTCTTCCAGCTTCATGGCGATCTTGCCGTTGGCCTTCACATCGACGAAATCCGACAGCTTGTTACGGCGGATCGTGCCTTTGTCGGTGGCGAACATCACGGACATCTCGTCCCAGCGCTTCTCGTCCTCCGGCAGCGGCATCAGGGTGGAAATAGTCTCCCCCTCCTTCAGCGGCAGCAGATTGACCAGTGCCTTGCCGCGCGCCTGGGGCGTACCCAGGGGCAAGCGATAAACCTTGAGCTTGTAGGCGATGCCCGTGGTCGAGAAGAACAGCACCGGCGTATGGGTGTTCACCACGAAGAGCTGGGTGACGAAATCCTCATCCCGCGTCGCCATGGCGGCGCGGCCCTTGCCGCCGCGACGCTGGGCGCGGTAGCTCGACAGCGGCACTCGCTTGATATAGCCGCCATGGGTAACGGTGACGACCATGTCCTCGCGCTGGATCAAGTCTTCGATGTCCTGCTCGAATTCCAGATCCATGATCTCTGTACGGCGCGGCGTGCCGAACTGCTCCTTCACCTCGCGCAGCTCCGTGCGCAGGATGTCCAGGCGCCGTGGCCGCGAGCCCAGGATGTCCAGATAATCCTTGATCGTCGTCGCCAGCTCCTGCAGCTCGGCGCCGATCTTGTCACGCTCCAGCCCGGTCAGCCGCTGCAGCCGGAGTTCCAAGATCGCCTGCGCCTGGGCATCCGACAGGCGGACAGTTCCCTCCGGCGACAGGCCGCGGCCCGGCTCGTCAATGAGCTGGATGAACGGCGCCATGTCCTTCGCCGGCCACTCACGAGTGATCAATTGTTGCTTTGCGGTGTTGGGATCCGGCGACCTGCGGATCAGCGCAATCACCTCTTCGATATTGGCGACGGCAATCGCCAGGCCGACGCGGATATGAGCCTGCTCCCGCGCCTTGCCCAGCAGGTAGACCGTGCGCCGGACGATGACGTCTTCGCGGAAGGCCACGAAGGCGACGATGATGTCCTTGATCGTCAGTACCTGCGGTCGGCCGCCGTTCAGTGCCAGCATGTTGACGCCGAACGAAGTCTGTAGCGGCGTGTGCTTGTAGAGCTGCGCCAGCACCACGTCGGACATGGCGTCCCGCTTCAGCTCCACCACCACGCGCACGCCGTCGCGGTCGGACTCGTCGCGCAGATCGGCGATGCCCTCGATGATCTTCTCATGGGAGCACTCGGCCATGCGCTCGATCATGCGGGCCTTGTTCACCTGATAGGGAATCTCGGTGATGACGATGGCTTCGCGGTCTTTCCGCAATTCCTCGATATGGGTGCGGCCGCGCATGACAATGGAGCCGCGGCCGAAATGATAGGCCTCGCGAATGCCGTTGCGGCCGAGGATCAGCGCGCCTGTGGGAAAATCCGGTCCGGGCAGATGCTGAATCAGCCCCTCGATGGTGATACCGGGATTGTCCACATAAGCGATGCAGGCATCCACCACCTCGCCCAGATTGTGGGTCGGGATATTGGTGGCCATGCCCACGGCGATGCCCGCCGAGCCATTGACCAGCAGGTTCGGGAAGCGCGCCGGCAGGACTGTCGGCTCCTGGTCGCGGCCGTCATAGTTGGGCTGGAAGCTGACGGTATCCTTGTCCAGGTCGTCCAGCAGCGTCATTGCCGCCCGAGCCAGCCGGACCTCGGTGTAGCGCATGGCAGCCGGCGGATCGGCGTCCATGGACCCGAAATTGCCCTGGCCATCGATCAGCGGCAGGCGCATGGAGAAATCCTGCACCATGCGCACAAGCGCGTCATAGATCGCCATATCGCCATGGGGATGGTATTTGCCCATGACATCGCCGACGATGCGCGAAGCCTTGTTGTAGCCCTTGGCCGGCCCGAAGCCGCCCTCGTTCATGCCGTAGAGGATGCGCCGGTGGACTGGCTTCAGACCGTCGCGCACGTCCGGCAGCGCCCGGGAAACGATCACGCTCATGGCGTAATCGAGGTAGGAGCGTTTCATCTCCTCCTCGAGCGTCACGGGCATAATGTCGTGGCCGGGCGTACCCGTCGGTTCAGTCAAGAAAAATACCGTTAGATCAGTATGTTATGCTGTGGCGCCGGAGGCCGGAAAACGGCCCGCGGAAGGCCCCCCGATTCGATGCCAAAAGTAGCAAATTTCGCATGTGCTAACAACGGCCCATGTCGTTTTCTGACAGCCGTTTAGGGACAAAACGGGAGGCCCACGGACCCCGCCGCAGCCTCCCGCCGAACTTCGGTCTTGCGCCGGCACGAACCTAGGAACTGCCGGCCTTGATCTCCGTGATGAACTGGATGTACTTGCTGCGGTAGGGCTCTTCAGGTTCTGGATCCAGCGCAAGGGCGCTGAACGTCTTCGCCGGATCTTCGATGCCCATATTGGCAAGCGTCTCCTTGCTCACCAGTTCGTACGACTTGGCGTTGGAGTGGTAGTAGCCCTGCACTTCCATCAGGAACTTGCCCACTTCGGGATCGAGCATGGCGTTGATCAGATCATACGCCGCATCTTCGCTGCCCGGCGGATTGGCGCCACGCACCAGACCGCAGGAATAGCCGAGGATCCCTTCCTTCGGTGTCATGTAGTTCACGGCCACGCCCTGGGACTTCAGCGTTGCGTAGGAACCGCTCCAGGCGTAGGCGGCCACCAGCTCGCCGGAGGCAATGCCATTCTCGATCTGCGTATTGTCGGACCAGTAGTAGGGCATCAGCGATTTCTGCTTCACCAGCAACGGTTTCAGCTTGGCCAGCTGCTCGTCGCTCAGATGCTGATAGTCCGCATACATGCCGGAAATGCGCGCGGCGATCTCGATGAAGGTGGTGTCGGTGTCGTACATCGACAACCGGCCCTTGTACTTCTCGTTGAACAGCAGCGCCCATGACGGATCGGCGACATCCGCCGGGTCCACGAGATCGGTGCGATAGACGATCGACGACGTGCCGGCATCCCAGGGAATGAAGTACGGCTTGCCGTCGAATGAAGTGTTCGGGATGGTGCGGAATCGTTCCCAGATGTTGTTGTATTCGGGAATGCGCGAAGCATCGAAAGCCTGGATGGCCTTGCCGTCTTTCCAGCGCTTGATGTTGTAGTGGCAGGGATGGGCCAGATCGACATTGTAGCCGCCGAGCATCTTCTGCAGCGCCTCTTCCTCCGACGCGAAGATCGCAAAATCGGGCGGGCCGCCGTACTTGGCCACATATTTCGGGCAGATCTCCGGAACGTCATAGCCGGACCAGGTGTAGAAAGTCAGGTCACCTGCCGCGGCGCTGGGCTTCGACAGAATCGGCATGGCCGCCAGCGACAATCCCGCCGCCCCGAGCATCCGGTTGAAATCCCGGCGCGAGAAACCCGGCCGCCGCAACGCGTCTATGATATGCCCCTTCATGGAACCTCCCCGCTTTTGCAATTGTTGTAGAACTTGCTGTTTGGCCGGAAACCGGCAGGATTTAGAACGGAATATCGTCGTCGAGATCGCCGGCCGGCGCCCGGCCGCCACCGCTGCCGCCGCCGCGCGATGCCGGGCCACTGCTGTAGCCACCTTCATCGCCACCGTCTCCAGCGCCTTCGCTGGCTCCGCCGCCGCCACGTCCATCGAGCATCACCAGCTCGCCGCGGAACCGCTGCAGCACCACTTCGGTGGTGTATTTCTCCGCGCCCGACTGATCGGTCCATTTGCGCGTCTGCAGCGCGCCTTCCAGGTAAACCTTCGCACCCTTCTTCAAGTACTTTTCGACCACGTCAATCAGCCGTTCGTTGAAGATCACCACGCGGTGCCATTCCGTGCGCTCTCGCCGCTCGCCCGATGCCTTGTCGCGCCAGTTTTCCGAGGTCGCCACCGACAGGTTCGCGACCTTGTTGCCGTCCTGCAGACTGCGGATCTCGGGATCGCGCCCGAGATTGCCGATCAGAGTTACCTTGTTGACTGAACCTGCCATTGTCGCGTCTCCGCCCGATTCGTTTTGTTGTATGAAATTCGTTGATAAGGACCGTACAAGGCTTTGACTTAGCAGACAAGTCAGGCGGCATTCTGGCGTCAGCGGAAAATGTCAGTAGGGTCCTCCTGCAGCGATGTTAGGGGTCGATTTTGCCGGCCGGACCGCTAATATCGCCCTCCCCCTCAAATCAAGCGTAACCCATGCTGGACAAGATTTCCGTACGCGGCGCCCGCGAACACAACCTCAAGAGCGTCGATGTCGACATGCCGCGCAACAGCCTGGTGGTGATCACCGGGCTGTCGGGCTCCGGCAAATCATCTCTCGCCTTCGACACCATCTACGCCGAAGGTCAGCGGCGCTATGTCGAATCGCTGTCGGCCTATGCGCGGCAGTTCCTGGAGTTGATGCAGAAGCCCGACGTGGACTCGATCGAAGGCCTGTCCCCGGCCATCTCCATCGAGCAGAAGACCACCTCGAAGAACCCCCGCTCCACCGTCGGCACGGTGACGGAGATCTACGATTATCTCCGCCTGCTGTTCGCCCGGGTCGGCGTACCCTACTCGCCGGCTACCGGCCTTCCGATCGAAAGCCAGACTGTCTCGCAGATGGTCGACCGTATCATGGCGCTCCCCGAGGGCACGCGGCTCTACATATTGGCGCCCGTGGTCCGCGGCCGCAAAGGTGAGTACCGCAAGGAGCTGCAGGACTACCAGAAGCGCGGCTTCCAACGGGTGAAGGTGGACGGCACCTTCCATGAAATCGATTCCGTGCCGGCGCTGAACAAAAAGCTGAAGCACGATATCGAGGTGGTGGTCGACCGCATTGTTGTGCGCGAGGGCATCCAGAGCCGGCTCGCCGACAGCCTGGAGACCGGCCTGCATCTCTCCGAGGGCCTAATCTTCGCCGAGAAGGCGGACGGCGCCGAGGGCGAGGCCAAGGGGGACGCAAAGAGCAAGCGCAAGGCGCAGCCGGAGCGCATTACTTTCTCATCCCGCTTCGCCTGCCCGGTCTCCGGCTTCACCATCGACGAGATCGAGCCGCGGCTGTTCTCCTTCAACAATCCGTTTGGCGCCTGCCCGGCCTGCGACGGGTTGGGCACGCGCATGTTCTTCGATCCGGAGATGGTGGTGCCGGATGACTCCGTGACCCTACGCAAGGGCGCTATTGCGCCCTGGGCCAATTCCACCTCGCCCTACTACATGCAGACGCTGGACAGCCTCGCTAAACATTACAAGTTCAGCACCAACTCGGCCTTCAAGGATCTGCCGGAACGTATCCGCAGGATCATCCTTTTCGGCTCCGGCGACGAGCCGGTGACCATGAACTACGACGACGGCCTGCGCAGCTACAAAACCACCAAGCCGTTCGAAGGCGTGATCCCCAACATGGACCGCCGCTTCCGCGAGACCGACAGCGACTGGGTGCGCGACGAGCTCGGCAAGTTCCAGTCCTCCAGCCCCTGTGAGACCTGCAAGGGCATGCGTCTCAAGCCCGAGGCGCTGGCGGTCAAGATCGATAAGCTGCATATCTCCGAAGTGACCGAGTTCTCCATTGACCACGCCAAGAACTGGTTCCTGGGCCTGGATAAGAAGCTCACCGCCAAGCAACGGGAGATCGCCGCGCGTATCCTCAAGGAGATCAATGACCGCCTTGGCTTCCTGGTCAGCGTCGGGCTGGAATACCTGACGCTCGGCCGCGCCTCGGCAACGCTGTCCGGCGGCGAGAGCCAGCGCATCCGCCTGGCATCGCAGATCGGCTCCGGCCTCACCGGCGTGCTCTACGTGCTGGACGAGCCCTCGATCGGCCTGCATCAGCGCGACAATGCGCGCCTCCTGGCGACGCTGAAGCGGTTGCGCGATATCGGCAACACGGTGATCGTGGTGGAGCATGACGAGGAAGCCATCCGCTCCGCGGATTTCCTCATCGACATGGGACCCGGCGCCGGCATCCATGGCGGCCGCGTCGTCGCCATCGGCACGCCCGATAAGGTGATGCAGAATCCCGACAGCATCACCGCGCAGTATCTGACGGGCTTTCGCCAGGTCGAGGTGCCGAAGCAGCGCCGCCCTGGCGCCCGCGGCCAGCGCATTCGCGTCGTCGGCGCCAAGACCAACAACCTGAAGAATGTCAGCGTCGATATTCCTCTGGGCACCATGACCTGCATCACCGGCGTGTCCGGTGGCGGCAAATCGACCTTGATCATCGAGACGCTCTACAAGGCCCTCGCCCGCCGCCTGAACGGCGCGCGGGAAACGCCCGGCGCCCATGACCGCATCGAGGGCCTCGAATTCCTCGACAAGGTCATCGACATCGACCAGTCGCCGATCGGCCGCACGCCGCGCTCGAATCCCGCCACCTACACAGGCGCCTTCACACCGATCCGCGACTGGTTCGCGGGATTGCCGGAAGCCAACGAGCGCGGTTACAAGCCTGGCCGCTTCTCCTTCAACGTCAAGGGCGGCCGCTGCGAGGCTTGCCAAGGCGACGGTGTGATCAAGATCGAGATGCACTTCCTGCCCGACGTCTACGTGCAATGCGACGTCTGCAAGGGCAAGCGCTACAACCGCGAGACTCTGGAGATCACCTTCAAGGGCAAGTCGATCGCCGACGTGCTGGACATGACCGTCGATGAGGCCGCCGATTTCTTCAAGGCGGTGCCGTCGATCCGAGAGAAAATGACGACGTTGCAGCATGTGGGTCTCGGCTACATCCATGTCGGCCAGCCGGCCACCACGCTGTCAGGCGGCGAGGCGCAGCGCGTCAAGCTATCCAAGGAGCTCTCGCGTCGCGCCACCGGCCGCACACTCTACATCCTGGACGAACCCACCACCGGCCTTCATTTCGAAGACGTGCGCAAGCTGCTGGAGGTGCTGCACACCCTCGTCGAGCAGGGCAACACCGTGGTGGTGATCGAGCATAATCTCGAAGTCATCAAGACCGCCGACTGGATCATCGACCTCGGCCCCGAGGGCGGTGACAAAGGCGGCCGCATCGTCGCCTCCGGCACCCCCGAAGACGTGGCCCGCGTTTCCGAAAGCTACACCGGCCAGTACCTCGCGCCTTATCTCCGCAACGCCGCTGCGAAGGCGAAGAAGCGGGCGTAGCTCGTAATTCAATCAGGCTGAGATCCCGGATAAACGCGCTGACGCGACAGCTCCAGGATGACAGTTGGTGACGCGCACGCTGGCGCTTGACCAACCCGCTCGCTTCTGAGAACACGGGCGCAATCTGAGTCCTTCGCCAACTGCCGCGCGAACCGCGGCGCCGAGAAAGTTTTCCCGTTCATGACCGCCGAGACGCACCGCTCCGTCCGCCGCGCCGCGCTGGCGTTCATCTTCGTCACCGTTCTGCTGGATATCCTGGCGCTCGGCGTCATCATTCCTGTGCTGCCCCATCTGATCCAGGATTTTGTCGCCGGCGATGCGGCGCGGGCGGCCGAGTATATCGGCCTGTTCGGGACGAGCTGGGCGATCATGCAGTTTTTCGCTTCGCCGGTCATCGGCGCGCTATCCGACCGATACGGCCGGCGCCCGGTCATTCTCCTGTCGAACTTCGGGCTCGGACTCGACTACATCGTGATGGCAATGGCGCCGTCGTTATGGTGGCTGCTGCTCGGCCGTCTGATCTCCGGAGTCACATCCGCCAGCATCGCCAGCAGCTACGCTTATGTCGCCGATGTCAGCGCGCCGGAAAAACGCGCCGGGGCCTTCGGCCTTCTGGGCGCCGCGTTCGGACTGGGATTCGTCCTGGGCCCGGCATTGGGCGGCGTGCTCGCGGATATTGCGCCGCGCCTGCCTTTCTGGGTTGCGGCATGCCTGAGCCTGACGAACTTTCTCTACGGCGCTTTCGTGCTGCCGGAATCCCTGCCGCCCGGCAAGCGCATGGCCTTCAACTGGCGGCGCGCCAATCCGCTCGGCTCGCTCAAGCTGCTGGGCCGCCATCGCGAATTGCTGGGGATCGCCGGCGTCTACTTCCTCAGCAATCTGGCCCATGCCGCATTGCCATCGGTTTTCGTGATCGCCACCGCCTATCGTTACGGATGGTCGGCGGCCGATGTGGGATATGTGCTCGCGGCTGTAGGAATCTGTTCAATGATCGCACAGGCCGGCTTGGTGCGGCCTATAGTGGCTCGGCTGGGCGAGGCGCGAACGCTCTTGATCTCGCTGTCAGCGGGTATCGTTGCTTTCGCCCTCTACGGGATTGCTCCCACCGGTCTGTTGTTCCTGATCGGCATACCCATCATGTCGATCTGGGGCATGACCGGTCCCGCCAGCCAGGGGTTGATGTCGCGCCATGTCGGCGTTGACGAGCAAGGCCAGCTCCAGGGTGCTGCCGCCTCGCTGCGCAGCCTGACCGACATACTCGGGCCCGGACTCTTCACCCTCACCTTCGCGTATTTCATCCGACCGGCCACGCCGGTCCACCTCCCCGGCGCGCCGTTCTTCCTTTCGGCGCTCCTGCTGGCCGCGGCGCTCGCGCTGACGTGGAGGGTGACGCGCACGCAGTACCGATCATAGCTCGGTCTTGCCGGTCGGTTCGCTTTGCGGCAGTTAACTCGATGGAATTCAGCAGACGGAGATTAGCAAGTGTACAAGCTCTATTGGAATCCCGGCAGCGCCAACATGGCGCCCCATGCGGCGCTGGAAGAGATCGGCGCGGCCTACGAACTCGCCGGCCTCGATTTTGACCGCAACCAGCATAAGCATGCTGAGTATCTGCGGCTGAACCCCAATGGCCGGGTGCCCACGCTGATCCATGACGGCAAAGCAATCTACGAGTCCGCGGCGATCCTGCTATATCTCTGCGAGCGCCATCCCGATGCGAAACTGATGCCCCTGCCCGGCTCGCCGGAGCGCGGCCACTTCCTGCAGTGGCTGGTCTTCTGCACCAACACGGTGCAGGAGGAGCTGATGCATTGGTGGCACGCCGACAACTACATGGACAGCGAGACCGGTCGCGCCGAGCTGAAGCAAATCGCCGAGCGGCGCCTGGGCGGCATGTGGACGCAGATCTGCAAGACCCTGGGCGAACCCGGACCCTATCTGCTGGGCCAGACCTTCAGTGCCGCCGATATTTTCCTGGTCATGCTCTGCCGCTGGACCCGCAAGATGGCGAAGCCGGCGACCGACTGGCCGGAGTTGAAGCGGCTGGTGGATCTCGTCTCCGCCCGTCCCGCCTGGCAGCGCATGATGAAATCCGAGGGCATTACATGGACAGGCGACAATGCCGCTTAAAGAGATCCACCCGAAAAGGACTTTTTTACGATAGATCAATATAATAGCTGGCTGTTCTCCTGCTGATAATAAGTCTGCGTCGGTTCAAGTGGGTGTTCTCGGGGCAATGCGGAATTGGCTGAGTAATCTGCTGATTTGCCTAGTCGCCGGCATTGTTGCCGCGCTGGCGCCGTCCGTGCGCGCCCAGGACTACGCCGCCATCGTCGTCGATGCCCAAAGCGGCGCGGTGCTGCAATCGATCGACGCACAAGCCCGCTGGTACCCCGCCTCACTAACCAAAGTGATGACGGTCTATCTCGCCCTGGAAGCAATCGAGGCCGGGCGGTTGAAGCTGGATGAGGAGCTCACCGTCTCCGAACACGCCGCTTCCCAACCGCCGACGGAATTGGGCGTCGGCGCCGGCGACAAGATCACGGTCGAGCAGGCGATCCTGGCGATCATCCTGCAATCCGCCAACGACGTGGCGGTCGTGGTGGCCGAGCGGCTTGGCGACACCGAGGAGGCCTTCGCCAAGATGATGACTGCCAAGGCGCAGGAGCTGGGCATGGCCCGCACGCAGTTCCGCAATGCCACCGGCCTGCCCGATCCGGACCAGGTGACCACCGCGCGGGACATGGCGATCCTCGGCAAGGCTCTGCTCGACAATTTTCCGCAGCACTACCATTTTTTCTCCACCAAGAGCTTCACCTATGCCGGCCATACCTTCGGCACAATCAACGGCATCCTGTCGCGCTATCCCGGCGCAGACGGCATCAAGACCGGCTTCACCTGCGGCTCCGGCTACAATCTTCTGGCGTCGGCGGTGCGCAACAACAGGCGGCTGATCGGCGTATTGCTCGGCGGCATCAGCAACGAGGACCGCCACGGCGAAATGATCGCGCTCTTGGACAAGGCCTACAAAGCCGGCCCGGATGGCGGCAATGGCAAGACGCTGCTGGCCGAGTTCGTGCCGGCGCGCGATGACACGGCGGTGCCGCCGCCGTTCCAGCTCGCCGCGTTTCAATGCACCGTCGGCACCGGCATCAGCGGCACGGAAGCCACGCTCGGCGGCAATTATGGCGGCTGGGGGATCATCTTCGGCTCATTCCCCAAGAAGGGTCAGGCGCAGACCGCGATCCGCCAGGCGCGCCAGAGCCTGCGCGGCGTACTCACCGCCGGGCGGCCCGTGATCATCGCCCGGAATTGGGAGGGCGCCCGCCGCTATAACGCGCTGATCGTCGGACTTTCCCAGAAGCAGGCAGGCAAGGCCTGCAAGCATCTCTGGAACATCGGCGCCTACTGCCTGGCGTTGAATCCGAAAATTCTCAACAACCCGGCGGCGGCCTGGCGATAATCGCGTTTCAAGCCGCTTTCGCCGCGACCGCTTCGATCTCCACCAGGAGCGCCGGATGAGCCAGCGCCGAGATGATCAACATGGTGGAGGCCGGTGCCGCGCCCTGCAGCGCCTCGTCCCGCAGCCGCCGCGAGTCCGCGATGTCTTCCGTGCGGGTGAGGAACACATTGACCTTCACCAGATCCTTCACGCCCATGCCGGCCGCGGCGAGGATTGCCAGGATGTTCTTCCAGGTCTGCTCGGCCTGCGCCGCGAACCCTTCGAGGATCTTGCCTTCGGGCGTGGCGCCCACCTGGCCGGAGATATGGAGCCAGCGAAAACCGCCGGGCGCGTCCGCCGCCTGGCTGTAGCGGCTGAACGGCTTCACCACGCCCTCGGGATTGAGGAACTTTATCGTCCGCGCCACGGCCGGCTTCTTCGGTTTGGCTCGCAGCGGCGGCAGCGGTCGGCGAGCAGGAATCTTGCGAGTTTTGGCTGATTTGGCGGAACGGCGGGCCATGGCGCTACCTTCTGTTGAATCACCGGAGCGGAGACGCTACTTCAAGCCCATGACAACACGCAACGCGATCCCGCCTATACATGTCGTCGGCGGCGGCTTAGCCGGCAGCGAGGCGGCCTGGCAGCTCGCCTCGGCCGGCATCCCGGTGGTGCTCCACGAAATGCGCCCGGTGCGCGGCACCGACGCCCACAAGACCGCCCAACTGGCTGAGCTGGTCTGCTCCAACTCTTTCCGCTCCGACGATGCCGTGAACAATGCCGTCGGCCTGCTGCATGAGGAGATGCGGCGCTGCGGCTCGCTGGTCTTGGCGGCAGGCGACAAGCACAAATTGCCGGCCGGCGGCGCGCTAGCTGTCGATCGTGAAGGCTTCGCCCTGGAGATCACCAGCCGACTTGAGCGCCATCCGCTGATCCGCATCGAGCGCGGCGAGGTCGCCGGGCTGCCTCCGGCGGAATGGGACCAGGTGATCGTCGCCACCGGCCCCCTCACCTCCGCGGCGCTGGCGGCCGCGATCCATGAATTGACCGGTGAAGAGTCCCTCGCCTTCTTCGACGCCATCGCGCCGATCGTCCATCGCGAGTCCATCGACATGGAGAAAGCCTGGTTCCAGTCGCGCTATGACAAGCGCGGCCCGGCCGGCGGCGATGCCGATTACATCAACTGCGCCATGGAGCGGGAGCAGTATCAGGCCTTCATCGCGGCGCTGCTCGCCGGCGAGAAGACCGAGTTCAAGGAGTGGGAGGCGTCGACGCCCTACTTCGAGGCCTGCCTGCCAATCGAGGTGATGGCCAGCCGCGGCTTCGACACGCTGCGCTATGGTCCGATGAAACCGGTCGGCCTGACCAACCCGCGGAGCACGATCCGGCCCCACGCCGTAGTGCAACTCCGCCAGGACAATGCGCTGGGCACGCTCTACAACATGGTCGGCTTCCAGACCAAACTGAAGTACGCCGAACAGGCGCGCGTGTTCCGCATGATCCCCGGGCTGGAGCGCGCCGAGTTCGCGCGGCTCGGCGGCCTGCACCGGAATACGTTCCTGAACAGCCCGCGGCTGCTGGATGGGCGGTTGCGGCTCAAGGCCCTGCCGCGGCTGCGCTTCGCCGGCCAGATCACCGGGGTCGAAGGTTATGTGGAAAGCGCCGCCATCGGACTGCTGGCCGGTCGCTTCGCCGCGGCCGAGAGATCGGGCACGGCCAGCGAGCCGCCGCCGCCCACCACGGCGCTGGGGGCGTTGCTGGCCCACATCACCGGCGGCGCCGACGCCAAGAGCTTCCAACCGATGAACGTGAATTTCGGGCTGTTTCCGCCGCTGCCGGAGCCCGCGGACAAGCGCAAGGCCAAGGAGGCCCGCAAGCCCGCCCTCTCCGCCCGCGCCTTGGCCGATCTCGACAGCTGGCTCAAGACCACCTGGCCGGTCGCGGCCTAGCTCACCAGACTCTGCCGCGCAGCCACGCCCCCGCCAGCGGCCACGGCGTCGCCGGCGGCTGATCTGCGAGCCGCCGGTCGAAAACATCGAACCCGGCGGCCGCTAGGGATGCGAGATGCCGGCGTGCCAGCACAGCCATCAGGAAGACCGGAAAGGTGGCGCGTGGCGGCCTGGGCAGTGTGGCCTGGGCCTTCGCCATCAGCCGACCGGCCTCGCCGCAGATGTGCCCGACTGCTGCAGCAAAACCCGGCCCCGGCCGAAGCTCAAACAGGTCGTCACCCGCTACGCCGGCGTCCGCCGTCAGGGCTTGTGGCACATAGACCCGCTTGGCGCGGGCATGGAACGGGATGGCGCGCACCAGCCCGATCAATGCCCAGGCCGTGCCGAGGTCCCGTGCCGCCGACAACACCGGCGCTGTCGCTTTCGCACTATCCATCACAATCCGCGTCGCCAGTTCCAGTAGCGTGCCGCCGGTCGACTCAGCGTAGGCGCGGAGAGCAGCAAGATCCGCCGGCGCCGCGCCGTCCATGTCCGCCTCGCGCGAATCGATGAGTCGCTCGAACGACTCGCGGGGCAAGCCACGTCGCGCCACCGCGGCTGCCAGCGGCTGCGCCACCTGATGCCGCCGGGCGTTGCCGGCATAGATCTCCGCGATGCAGTCTCGCCACCATTGCAGGCGAATCAGTCCCATCATTGGCTCGCGCACCACTTCGCGGATCTTGGCCAGCTCGAGATTGAAGGCGTAGAGCGCCAGCAGATCGGTTCGCGTCCCGCCACCGGCGAACAGGGCCGCCATATAGCGGTCGCGGTCGAAGCGCCGCACCTGTTCCAGGCAGTAGGCGGCGTCGCTCTCGGCGGCGGCGGGCGCGGCTGTTGCGGTAACCATGGGAGTCGGCGCTAGCAAACCACCGGGCGGGCCATGTTGCAATCAGCCGCACCGGTGCTATGGTTCGAATCATCCTACTGTCTATTGGGGAACGGACGAGCGGAGATCAATCAATGAAAACACCTTGGGAAAATTTACATGTCGCGTTGGGGATCGGACTGGTCCTGGCGCTGATCGTACTGGTGGTCTCGGGCCACCTGAGCTGGATCGGCGGCAGGGTGTTCTGGTCTTTCCTCTTCCGCTGGATTCACATTTTCTTCGGCGTACTGTGGATCGGCCTGCTCTACTACTTCAACTTCGTGCAGATTCCATCGATGCCGAAGATTCCTGACGAACAGAAGCCGGCGATCGGCAAGGTCATTGCACCATTGGCGCTGTTCTTCTTCCGCTGGGCGGCTGCAGGCACGGTGCTCTTCGGCCTGATCGTCATGGTCTACAACCGGTCGTGGGAGAATACGTCGCTGGCCATCGGCATGCTGCTGGGCCTGATCATGGCCTACAATGTCTGGTTCATCATCTGGCCGAACCAACAGAAGGCCCTGGGCCTGGTCGAGGTCGATGCCGACAGCAAGAAGAAGGCGGCGCGCATGGCCATGCTGACCTCGCGGTTCAACACTATGCTCTCGATCCCCATGCTCTACGGCATGGCCTCGGCGCACATGCCGTGATCGCGGATCTGTAACGTTTGATATCGAACGGGGCCGGAAACGGCCCCGTTCTCGTTTGAAGATCAATTGTGGAAGGCGATCAGCGCGGCGGCGACACGCCGGCCATCGGCCATCAGGACATTGTAGGTGCGGCTGGCCGCACCGGTGTCCATGCTTTCGACAACCACACCGGCCGCGCGCAGGTGCTGGCGCACCCCCGCCGGAACGATTGCCATACGGGCGCCACAACCCAGCAGGAGCAGGTCGATGCCGCCGGCCTGGGCCTCAGCGACAACGGGCTCCAAGGCTTGTTCATTGAGCTGGTCCATTGCCGCGACGGGCCAGGGGATCGTCCGCGCGGAAAACACGAGGACGGAGCCCTCATACGTGACCCCGGTAACCCGGAATCGCCCACCCCCATAGGACTCGACGATCTGCCGTCCGGCGGGGATGAGCGGCGTCAGATCCACGCGCTACGCTCAGGCGCCGCTGGGCGCCTTCTCGGCGTCCGCCGGCTTTTCCGCGGGAGTCCGGTCGCGCCGGAGGTTCATGTAGACCAGCATCGGTGCGGCAACGAAGATCGTTGAATAGGTGCCGACGATGATGCCCCACATCATGGCGGAACCGAAGCCGTTGAGCGCCTCGCCGCCGAACAGGAAGATGGCGACCACCGAGAGGAAGGCCAGGCCGGACGTCATGGTCGTGCGCGACAGCGTGCGGTTGATCGACATGTTCAAGAGTTCGGGCAGCGGCATCTTCTTGTACTTGCGCAACTCTTCGCGAATACGATCGTAGATGACGACGGTGTCGTTCACCGAGAAGCCGGCAATCGTCAACACGGCTGCCACCGTCGTGAGATCAAACTGAAGCCCCAGTAGCGAGAATAGTCCAACTGTCGTGATGCAGTCGTGGAACAGCGCAACAATACAGTTGACGGCAAATTGCCATTCATACCGGAACCAGACATAGGCCATGATCGCCAGCAGCGCGAGACAAGATGCAAGGATCGCATCTTGGATCAGCTCGCTGCCGACCTTGGGGCCGACGAATTCCTCACGGCGATAGTCGAAGCCGTCACCGAGGATTTGGCGCACGGACTGCATGGCCCGCTCCTGCGCCACCGTGTCGGCATCGATCGGCGTCCGCCGCTCGATTTCATCCTTGGGTACGGAAGGTTTCTTGGCCTCCAGCGCGGCACGGGCCTTGTCGAGATCGGCCGGTGTCGCATCCTGATGCTGTAGCCGGATCAGGGCGAACTTGGGATCGCCGAACTGCTGCAGAGATACTTCGCCCAGGTCGGCTCCGCTGAGCCTGGCGCGCATGTCCGCGAGATCGGCCGGACCCGACTTGTTGCCAACCTCCATGAGAATGCCGCCGGCAAAATCGACACCAAAATTGAGCCCCTTGGTGAAAATGAGGACCAGCGATCCCACAATCATGAGCACTGAGATGGCGAACGTGATCCGATGGAAGCGCATGAAGTTGATGCGCGTGTCATGGGGTATTACGTGAAGTCCGCGATAGGCCATGGAGGGGTGCCTCAGATCGGAAGTTCGGACGGCCGCACGCGGCGCAGCCAGGCGACGGTGCACATGCGCGCGATCACCACGGCAGTGTACATGGAGATGATCGTGCCGATGATCAGGGTAATGGCAAAACCCTTCACGGTGCCCGAACCGAATAGGTAGAGGAATACAGAGGACAATATCACGGTCAGATTGGAATCCGTGATGGTGCCGGACGCAGATCTGTAACCGGCATCGATCGCCATGACCGGTCCTCGTCCCGCACGTATTTCCTCGCGAATTCGCTCGTGGATCAACACGTTGGCATCGACTGCCATGCCCAATGTCAACACCATGCCGGCAATGCCTGGAAGAGTCAGCGTCGCCTGCAGGAGCGACATCGCGGCAATCAACAAAATGAAGTTGAACACCAGGGCGACTGTCGCGAACAATCCGAACAGACCGTACACGATCACCAGGGCAACGACGATCAGCGCCAATCCCATGTAGCTTGCGTTGGTGCCGGCAGCGATCGAGTCAGCGCCAAGTTCGGCGCCCACGCTGCGCTGCTCAATCGGCCTGAGAGTCGCCGGCAGGGCACCGGCGCGCAACAGCAGCGCCAGCTCTTGCGCCGTTTCCGGCGTGAAGCCACCTTCGATGACACCGCTGCCGCCGCAGATTGAGCCCTTGATCACCGGAGCGCTGATGATGTCATTGTCCAGCTTGATCGCGAAAAGCTTGCCGACGCCCTTGGTCGTCGCATCGCAGAATTTGCGCGCGCCAACGGAATCGAACTCGAAGGCGACAACGGGCCGGTTTTGCTGGAAGGTCTGAGTCGCATCGACGAGATTTTCGCCGCTGACCATGACACGCTTTTCAATCAGATACCATTGACCGCCGCCGCCCCCGTCACGCTCCTTGGATTGAAGCTGCAGATCGCCCGGCGGCACCTGAGCGTCCGGGAGTTTGAACAACGACGGCGGCGTACGCTCATCCACAAAGTGGAATGTCATCTTCGCAGTCGTGCTGATCAGCTGCTTGAGCTTTACCGGATCATCGTCACCCGGTGCCTGCACCAGAATGCGGTCGGCGCCCTGGCGCTGAATGGTCAGTTCTTTCACGCCACCCGGGTCAATGCGGCGGCGGACAATTTCGATCGATTGCTCAACGGCCCGCGTTTGCCGGGCGATGACTCCGGCTTCGGTCATTTCCAAACGCAGGTTGCCCGCGCCGTCGATATTCAGCAGCACGTCGCTTTCAGTTTCCGACTTGAGAACCTCGTGGACCTTGTCGGCATCAGCCGGGTCAACCAGCGTCGCAACGACGGCATTGCCGCTGACATCGAGGCCCGTGTATTTGATGCCGCCGCCGAGCAGCAACTCGCGCACCTCGTCTTTCGTCGTCTCAAGGCGATCGCGGATCACAGAGCGGACATCGACTTCGATCAGGAGGTAGGATCCACCCTGCAGATCCAGACCCAAGCTCATCTTCCGAGGCGTTATCCAGCTCGGCAATGATGCCAACTGCTCATCGGTGAACAGGTTCGGCAAAGCAAACAGAATGCCGAAAATCAGCACCGCGAAGTTGAGATAGGTCTTCCACTTCGCGAAATAGACAAAGCCGCCGCCGCGGGGTTTCGGTGGTTGCGCCATGGCGCTGCAGGCTCCGCTATTTCTTCGCCGTTGACTCGGCGACTTCTTCTTCGTCGTCGGCGGCCACCGTCTTGCTCAGATGGCCGGTCTTAGCGAGGATTTCGGTAATGGTGCCGCGCATTATGCGCACTCGCACGCCGTCGGCAATTTCCAGCTCGATTTCCGTATCGCTGCGCACCTTGGCGACCGTGCCGATGATGCCGCCTGACGTCACCACCTGGTCGCCGCGCTTGATGGCCGCGATCAGCGCCTTGTGTTCCTTCACCTTCTTCTGCTGCGGGCGGATCATCAGGAAATACATGACCGCAAGCATCAGCCCCATCATGATCAGGAACATGGGATCGAAGCCGGGGGCACCGCCACCGGCGGCTTGGGCATAAGCTGGCGAAATAAACATTATTGGGCTCCTCGTCCCGCGCTAAGCCGGCGGACTATACTGGCCATTCACTGAATTGCAATGTTGATAGGTTACAGGCAGAATAGTCTGTAAGCATATGGATTCGAATGGTTCCCGACCCTTCGAATTCCTCCATTTTTCCGTCTGGAGACCGTGAGACCAAGGGCGATGACCGAATCCGACCTGCTGCCCCTGCTGCAATCCATTGCCGCATCCCTGGAGCGCCTGGCGCCCAAACAGGGCGCGGCGCCCGACCTGTGGGCCGCGGACGCCTTTGTCTGGCACAGTCAGGGCGAATGGCTGGAGCCTATCCATATCGTCAATCGCGTCGATATCGACCTGCTGCGCGGCATCGACCGGGCCCGGGATATCCTGATCGACAATACCCACCGCTTCGCCGCCGGACTCCCGGCCAACAATGCATTGCTGTGGGGCGCACGGGGCACCGGCAAGAGCTCACTGGTCAAGGCCGCCCACGCGGCGGTCAACCGCGACGCCGGCGGCAAGAAAGATCGGCAGATCGCCCTGGTGGAAATCCATCGAGAAGACTTGGCGAGCCTGCCCAACCTTCTCAAGATGCTGCGCGATAGTAATCGGCGTTGTCTGCTGTTCTGCGATGATCTGTCATTCGACAGTGCGGATACCAGCTACAAATCGCTGAAGGCGGTCCTCGAGGGCGGTATCGAGGGGCGGCCAGCGAATGTGCTGTTCTACGCGACCTCGAACCGCCGCCACCTGATGCCCCGCGACATGATCGACAACGAGCGCTCGACGGCGATCAACCCGTCCGAGGCGGTCGAGGAGAAGGTCTCACTGTCCGACCGCTTCGGCCTCTGGCTCGGCTTCCACAATTGCGACCAGGACACCTACTTCGCGATCATCGAGGGCTACGCGAAGCGCTATGGACTCACCGTTCCCAACGAAACATTGCGTGCGGAAGCCGTGGAATGGTCGGTCACCCGCGGCGCCCGCTCCGGCCGCGTTGCCTGGCAGTTTATCCAAGATCTGGCTGGGCGGCTGGGGAAGAAAATCGAGAACTAGGGCCAGCGTTCAAGTAAACGCCGCAATAATGCAGTCTCTGCCTGGGCGCCGATTTCGACGGATTGAATCCTCATTGCCTCCGTCCATTCAACTCGGGCAGAGTCTACCCTTCTGCGGTTCGCCGCCGCCAAAGCGGTCAATTTCGAGGATATGCAATGAGTCTGGAAATTGGCATTGCGCCCGACATAACGCTCGCATTTGCGGTGCCGGTGATGGTGCGCCGGATGGCCAAGTTTGAAGCGACAA
>DATKFM010000327.1:0-11043 GCA_035544395.1 Verrucomicrobiia bacterium
TTTTCCCAAGCGTGAAGGGGAAACCTCGCGCCAGGCCCACACTAATCTGCCGGCCGGCAGCTATGAGCGCGAGCTCGGCAAGAACGGCTTCTTCGGCCCGGCGACCGAAATGTATCACAGCCATCCGCCTACGGGCTGGACTCGCTGGGAGGGAGATCTCCGGCCGCGCGCCTTCGATCTCACGAAGATCAACAGCCTGACTGACTCGCCCTGGGAAGCGGCAGCGCTCATGCATAGCCGCGGCATGCGGCTGCGCTATTGGCGGCTGAGCGGCAAGATGATGAACCTGGCGCGCAACGCCGACGGTGACGAGCTGCTGTTCATCCATGAAGGCGCCGGCGATCTGTTCTGTGACTACGGCCATCTGACATTTCGCGACGGCGACTACATCCTGCTGCCGCGCTCCACCATGTGGCGCATCGAGCCGTCCTCTCCGGTGACGGCGCTGCTGATCGAGGCCACGGAGGACAGTTATCTGCTGCCGGAGAAAGGCATGGTCGGCCGCCATGCGGTGTTCGATCCCGGCATGCTGGAGACACCCGCCATCGACGATGCGTTCAAGGCGCAGCGTGGCGAGACCGAGACGAAAGTCTTGATCAAGCGCCAGGACCGCCTGACCACCGTGACCTATCCGTTCAATCCCCTGGACGCGCTGGGCTGGCAGGGCGATTTATGCCCGGTGAAGCTGAATTGGCGCGACCTGCGGCCGCTGATGAGCCATCGCGCCCATCTGCCGCCCTCGGCCCATACCACTTTCGTCGCCGGGCGTTTCGTCGTCTGCACCTTCGTGCCGCGGCCGGCGGAGAGCGATCCCGATGCGCTGAAGCTGCCGTTCTTCCACAACAACGATGATTTCGACGAGATCATTTTCTACCATAAGGGCAAGTTCTTCTCCCGCGACAACATCCATCCGGGCATGATGACCTTGCATCCCTGCGGCTTCACCCATGGCCCGCATCCGAAAGCGCTGGCGCTGGCCCAGGCTTCCAAGGGCGGCCAGATGCTGGACGAGGTCGCGGTCATGATCGATACCCGCGACGCCGTCGAGATCGCGCCGCTGCCCCAGGGCATTGAATGGCCGGGCTATGTGGAATCGTGGCGCGCCCCGAAGGCAGCCGAGTAGGGTCGTGGTGACAGTTTCATCGCTGGCAGCGCGGGAATTGATGAGAATTTTTCAACCACAAGTTGTGTAATGAAAATTGACTCCCGGATTCAAGGGGGCTATGGGATTCCTGGGACAGGGTTAGGGGCGTTTTCGTCATGAAACTGGCGACGCTGAGGGATGGCAGCCGCGATGGCCGGCTGATCCTGGTTTCGCGCGATCTATCGCGCGCTATCGAAGTGCCCGATATCGCACGCACCCTGCAGGCGGCGCTGGATAGCTGGGCCGTAGCGGGGCCGAAGCTAGAGGCCGTCTTCCGCCGATTGAACGAAAGTCCCGAGTTTGTGGCCGGCGGCGCCCGGGCCTTCGCACTCGATCCAGCGCAGCTCATGGCGCCCCTGCCGCGGGCCTATCAATGGGCGGATGGCTCAGCCTATCTCTTTCACGTCGAGCTGGTGCGCAAGGCGCGGGGCGCCGAGATGCCGCCCGAATTCTACAAGGACCCATTGATGTATCAGGGCGGGTCAGACGATTTCCTAGGCCCGACCCAGGATATCGAAGCTGTCGACGAAGCCCATGGCATCGATTTCGAGGCCGAAGTCGCGGTGGTCACAGGCGATGTGCCCATGGGCATCGATGCGGCCGCGGCGCGCGGGCAAATCCTGCTGGTGATGCTGGTAAACGATGTCAGCCTGCGGAATCTGATCCCCGCCGAGCTGGCCAAGGGTTTCGGTTTTTTCCATGCCAAACCGGCGTCGTCCTTTACGCCTGTCGCCGTGACGCCGGATGAACTGGGCGCCGCCTGGCGTGACGCGAAGCTGCATCTGCCGTTGCTGTCGGCGCTGAATGGCGCGCCATTCGGCCATCCGAACGCCGGCTCGGACATGAACTTCGATTTCGGCCAGCTCATCGCCCATGCGGCGCGCACGCGCAATCTGCGGGCCGGCACGATCATCGGCTCCGGCACCGTGTCCAACCGCGATCCGGCGGCGGGTTCCTCCTGCCTAGCCGAGCGGCGGATGATCGAGACCATCGGCCAGGGCAAGCCGTCGACTCCCTTCATGAAGTTCGGTGACCGCATCCGCATCGAGATGCTCGACGAAGCGGGGCAGAGCATCTTCGGCGCCATCGATCAGAGGGTGGTGAAGGTCGGGAGAGCCAAATGAAGCTCTTTGGCTATTTCCGCTCCTCGGCGGCGTTTCGCGTGCGCATCGCGCTCAACCTGAAGAACTTCAGTTATGAACAGGTGCCGGTGCATCTGCGCCGGGGCGACCAGTCGGCGGATTCCTATCGGGCGATCAATCCCCAGGGGCTGGTGCCGGCTTTGGCAGATGACGGGCGGCTGCTGACCCAGTCCCTGGCAATCATCGAGTATCTGGAGGAGACGCGCCCAATCCCGCCGCTGCTGCCGCCGGATCCGGCCGGCCGCGCGCGAGTTCGAGCGCTGGCTCTGGCCGTCGCCTGCGACATCCATCCCCTGAACAATCTGCGGGTGCTGAATTACCTCAAGGACCCGCTGAAGCTGAGCGCCGAGCAGGAAGCCGCCTGGTACCGCCATTGGATCAAGACCGGCTTCGACGCGATCGAGGCCACGCTCGCCGACCCGGCCACCGGCGCGTTCTGCCATGACGGCCGGCCGTCGCTGGCCGATGTCTGCCTGGTGCCGCAGGTCTTCAACGCCAAGCGCTGTTACAGCGATGACGAACTGCGCGCCTGGCCGCGCATCGGTGCGGTCTTCGCCGCCTGCATGAGGCTGCCGGCCTTCGATCTCGCGCAACCCAGCAAGCAGCCCGACGCCGAACTCTGATCCAACCCGCCGGCTCTAGTGCTGTTCGGCGCGCCTCAGCGTGTCGCGCGTCGCCGCCTCGAGCGGCGCCCAGCCGTTTTGCGACAGTTCGGTCGCCCGCTGCATCAGCCGCGAAGCATGATCCAGATACTGCTGGGTGGCGTGGCGCGCATAGTCCATTTCCAGACGGACGGCTTCCTGCGGATCGCCGCAGCGCATCACCGTGCTGGTGAATTCCATGTTTTCGCGCAAGCGAGCGGTGGCGAATTCGCCCATCTCCTGGCCCAGGGTCATCATTCCGTTGAACATGGCTTCGCTGGCCTTGATCCAGGGGGTTAGATCGACGCCACTGACGGTGCCAGTCTCCGTGGCGGCCGCTGTCGCGCCATTGCCATTGCCGTTGTGGCTCTTCTGCTTGGTCGGTTTGGTCATGGGGTGTTTCCTCCGGGGTCTATCAGATCGACAATATGAAACCCATCGCACCGGGACCGGCTAATTTGCCGTTCCCGTTTCCCCCTATTGGCTCGATCGCAAAGTATTCTGAAATCAAAATCGCTGTGGGCGCTCGCGAAACTCCGAGACGTCACACCGAAACCGCAGCCGGTCCCCCTCGACTTCGGCTGCATGCTATTCCTCTAAGCTGCGCGGTGCAATCGATCCTTGATGCAGATCATCTGGCCACAATGCCGCAGCAATGTTGCATTTCCGTGGCAGCGAAATCTCGCGCGGGTCCTGGCATACAATTCTCTTGGAAGCGCGGCACCGCGACGCCGCCGCCTTGCCATTTCCGGTGCGCGGGTTAGGCGCGATGGTAATCGGAACTTCATCCTTAAGAATGATTCACCACGCGGCCCCGACCTATCATTCTTTATGGTCCGTTCACCGTTGATTTCAGGAATTATTAGAGCTTTTCGCCGAATCTTGGGGCATCGAAATCGTCGTCCGGGAACCACAAACCAAAAACCGGACGAGCAGATGGGGACAAAAGAAATGAGCGAGATCATTCAAAACGCGCGGGTGGCGGCCTTGTCGATGGCGAACGGAGCGGCGTTGGCGCGCCTGCTGCGGGCGCACGGAATGGGCGCCCACGCCGATGCGCTGGAAGCAGCCCTCAATGAAGTCGCGTCGATCGTCTCCACCCAGGTGGGGCGCGAAAATCTGGCCGAGGCCGTGAGCTGGGTCACCGACCAGATCTGGAACGACGAACAGAACGCCCCGAGCACGCTGACCTGCCACTGATCCTCGCCTGACTCGCGCCGGCGACGGCAACAACGTTGGCGCTTCTGTAGCGGCAGGCGATACGCCCGATTTCAGCATTTTTCCCGTGCCATTGTGAGGCCGGCGGTGCGCCGCTAGTCTCTTCCCATGCCTCAGCATATCGGAATTGTCGCCTGCTCCGCCGAAGGGGCGGCGCTTTGCTATCAGACGATTTGCACCGAGGGTGCGGAGCTTTTCGGGCCCCATGGGCATCCGGAAGTGTCCATGCATACGCCGTCGCTGGCGGAGTATGTGAAGCATCTCCAGCGTGACGATTGGCAGGCTGTCGGAGAGCTGATGCTGGTGTCGGCGAGCAAGCTGGCGGCCATTGGCGCCGATTTCCTAATCTGCCCGGACAATACCATTCACAAGGCTTTGCCGTTGATCGCTAAGCGGTCGCCGTTGCCCTGGCTGCATATCGCCGAAGTCGTTGCGGCCGAGGCGGCTGCGCGCGGATTCAATTGCCTTGGCTTGACGGGGACGCGTTGGCTGGTCGACAGCGAAGTCTATCCAGAGAAGCTGACGGCGCGCGGACTGAAATACGTGCTGCCGAATGCCGGAGAGCGGGACGAGATCAACCGCATCATCATGGATGAGTTAGTCTGTGGCGTGTTCAAGCCCGCGGGGATTGCCTTTCACCAGAAGGTCATCGGGCGGATGAAAGGCGAGGGTTGCGACGCCGTCATCCTCGGCTGCACGGAGATCCCCCTGATCATGAACGATGGTAACTCGCCTCTACCGACTTTGGATTCCACGCGCCTGCTGGCGCGGGCGGCGCTGCGGCGGGCCGCAGGTTTCGAGAATAGGTAGCCCGACGCGCGCCACTTCGGCTTTGTTCGAATGCTCTAGCGCGCCGGCTCCTCAACATCACGCTTGTTGCAGAGCCGGCGGCGCAGACTGTCGCTAGAAATCCATCCCGCCCATGCCACCCATGCCGCCCATTCCACCAGATGGCATGTCCAACGCAGCGTTGCCGTTCACCTTCTGAGTCACCATCGCTTCGGTGGTCAGGAGGAGGGCGGCGACGGAGGCAGCGCCCTGCAGCGCTAGGCGCACCACCTTGGTCGGGTCGACGATGCCGGCTTTCACCATGTCGGTATATTTGCCGTTCTGGGCGTCGAAGCCATGATTGATATCGCCCGCTTCCAGCAACTTGCCAACGACGAGGGCGCCATCAGCGCCGGCATTCTCGGCAATCAGTCGTGCCGGATAGGCTATGGCGCGGCGGACAATATCGATGCCCGCCTTCTGATCGCTGTTGATAGACGTAAGTTTGGCCAGGACCCGTGTGCCATAGAGCAGCGCCACGCCGCCACCCGGCAGGATGCCTTCCTCGACCGCGGCGCGGGTCGCGTGCATGGCGTCATCGATACGGTCCTTGCGTTCCTTGACTTCGACTTCGCTGGACCCGCCGACGCGAATGACGGCGATGCCGCCGCTCAGCTTGGCCAGCCGCTCCTGTAGTTTCTCGCGGTCGTACTCGGAGTCAGTGCGTTCGGATTGCAGCTTGAGCTGCCCCACGCGGTCCTGGATGTCCTTCTTCTTGCCGGCGCCGTCGATGATCGTCGTGGTGTCCTTGTCGATGCGGACCTTCTTCGCTTTGCCCAGCATGTCCAGGGTAATGCTCTCGAACTTGATGCCGAGATCTTCGCTGATCAACTGGCCGCCGGTCAGAATGGCGAGATCCGCGAGCATCGCGTTGCGGCTGTCGCCGAAGCCGGGCGGCTTCACCGCCGCGACCTTGAGGCCGCCCCGCAGCTTATTGATCACCAGCGTGGCCAGCGCCTCGGCTTCCATGTCCTCGGCAATGATCAGCAGCGACTTGCCGCTTTGGACTACGGCCTCGAGCAGGGGGAGCAGGGACTGCACGCCCGGCAGCTTTTTCTCGTGCAGAAGAATGTAGGGATCGTCCAACTCGGTGGTCAGTTTTTCCGCATTGGTGACGAAATAGGGCGAGAGATAGCCGCGGTCGAACTTCATGCCTTCGACGACATCGAGTTCCGTCTGCAACCCTGTTGCCTCTTCGACAGTGATGACGCCCTCATTGCCGACCTTTTTCATCGCCAGGGCGATCATGTCGCCGATCTCCTGGTCATCATTGGCGGAGATCCGTCCGACCTGGGCGATCTCGGCGTTCGTCGAAACCTTCTTCGAACGTTTCCGCAGATCCTCCACCACTGCCGTCACCGCGAGATCGATGCCGCGTTTGAGGTCCATCGGGTTCATGCCGGCCGCCAAAGCCTTGGCGCCTTCGCGGACGATCGCCTGGGCCAGCACTGTCGCGGTCGTTGTGCCGTCGCCGGCAAGGTCGCTGGTCTTCGAGGCGACCTCCTTCACCATCTGCGCGCCCATGTTCTCGAACCGGTTGTGAAGTTCGATCTCCTTTGCCACCGTCACGCCGTCCTTGGTGATGCGCGGCGCCCGGAACGCCTGGGCCAGGACCACGTTCCGGCCCTTTGGTCCCAATGTCACCTTGACGGCGTTGCCGAGGATGTCGACGCCACGGATCATGCGATCTCGCGCGTCGGCGCCGAATTTGACTTCTTTTGCAGCCATTGAAATTGATTCCCTTCTATTCCGTGATTTCGAATCCTAGGTTTCGTTCCCGGCGCGTTTCGCTCCGAGACCGTATTCTTCCGTGGCTCCGTGCGAGCCGGCTACTTGCCGATGGCGGCGGGACGGGACCGAAGCTGGACACCCATGCGCCAGACAGATTTGTTCTTGCAGACCGGACAGACGCGTTCGCCCGACCAGGCGCTGGCGAAGTTCGTGCTGCACATCAGACAGGTGCGCTGCTTTGGCACTCCCGCGATGCTGGCGTCAGCCTCCGGTTTACGATGGTTTCGGCGGGTTTGTGCCGGCATGCTCTCTATCTCCGTGACCTATAGTTTGCGTGGTGCATATGAAGTTCCATTACGGTTATTGTGGCTGCGCTGCTCCGAGAAGCACTTCCGCGCAGGCTGCCGCCAGCAATCCGTTTGCCCGTTTTGCGGCGGGCACAGTTGCCCAACCGGCCTTCATCACGAAATCCCGCCGCTCATAGGGCGACGTGATGGAATCGAGCTGTGCCACCTTCACCAGAGAATTGGGATCGGTTTTCGATTGATCGATACAGATCGGCACCAGCGCCGCCGTGACCGCCGCGTCGGATCGTTGTTGTGCGATGCGTTCCGCGGAACTGGCGAGAACCCAACCGCCCTGGGTAAAGCCCACGGCAATCGTCGCCGTCGCGCCGACGATGGCGCCGATGATGCCCGGCGTAAACCACTCCAGTCGCTGCATGTCAGACTCCATACGCCATGCGATGGACACTACCCGTGCAATCGCAAGAACCAGATGATTGTCACGACGAGAACAAGACCGACGGGAACGGCGATTGGCGGAATTAGCCAGGTTTTCAAAATGCTGATCCTCTGCAAACGGGAATTCTCAGGGCGCGCCGATGGGATTAAGGTGCGCTGTCGAAATCGGAAACTCGCCGGATTTAAGCCGATGAGCGGCGCCTGTTTCAGGCACCCGCCTGCCGTTCCTTTCGCGCAACATCGATGCGTTTGGAAAGCTGGTGCAGGAACGTCTTGAACCCAGCCGGCGAAAGGCCGGCGCTGTGCACGGCCTGCTGCAAGACGCCGTCGCTCAAGAGGTCGCCGAGGCTTGCCTGAATCACGGCCTCAGGCAATTCCAGAGCGTCGCTGTCCTGAACGGCTTCGAGTTCGAGCGGATCGATCTCGACGTCCTGGCTGATGCCGGCCGCGCCCCGCTGACGCAACAGCAAAATGGTTGCCGTCCGGCGCCACGAGGGAAACGAAAGCCCCTCGATCAGCTCCTCGTTGATCTCAACCGTGTAGGTTCCGGCCGGCTGCACATCGTCGATCCCGCTCAACGAGAAGGGACGACGGAAAGTGACGGCTTTTTGGCTTGTCCGCATGGTCATTGGCGCTCGCTTTACGGCACGCGACCTGCGTGGACGGCTTCAATAATGTCTCTGATATTACCTTATATGGGCTTCGTAGGGGTCAAGTACAATCGAAATAATCCGAGAAATGACTGGGAAATCGTTGAATCGTCGTGAAATACAGCTGGCCGGGAGAACTTAACTTTGATTGGTCGCCTTTCGTGATGCAGGCCCGCCGGACCGGATTTTCGCCGCCGCTCAAAGCGGCTTTGAAACCGGACGCCGCATGCTAACTGGCCCTTGCCCATGGCTTCCTGGAGGTTCAAATGTCGGGAGCGATGTAAAGGAAGGGCAGGGAGTTCCGAATGAGCCAAGTGGTGGGTTGCGCGGCCTATGAGAATGGACGCCGGGTCGCCGATCTGGATATCGATCAGCTCGACAAATACACGCCCGGGAAGGGTGCCTTTGTTTGGATCGGGCTGCATGAGCCGGATGAGGATGTGCTGGCCAAGGTGCAGCGCCGGTTCAACCTCCACGAGCTGGCAGTCGAAGATGCCCACCGCGCCCATCAGCGGCCGAAGCTTGAGGTCTATGACGAGTCGCTGTTCGTCGTGCTGCGCACCGCCCAGCTTGTCGGGGGCAAGATCCAGTTCGGCGAGACTCATGTCTTCAGCGGCCGCAGCTACATCATCACCGTGCGCCACGGCCCCTCATCTTCCTATGCGGATGTACGAATGCGCTGCGAACGCCGCCCGGAGATGCTGCGCGAAGGCGTGGACTTCGTGCTCTATTCGATCCTGGACTTCGTCGTCGACAATTACATGCCCGTCGTCGATGAGCTGGAGGCCGAAGTGGAGCGCCTGGAGGAGGCGCTGTCCGGCAAGACCTTCACCCGCAAGATGGTCAATGACATCTTTGGTCTGAAGCGCGACCTGCTGGAACTGCGGCGGGCAGTGACGCCAGTGGTGGAGATGACCAATCGCCTGATGCGCTATGACGTGCCGACCGTCGACCGCAGCACTCATCCCTATTTCCGCGACGTGCATGATCACGCGCTGCGCGTGGCGGAGAGCATCGACTATTTGCGGGAGCTGCTGAACTCGGCACTGGAGGTGAACCTGCTGCTCTCCACGAACAATCAAGGCGAGGTGACGCGCAAGCTGGCGAGCTGGGCGGCGATCCTGGCGGTGCCGACAGCGGTGGCCGGCATCTACGGCATGAACTTCGCCCATATGCCCGAGCTCGACTGGCAGTTCGGCTATCCGATGATCCTGCTGGTGATCTTCGGCGCCTGCAGCTTCCTCTACTATCGGTTCAAGCAGTCGGGGTGGCTGTAGGGACGAAGCGGCAATTTCGGAACTGCAAAATGCTTCGCACTTGCAGCATCCGTCGATGCCGCTTGAAACCCCTCCGATTGGGATTAGTATCTTGTGAAAGCTGAATAAGTGCCGCCGAAACGGGCGGCGGGACCGGGGGCGAACCCGGCCGCGAAGGGAGGCGCCATGTGCAAGATCTTTGCCAGTCAAAGCCCTGAAGCCTATGAGCTTATTACCCGTTCGGTGCGGCTGAACGGCTACTCCACCAGCATCCGCCTGGAAGCCTATTTCTGGGCGATCCTTGACGAGATCTCCGCCCGCCAGAACATGACGGCGCCCCGCTTCATGAGCACGCTCTATGACGAAGTCATGGAACTGCGCGGCGAGGTCGGAAATTTCACCTCGCTGCTTCGGGTCACCTGCGCGCTTTATATCGGCAGTTTGCGGGACAAGCCGGGCGCGATCGCCGAGGACTCGGCGCAAATCAACGGCCGTCACAAGGGAATACCACCACTTATCGACGCCGTGGCCTAGCCTTCATCCGGCGTAATTGCCGGGTGGGGCGAGATGGCGAAAGCAATCCATGTAATGGTCCGGGTGCGGGACCTGGACGCGTCGCTGAAATTTTATGAGCGCGCCTTCGGCATGAAGCTGGCCGACCGATATGACTTCGACGGCTTTACGCTCGCCTATCTGCGCAATCCCGAAAACGACTTCGAAATCGAGCTGACCTGGAATCACGGCCGCGCCGAACCCTATGAGTTGGGCTCGGGCTATGGCCATGTCGCCTTCACGGTCGCCGATTTGGACGGGGAGCATAAGAGGCTCAACGATCTCGGCATCGGCCCGATGCCGATCAAAGAGTTCCACCGCGACGGCGGACTGATGGCGCGGTTCTTCTTCGTGCAGGACCCGGACGGCTACAAGATCGAGGTGCTGCAGACCCACGGACGTTATCACTAGCGGCAAAGGGCCCGTCGTTCACTCCCGTTGCCGCGGCAACAGAAGGAGGCTTGAAGATGAGCAAAAGCGGCATGAATCGCCGTCAGTTCCTGGAGGCGAGCAGCGTCGCCGTCGCGGGAACTGCGGCGGCGGTCGGCACGGGCACGATGCTCGTGGCGCCCGATGGCGCCTGGGCGATGACCCTGCAGGTTTTCGACGAGCATACGGCGACCACGCTGGTGCATATGAGCCGCGAGATCTATCCCCATGACCGTCTCGGCGACGTTTATTACGCCCAGGTGGTCGAAGGCCTCGACGGCAAGGCGGCCAAGGACAAGGCGCTGGGCACGCTTCTGACCGATGGGGTCGCCGGGCTCGACAAATCCGAAGGCGGCGTACAATGGGTCGATCTCAGCCCCGGCTACAAGCTGGCGACACTCAAGCAGATCGAGTCCACGCCTTTCTTCCAGACTGTGCGCGGCGAGCTGGTCACCGGCATCTACAACAATCCGGCGGTATGGCGGCATTTCGGCTATGAGGGCGCGTCGGCGGAGTATGGCGGCTATATCGACCGCGGCTTCAACGATCTCGGCTGGCTGGACGAAGAGTAGGGAGGGCGGAACATGGTGGCAAAATACGATCTGAACAATGACGGCGTCGTCGTCGTCATTGGTTCCGGCGCCGGCGGCGGCACTTTGTCCAACGAACTGGCGCAGAAGGGCATCGATGTGGTCTGCCTGGAGGCGGG
>DATKFM010000328.1:0-51499 GCA_035544395.1 Verrucomicrobiia bacterium
CTCGGCTGCCCGGTGCTCGGCGATCCCGTTTACAGCACCGCGGGCAAGGAGAGCAAAATTTCCATGCACCTGATCGCACGCCGGGTTTCGGTTCCATTTGAGGATGGCGCTGCTCCCATTACCGCAGAGGCGCAAGTGCCGGAACATTTGCGCGCGAAGTTTGAGATGTGTGGGTACAAAGGGTAGTCAGGCCCGCAAGTCTGCCGCCATCGCCCGCTGCATTTGCGGAATCGGCAGGCATGATCATAATGGCCCGAGTGCGAAGCGAATTCGCCGGAGAACGGATCATGCCACTTGAGTTGAAAGCGCCCGCCTCGAATTACAACACCGAAGAAATCTGGCGGAAGGACCGGGATCATTTCCTGCATCCCTGGACCCATTTCGAGTCCTTCAAGAAAGATGGCTCGCTGGTCGTGGCCGAAGGCAGCGACGCTTACATCATCGACTCCCGCGGCAAGCGCTATCTCGACGGCATCGGTTCGCTCTGGTCGATGGGCATCGGCTATGGCCGGCATGAAATGGCAGATGCCATCGCCGAGCAGGTGCGCCGCCTGCCCTTCTTCAACACCTTCGTCGACACCACCAATCCGCCCGCCGCCGAATTGGCGGCAAAGCTGGCAGAGCTGGCGCCAGGCTCGCTCAACCGCGTCGCCTTCGCCTGCACCGGCTCCGATGCCAACGATACCGCCGTGCGGCTGACGCACTATTATCACGCGCGCCGCGGCAAGCCGCAGAAACGGCACATCATCTCGCGCAAGGACGCCTATCACGGCTCGACCTATCTCGGGATGTCGCTCACCGGGCGCAGCAGCGACCGCTCGTCGCTGTTCCACTACATCACCGATATCGTGCATCACGTTTCCTCGCCCTATGTTTATCGGCGGCCGGAGGGCATGACCCCGGAGCAGTTCTGCGATTTTCTGGTGAATGAGCTGGAGCAGAAGATTCTCGAGCTCGGCCCGGAGAATGTGGCCGCCTTCATCGCCGAGCCCATCCTCGGCGCCGGCGGCGTGCTGGTGCCACCGCTGGGCTATCACGGCCGCACTCGCGAGCTCTGCCGCAAATACGATATGCTCTACATCTCTGACGAGGTGGTCACCGCCTTCGGGCGCGTCGGTCATTGGTTCGCGTCCAAGGACGTCTTCGGCATTGAGCCTGACATCATCGTCACCGCGAAGGGCATCTCCTCCGGTTATATTCCCCTGGCCGCGACGATCTTCTCCGACGAGGTGTATGACGTCATCAGCGCGCCTGATCCCGACGCCTGGTTCACCCACGGCTTTACCTATTCCGGACATCCAGTGGCCTGCGTTGCAGGCCTGAAGAACATCGAGATCATGGAGCGGGAAGACCTTTGCGGCCATGTGCGCAAGGTCGGCCCGTATCTGGAGAAACGGCTGCGCGATCTCTACAGCCTGCCCATCGTCGGCGATGTGCGCGGCCGGAACTTCATGATGTGCACCGAGTATGTCGCCAACAAGGAGACCAAGGCCGTGTTTGGCGAAGGCGTTGCCATCGGCAAGCGCATCTCCACCTACTGCGAGGAACTTGGCCTGATCGTGCGGCCGCTGGAGCATCTCAACATCATGTCGCCGCCGCTCATCCTGACGGAGGCGCAGGTGGACGAGATGGTGGACAAGCTGGAAGCCGGCATCCGCGCGACGATCGACAGCTTGGTCCGCGACGGTCACAAGATCGGCTGACCCAGCTTGTAATTGTCATGGTTTGGCGCTATCTGCGCTGCTTCCGGCGCTCGTCCGGCGGAGAATGAAGATGCTTGAGCGGATCACCGACCGCGCCATCACGCGCGACAGCAAAGACAGCATGGGCTATGAGCCGACCTACAGCGGCGTCACCAGCTTCCTGCGCCGCCGCTACACCAAGGACCTGACTGGCGTCGACGTGGCCGTCAGCGGTGTGGCGCTGGATACGGCGACGACCAACCGGCCCGGCGCGCGCTTCGGCCCGCGCGCCATCCGCGCTGCCTCCACTAACATGGCCTGGTTCGGCGGCCCCGGCCATTGGCATATGGATCCGTTCGAGACCCTGTCGGTCGTCGACTATGGCGACTGCTTCTTCGATCCCGGCAAGCCGCAGGAGATCGTCGGCGCCATCGAAGCCCATGCGACGGAAATTCTCGATGCCGGCGCCACGCTGCTGACTCTCGGCGGCGACCATTTCATTGCCTATCCGCTGCTGCGCGCGTACCAGAAGAAATACGGACCGCTATCCCTGGTCCATTTCGACGCACATTCTGACACCTGGCGCGAGGACGAGAAGCGCCTCGACCACGGCACTATGTTCTTCCATGCCGCCCAGGAGAAACTGGTCGATCCCGAGCATTCCGTGCAGATCGGCCTGCGCACCCACAATGACGAGACCCACGGCTTCAACATCCTCGACGGCAACTGGGTGCAGGAGAACGGCCCGCAGGCAGTGATCGACCGCGTCAAGCAGATCGTGGGCAAGCGCAAGGCCTATCTGTCGTTCGACATCGACTGCCTCGATCCCGCCTATGCGCCGGGCACCGGCACGCCGGTGTGCGGCGGACTCACGACTTGGCAGGCGCAGCGTATCATCAGAGGCCTCGTGGATATCGATTTCGTCGGCATGGATCTGGTGGAAGTGGCACCGGCCTACGACGTCGGCGAGATCAGCGCGCTGGCGGGCGCGAGTTTGTGCCTCGATTATCTCTGCCTGCTGGCGACACGAAGGAAGAAAAAGTAACGCAACCTTGTCATCCCGGATAATCGCGCTGACGCGCGATCTCCGGGACAACATTGGTTGCGGCGCCTACTGCTGCAGCACCTGCGACACGAACTGCTCGATGAAATAGCCCTTGTACGCGCCCGGTATCCAGGGCCGGCCGTTCTGCTGGCGCTGCTCTTCGGGAATCAGCGCGTTCTCGCCCGTGATGTCCGTGCGCGCCAAGTAGCTGCCGATGGTGGCGTTGAGCTGCTTCTGCACGTCGGCCTGAATCAGGTAGCTGACAAACAGCAGCGCCGCCGCCTTGTGCGGGGCGTTGGCGGGAATGCCCAGGCTGTCGCCGCCGCCGGGCATGCCGAGCGTGGGGATGTAGAGCTTCGCCCGCTTGAACAGCGTGCCCTTGGAGAGCGACACCGCGGTGTCGTCGTCCCAGGCCGAGGCCATCATTACCTCGCCCTGGTTCACGCGATCGAGGGAGTCGTTGTTCGACGCCGTGATGGTGAACTTGTCTTCATTGGCGTTGAACCAGTCCCACACCTTGCCCCAGTCGGCGACCTTGGCCTTATCCAGCTCGGTGTCGCCGTCATAACGCTTCTCGTCGCCGAGGATGTTGACGATCGCCGCCTGCACGAAGGCCTGGCCGGACCCGCCCTTGGACGGATCGTTGAAGGCGAACTGGCCGGGATTGGCGTCGAGCCACGCCGTGAATTCGTCCCAGGTCTGCGGCGGTGTCGGCACTTTCTCCGGGTCATACACAAAACCGGTCTGGTTGCGATAAACCGGCACCAGATAACCACCGGTGGCATAGCCCTCTTGCACTTTCGACAGCTTGGCATCCAGCTTGTCGGAATCGGGGATCACGCCCACCAGCGGGCCATAGAGTGCCTTGGCATCCAGCAGGCCCTTCAGCTCCACGCCGCCCACCAGCAGCGCATCGATGGTGCCTTCGGCGCTCGACGCCTCGGCCACCACCTTGCCGATATTCGCCGGCCGGTCGCCGGTAACTACATTCACGGCGATGCCGTACTTGGCCTCGAAGTCCTTTGCCGCAGTGCGCCAGAACTCCTCACCCCACCAGGCGTAGAAGGTCATGTTGCCCTCGGCCTTCGCCGCTTCCACGATCTTGTCCCAAGGCTGGGTGAGCAGGTCGTCGGCCGCGCCGGCAATTCCAGGTCCGGCGGTGAGCGCCGCCAAACCGACAGCGGCGGATAGGAAAGCGCGTCTTGTGGTCATCTTCGTCTCCTCCCTCAGTTTGACCCCGGCGGTTCGCCGGCGGCCGTTTGTCAAAGCTTTCCGAAAGCGGAGGACAGATACTCCGTCTTCAGAAAGCGCTCTGCGATAAACAAAAGCGCGACGCTGGGCACCATCAGGATGATGGAAACCACGGCGGCGTTGGTGCGCACGAAATGATATCCCAGATAGTCGAACAGCACGGTCGGTATGGTCTGGAATGTGGGCGTCCCGATCACGAATGTCAGGTTGAACTCCTCCAGGCTGTTGATGAAGGTGAACACCGCGCCGGCGAACAGGCCGGGCATGACCAGGGGAATCAGCACATGCCAGACCAGCGCGAGCTGCCCGGCGCCGAGATTGCGCGCGGCGTCGATCACGTCCTGCGGAATGGCCTCGAACGCGGTGGCGAGGATGCGCAGCATGTAGGGCATGCTGAGCAGCGTGTGGCCGATCACCAGGCCGACGAAGGTCTGCGACAGGCCGAGGCCCTGGAACACGCGGCTGAGAAACATGGCGATCACCATCGCCGGCAGCACGATCGGCAGCAGGATGAGAACCCGCAACGCCTCCTTGCCGGGAAACTGGCAGCGTCCCAGAGCATAAGCCGTCGGCAGCGCCAGCAGGAAGGACACTACCGTAACAATTGGCGCCAGAATGAAGCTGGTGGTGACTGCCCGGCCGATCTCGGAGAACTCGAACACATATTTCCACTGCGCCAGCGACAGGCTCGGCGGCAGGATCGCCGGCGGCGACCAGGGCTCGTCCGGATTTACCAGGGACCACATGACGGCCATGAACAGCGGCACGCCGGTCCAGAGCACCAGCAGCGCGACAACGAGCTGCGCCAGGAAACGCCGCAGCGTGGGCCGCGCGCGACGGCGCGGTGCGGGCATTGCCATGGCCGCGGCGCTCACCGGCCCATCTCCTGCAGCGCGCGGGCGGTGCGCGCATAGACGCCGACGAACAGCAGAGAGGTGACGACGATGACGACGCCGATGCAGGCGGCCGGCCCCCATTGCTGCAGGGTGAAGGCATCGGTGTACATCAGCACCGACAGGGACGAGGGATAGACCGGCCCCGCCACCCGGGTGATGGCGAAATCGCCGAAGGTCAGGATGAACACCAGCACGATGGCGATCAGGATGCCCGGCACCGACAGCGGCAGCGTGACATGCAGGATCACCCGCAGCGGGCTGGCGCCGAGATTGCGCGCCGCATCCTCGATATCCGTGCGGATGGTCTGCAACACCGAGGCGAGGATCAGCAGCTGGAACGGCAGGTTCTTCCAGATCTGGATCACCAGCACGTTCCAGCCGAACTTGTCGTTCAGCATGCGGAACGGCCGGTCGATCAGCCCGATCTCCATCAGCAGGCTGTTGAGGATGCCGTTGTAGGCGAGCACGTTGAGGATCAGGAAAGCGGCCACCAGCGCCGGCACGAACAGCGGGATCTTGACGATCGAGCCGATGGTCCGCGTGCCGAAGCCGCGTCGCCGCAAAAACAGCGCCAGCGGATAGGCGAAGATCAGCGTGCCGAAGGCGCTGCCCAGACCGACCTTCAGCGAGAATAGGAAGCTGTCGATGAACGTCCTGTCGAATATGACCTGCCAGTATTTGCCCGTCAGCCGGGACTCGCCGACCAGCGAATAGAGGCCGATGCTCTGCAGGAAGGTCATGGCGATGGCGGCTGCGAGAAAGCAGAAGATGAACCCCGCGCCCGGAATGATGAGCAGCAGCAAGGCCGGCCAGCGGGGCTGCAGGGTATTCATGCGACGATCCGCACCCGGTCCGGGCGCACGGCAAAAGACACACGCTGGCCTTCCTGCAAAACCACGCCGCTATCGACCTGCGCCCGCAATTGCTGTCCGGACGCTTCCACCAGAAGCTCGGTGAAATTGCCGCGGAACACGGCGCTGCGCAGGACGGCATCGCGGATATTGCCGGAGCCGTCGGGCACGAGCTGCATATCCTCGGGCCGCCAGCTCAATCTCGCGCCGCCGCTTGCCGGTCCCTCGCCGGTAAAGGCGAAGCGGCCCACCGCCGTCTCGGCCATGCCGTCGGCAATCGCTGTTACCGCGACGATATTCGCCGCGCCCAGGAAGTCCGCGACGAAGGCGCTGCGCGGCTGGCGATAGATGGTGGCGGGATCGCCCTCCTGCTCTATGCGGCCGCCATTCATCACCACGATCCGGTCGGAGATCGCCATCGCCTCCGATTGGTCGTGCGTGACGTAAAGTGTGGTAATGCGCAGCCGCCGCTGCAAATCCCGGATCTCGATGCGCACCTTCTCGCGCAGCTTGGCGTCCAGGTTCGACAACGGCTCGTCGAACAGCAGGATATCCGGCCGCGTCACGATGGCCCGCGCCAGCGCCACGCGCTGCTGCTGTCCGCCGGAGAGTTCGCCCGGCCGCCGCTTCTCGAGGCCGCGCAGGCTGACCATATCGAGCGCCTCGGCGATGCGGCTCTCCCGCTCCGTCGCCGACAGCTTCCTCATGCGCAGGCCGAAGGCGATGTTGTCGGCCACCGACATGTGGGGAAACAGCGCATAGCTTTGGAACACCATCGCGGTGTTGCGCCGGTGCGGCGGGACGTCGGTCATCTGGCGGTCGCCGAACCGGATCTCGCCGCTGTCAGGCGCGATGAAGCCGGCGACCATGCGCAACGTCGTGGTCTTGCCGCAGCCTGACGGGCCGAGCAGCGTCACGAACTCGCCATCGGCCACATCAAGCGAGACATCATCGACGGCGGTGAAGCCGCCATAACGCCGCGTCACCTGGGCCAGGGTCAGCGTGCTCATCGTTGCGTCGGGGCGCCGGTCACACCGCCGGCCGCAGGCCCAGGGAGGTTTGCAAGCGAGCGATCCGGCATCTCAGGAGTCCCTATGGCAAACCCGCGCCCCGACGCAAGACGTCAACAAGGTAGCATAATTTTGGCATATTGCCAGATTTTGTCAATTTCTGTGGAATTTTGTGTCGAACGAAAAAGGCGGTGTTTTCCCGATTTTTCAACAGATTAACAGGCGCAGGACAATGGGAAACTTACTAGCCGTCAGTCCACCTCCACCACCCGGTCCGACGCCAGCACGCTCTTGAAGAACTCCGGCACCTGCAGACCACCCTTCACCTTGGCGTCGAGCGCCGCTTCGGCCGTGCGGATGTCCGCCAGCTTGGCGATGACAGCGGCCGCCTCCGAGCGCCTGACGATCACGATACCGTCCACATCGCCAATGACGATGTCACCGGACTCCACGACCGAACCGCCGACCACCACCGGCAGTCCCACCGTTCCCGGCCCGACCCGCGCCGGCGAGTTCGGCGTCACGCCCGCACAGTAGATCGGCAGCCCCACGGCCTGGATGCCTGGCAGATCGCGGGCGAGCCCGTCGGTCACCAGGCCGGCGAGGCCACGATTGCGCGCCATGCCCATATAGAGATCGCCCACCAGCGCCGTCGCGGTGAAGCCGTCCGTGGCAGCCACCACCACATCGCCCGCCTTCGCCGCCTCCAGCGCGCCGAACGCCGCCAGGTTGTCCGCCGGGCCGCAATGGCAGGTGACCGCCACGCCCACCAGCACGGATTTCACCGGCAGCAGCGGCTTGATGCGATAGTCCAGCGCGCCGCGGCCGCCGAGCGCGTCGACCACATAGCCGGTCGGCACATCGGCGAAGGCGGCAACCTCCGCCGGCGTCGGCCGCAGAAAATTGCGGCGGATGGTAAGGGCGGGCGGGTCCTTGATCATGATCTATTCCTGTCGGTGTTGGGTGAAGAGCAGATTCCTGTCGATATCGGCGATGCGGGTGATGCCGCAGAGGCCGAGCACGCGATCGATTTCACGCCGGTAGATTTCCAGCATATGGGCGACTCCGGCCTCGCCCGCGACCGCGAGGCCCCAGAGCTGCGGCCGTCCGACGAGACAAGCGGCAGCGCCCAGCGCCAACGCCTTGACCACATCGGCGCCACGCCGTACGCCGCCGTCCATGAGCACCGGGATCTTGCCAGCGACCGCATGCACCACCGCCGGCAGCGCCTCGAGGCTCGCCGGCGCGCCATCGAGCTGCCGGCCGCCATGGTTCGACACGATCAGGCCGTCGACGCCACGTTCCACAGCAATCTTGGCCTCCGCCGGATGCAGCACGCCTTTGAGCAGCAGCGGCCCCTTCCAGACCTTGCGCAGTTCCTCCACATCCTTCCACGACATCGAAGGATCGAGGAGCGACGCCATGCGTCCCGCGATCGCGCGGATGTCGTCGGCCTCGCCCGGCCGCACATAATTGCCGAAGGTGATGCGGTTCAACTCGCCGCGCATGCGCCACAGCCAGCCCGGCCGGAACGCCATGGACAAATATTCCGCCAGCCCGAAGCGCGGCGGGATTGCGAAGCCATTCCTGATGTCCCGCTCCCGATTGCCCAGGAGCTGATTGTCGGTCGTCAGCACCAGGGCATCGAAGCCGGCCGCCGCGGCCCGTTCCGTCAGTTCGCGCGTGAAACCGCGGTCGCGGTAGACGAACACCTGCATCCAGCGCGGCGCGGCGCCGGTCGCCGCCAACTGCTCCAGGCTGCAGACCGAACCATGGCTGAGGCAGAAAACCGTGCCCGCCGCTGCCGCCGCGCGCGCAGCACAGCGCTCGCCGTCGGGCCAGAACAACCCGGCCAATCCGGCCGGGCCGACGATGACAGGCAGGCTCAGCCGCTTGCCGAACAGAGTGACCGACAGATCGCGTGTCGCCGCGCCACGCAAGGGCTGCGGCAACAACCGCAGGTCATCGAACGCCGTCTCATTCCACCGGAGTGTGACTTCATCCTCCGCACCGCCATCGGCGAAATCGAACACCGGCCGCGGCAGCGCGCCGCGCGCCAGTCCGCGCAGGGCGTCGATGCTGTAGGCGCGCCGCTGCCAAGCTGGAGCCGTCCCGCTCATGCGGCCCCGTTCAGGCGATAGACGCGGATGGCATTGTCGCGGAACAGCTTGCGCTTCTCCGCCGGCGTCGCCCCCGCCGTCACCCAATCGACGATCTCTACCCATTGCGGATAGCTGCCCGCCAGTTCGGAGACATGCCAGTCGCCGCCATACATCACGCGGTCGAAGCCGAAGGCCTCGATGCTATGGGCGACATAGGGTTTGAGCTGCTCCCGCGTCCATTTCTTGTGATCGGCTTCCGTGGTCACGCCGGAAATCTTGCAATCCACATTTGGCAGCGCCGCCAGTTCCTTCATATGCTGTCGCCAGGGATCGATCAGCCCGGCCTTGATGCCCGGCTTGCCGATATGATCCAGCACGAACCGGACCTCGGGGCATTGCCGTACCATCTTCAGCACATTGGGCATGTGATGGTGGAAGACGCAGATATCAAACACCAGGTTGCGCGCCGCCAGCAGCTTCAGCCCGTCGATGAAGGCGGGACGAATGCAGAAATCGGGATCAGCCTGGTTCTGGATCAGGCGGCGGATGCCGCGCAGGCTCTTGTTGCGGCAAAGCTGATCCAGCTCCGGCTCGATCGCTTTGCCGCGCTCCAGGGGCAGCGCCGCCACCATGCCGGCCAGCCGCTTGTCCGCCCGCGCCAACCCTTCGATCCAGGCCGCTTCGTCCAGATGCTGCGGGAAGTCCACATCGACCTCGACAAAGACGAACCGCTCGATCGCCACCGGCGCGGCCGCGCGTATCAGGTCATCGGGCAGCACCAGCCGCTTCAACTGCGGCGCATTCTTCGTCCAGCCATAGCCGAAGCGCGTGGGCTCCAGCAGATGCACATGGCTGTCGATAATAGGAAAATCCGGCATACCCACCCCTCCCCACCATGAGGCGTTCAATCCAGCGGCGAATATTGGGCCAGCGAGGGCGTCGCAACAAGGCCGCGGGCGGCACCGCGTTGGAGCTAGGTTTAAGTGCTACGGCTGCGACTTAGGTGTGGTTTCGGCATTCTTCACGCGACATTTCAATCCGCTTCATCTCCCGCCGCCCTATCCGGTATTCGCGGACCGGCGCGCGGTTTGGCCTTCCGCCGTGGGGATGCTGAAGTGAAATGTCGCGCCGCCGCCGGGGTTGTTCTCCGCCCAGATGCGACCGTGATGGGCGGCAATGATGGACTGCGCAATCGTCAGCCCGAGTCCCATGCCTTCTATGCCCGTGGTGAAGAACGGCTCGAACAGGCGCCGCAGATCGCCGGGAGGAATACCGTTGCCGCAATCCTCCACCGCGACGTCGATGCCGCCTATGCCATTCGCCTCCGTCCGGACTGACAGCTGGCGTGACCCGTGCGGATGGTCCTGCATCGCATCCATTGCGTTGACGATCAAGTTCAACAGGACTTGTTGCAGTTGCGTCCTGTCGCCGATCACCAGGGGAAGCCCGGGGGCAAGGTCGGTTCGGATTTGCACTTGCCGCTTCCGCGCATCGGCCGCCACGAACCGGCATACGTCGGACACCGCGACATTGAGGTCGAGCCGATGCATCTGCGGATTCCGCTTGCGCAGGAAATCCCGGATGCGGCCAATGACCTCATCCGCCCGCAGATCATCCTTGCGGATGTCGGCGATGATGTCGCGGATTTCGCCCAGGGGCGGGCGCGGCGAATTCAGCATCATCCGAGCGGCGTCGGCATTGCTAAGGATAGCGGCCAAAGGCTGCCGGACCTCATGGGCAATCGCCGCGCTCAACTGCCCGAGAACCACCAGGCGCTGGGCATGGGCGAGCTTCCGGTTGCTGTCTTCCGCTTGCTTGCGGTCGGTGATGTCAATCGCGGAGCCGATATAGCCGATGAAATCGCCATTCTGTGAATGACGCGGGACGCCCCGCTGCAGGACCCAATGATACTCGCCGTCATGGCGGCGCAACCGATACTCGATCTCGAACCGTTCCCGGGCCTCGAAGGCGGCAACGTAGACCTCGCGACAATGCGGCGCATCCTCCGGATGCACATTCTCCAGCCAACCCGCTTTGATTTCCTCATCCAACTTGCGTCCGGTGAACTCCAGCCAGCCCTGGTTGAAAAACTCGCAATGCTTGTTGTTGTCCAAAACCCAGAGCAGCACGGGGGCGGTGTTGGCCATGCTGCGAAAGCGGTCCTCGCTCTCGCGCAAGCGCCGCTCGACGCCCCATCTTTGTTCTGTGAGAGCTGCCACGAGATACAGCGGCGCCGATCTCCATAGCAAGAAATGCTGCAAGGCAAGCGCGGTGTCGCCGGGCGAGCGGCCGGAGAACGGCCCGCGGCCCACCAGCGCGGCTTCCACGGCAAAGAATGCAATGACCGTGACGGCCCCGGACGCGCCCACCATGCCAAATCGAATCGCTGCCCAGAACAGGAAGGGGACGGGCGCATAGAATCGCGATTCTGTGAAATCGACCGAGCTAGATTCCGTGTTGGTTGCCAGATATCCGCTCACGATCAATCCGGCCGCCAGCAAACCGCCTTCGACTAGCCGCCTGGAACTGCGCACTCGCAGATTTCCCTGCGCGCCAAATACCCAGTAGAGAATGGCCGGCGTGATGATGAGCTGGGCCAGCGCATCGCCGAGAAACCATTGCTGCCATGAAAGCCAGAAGTTGGGATCGAAAATGCTCCGCACCGCGGCGCCGGCAAAGGCCCCAGCGGCCGGAACTGCAAGGACGGCGACAAGTAGGTATAGTGCGAACTCCCGCACGGTCTTGAGACGCAGCGGATTGTCGATCAGCCAGCGCAGAGCCAGCGCCGTGACGATCCCCTTTGCAGAATCGATCGCGGATGTCGCCAACAGGAACCAGGCGGGAATGCCGGCCGCGACTTCGGAAAACAAGCGGATCGGCAGGATTGCCAAGATGAGGAGCCACCATCGCCGCGGCGGGCTCATCAAGAGAGCGCAGAGCAGAATTGAATCCGGAAACCAGAACGGCGACGCGGCGGCCTGGCTGAACGACATGCCATAGCGGTAGGCGAAATAATAGGCCACGACGAAACCGCAGAACGCGGCGACCGCCCTTACCGGCCCCCGCTGAGCGATCAAATCCATGCCGCGCTGGAAAGCCCGATGACCGTCCCGGATGATTTCTCGACTGCCGTTCATGTCGAACAAACCACTGCTTAAGTGGCTTACGCCTGATGGCGCTCTTTGTACTTTGTCCCTGCAAACGCGCAGTTCTGATGCGCCGACAAAAGCCAACCATTCAACTTCAGGAAGATCCCTGTAGTTGCGCGAGAGCTAGGCTCGCGAATCTTCGCCTCATGGCGCTCAGAAACCACGGGTACAAGACCGGGCAGCACTTGCACCGGCCCGGAGACTATTGCATCGGGGTGGGCGAATCCAGAGTGGCATCCGAGGGGCCGAAAAACGGCCGGCGCTGTCATCCCGGAGACCCAAGAGAACGGGACCGACCGGGATGACAGGCGATGGAAAGTGGCGTCGGCCGCCGAGTTACCGCCGCGTAATCACGACCTGAAGATATTCACTGGGAACCACCATCGATAGATCGCCCGAACGGTTGAACCTCTCTACCAGCGCCTTCAGGTCGCCCGATAGCGCCGCCTGGGCCCGCGGTTCCAGCGCCGCGAAGGCCTTGAGCGTCGGGCCATAGTAGGTCCGGAAGACCTCCAGCCAGTGATCCGCCGACCTGTAGCGAAACACGAAGTTCCGCGGCTCGGCCTTGATCGACGCGGCCTGGGACGCGAACAGCTCGGAGAGGCGCGGCACCGTACCCCACAAGGGCGGCGGCTTCACGCCGGCGGGCGGCGGCAAATGCTTGCCCATGGTCTTGAACATCTGGCCGATGAAGCCTTCCGGCGTCCAGTTGGCCAAGCCGATCTTGCCGCCGGGCTTGCACACCCGCAGCAGTTCGGCCGCCGCGCGCTCCTGGTTGGGCGTGAACATCACGCCGAAGGTGGAAGCGACGATATCGAAGTGACTGTTCTCGAAAGGCAGCGCCTCTGCATCGGCCTCGCGGAAATCGATCTCGGCACCCTCGGCCGTCGCACGCGCGCGGCCGCGATCCAGCAATGTCGGCACATAGTCGGTCGACACGACATCGCACCAGCGGCGCGCCGCCGCCAGCGAGAAATTGCCGTTGCCCGCGGCAACATCGAGCACCTTATGCCCGGAACGGATATCCAGCGCCTCGCACAGCTCCTCGCCGACGATCTGCAGCGTGGTCCCGACGATAGCGTAGTTGCCCGACGACCAGGCTCCCTGCTGCTTGGCCTTGATGGCGGCCAAATCGATTTGCGGAGCATCGCCTGGGGGAACGCCGGCTAAGGCTAGTTTCGCATTCATTTCGTTATCCTCATGTCGTGCTTGCCTGGAGGACGGCTCTGCGCCTCCAACGGGGGAGACACATGGTAGCGATCAGGCGTCACAAAGCCGTGCGCAAATCGTCAAAGAACTATCAAAACGACACTGCGCGCTCACGAAGCAGCGGATGCAAACCCAGCGGGCGCCTAATGGGTACGTCATAAGCTAATTGGACCTTGGTCCAATTGTGAACCGTACCCCGAGCGCCTATTGATGCTTCCATACTGTCGAACATGGGGCCAAAAGGCCGCGTGCCCGATATCGGTGTATTCAGCAGTACAAATCGGGTTGAATCACAGCAATCGCTCGCTCTAGGCGGTTCAACAGCTAGTCGGGAGGATTTCTATGCGTAGTCAGCAATTTATCTGCGCTACGGCCGTGGTTGCCGCGGCAATTCTCCTGGCCGCGGTTCCCGCTTTCGCTCAGGACAAGCCGAACATTGTCCTCATCGTTTCCGATGATACCGGCTATGGCGACCTCGGTCCCTATGGCGGCGGCGAGGGACGTGGCATGCCAACCCCCAATATCGACCGCCTGGCCGATGAAGGCATGACGTTCTTCGACTTCTACGCCCAGCCAAGCTGCACACCCGGGCGGGCCGCCATGCAAACCGGCCGCATTCCGAACCGCAGCGGCATGACCACCGTGGCGTTCCAGGGTCAGGGCGGCGGCCTGCCGGCGGCGGAATGGACCTTGGCCTCGGTGTTGAAGACGGCGGGGTACCAAACCTTCTTTACCGGCAAGTGGCATCTTGGCGAGGCCGACTACGCCATGCCCACGGCGCAGGGCTATGACGAGATGCGATATGTCGGCCTCTATCACTTGAATGCCTATACCTACGCCGATCCGACCTGGTTCCCCGACATGGATCCGGAGCTTCGCGCCATGTTCGAAAAGGTGACCAAGGGCTCGCTGTCGGGCAAGGCCGGTGAAGCACCGAAAGAGGATTTCAAGATCAACGGACAATATGTCGATACGCCCGACAAGGGCGTGGTCGGCATCCCGTATTTTGACGGCTACGTCGAAAAGGCGGCGCTGGACTATCTCGACCAGGTGGCGAAGTCCGACACGCCGTTCTTCTTGAACGTCAACTACATGAAGGTGCACCAGCCGAACATGCCGCACCCGGATTTCATCCATAAGTCCCTGTCGAAATCCAAGTACGCCGACTCCATTGTCGAGCTCGATGCCCATATTGGCGCCATCATGGACAAGCTCCGGGCCCTTGGCCTCGACAAGAACACCTTCGTTTTCTACACGACCGACAACGGCGCCTGGCAGGATGTCTACCCCGACGCCGGCTACACGCCGTTCCGTGGCACCAAGGGAACGGTGCGTGAAGGCGGCAATCGCGTTCCAGCCATTGCCTGGTGGCCGGGCAAGATCGCTGCCAATAAGAAAAACCATGAGATCGTCGGTGGTCTCGATCTGATGGCGACCTTCGCCTCCGTTGCCGGCATCAAGCTGCCGGAGAACGATCGCGAGGGAAAGCCGATCTATTTCGACAGCATCGACATGTCGCCGGTCCTGTTCGGCACAGGCCCGTCGGCGCGCAAAAACTGGTTCTATTTCACTGAAAACGAGCTGACCCCCGGTGCGGCGCGCGTCGGCAACTACAAGGCCGTCTTCAATCTGCGCGGGGATGACGGGCAGGCGACGGGCGGCCTCGCAGTCGATTCGAATCAGGGCTGGAAAGGTCCGGAGAAGTATGTCGCTACGGTGCCCCAGGTCTTCGACCTCTGGCAGGATCCCCAGGAGCGCTACGACATCTTCATGAACAACTACACGGAGCGTACCTGGACGTTGGTGACCATCAGCGCGGCAATCAAGGATCTTATGAAGACTTACGTGAAGTATCCGCCCCGCAAGCTGCAAAGCGAGGTCTACACCGGCCCCATCACCATTACGCAATACGAGCGGTTTCAGAGCATGCGGGAAATGCTGGAGAAAGAGGGTGTCAACATTCCGATGCCTTCCGGAAACTGAGTTCGGCCGCTGCTCCGGGGCACACCTCGGAGCAGCGCTTCTAGCTACGGCAGCAACCTAGTTCCGCGAAGATAGGTGCTGAGATCGAAGGGGGCATCCGATGAGCATGCTGTTGTCTTTCGCGCGCCACTTGGGCGCGGTTACGCTGGTTTTGCTTATCGGAGCGGCCGCTCAAGCGGCCGATCCCCTGCCGTCCTGGAACGAAGGCCCCGCGAAGCAGGCCATCATCGCGTTTGTCGAGGAGGTGACAAAGGAAGGCGGCACCGGATTCGTCGCGCCCCCCGAGCGAATTGCCACCTTCGACAATGACGGCACGCTCTGGAGCGAGCAGCCGATGTATTTCCAGCTCCTGTTCGCCATCGATCGCGTAAAGGCTCTGGCGCCGCAGCATCCGGAATGGAAGACGACGCAACCGTTCCAGGCCGTGTTGGAAGGCGACATGAAGGCGCTTGCGGCGGCAGGCGAGAAAGGCTTGCTCGAGCTGGTCATGGCGACCCATGCGGGCATGACGACCGAAGAGTTCGAAAAGATCGTTACGGACTGGGTGGGAACCGCGAAGCATCCGGTCAAAAAGCGGGGCTATACCGACCTCATCTATCAGCCGATGCTGGAGCTGCTGAACTATCTGCGCGCCAACGAATTCAAGACCTACATCGTCTCGGGGGGCGGCATCGAGTTCATGCGGCCCTGGGTCGAGCGCGTTTACGGCATTCCCCCCGAGCAAGTGGTGGGCAGCAGCATCAAGCTGAAATACCAGATGGAGGGGAACACGCCGGTTCTAGTGCGACAGGCGGAGGTCGACTTCATCGACGACAAGGAAGGAAAGCCTGTGGGCATCCAGAAATTCATCGGGCGCCGGCCGATCGCCGCATTTGGAAATTCCGACGGTGACCTCCAGATGCTCCAATGGACGACAGCGGGAGACGGACCGCGGTTCGCGCTGATCGTCCACCACACCGACGGGACGCGTGAATGGGCCTATGACCGCAAATCCTCCATCGGCCATCTCGACAAGGCGCTGGATGCGGCGGCCCAGGACGGCTGGACCGTCGTGGACATGAAGACGGATTGGAAAGTCATCTATCCCTTTGAGAAGTAAGGGGCGCCATCGGATCCCCGAAACTATCGTTGCGGCGCCGGATGCATCCTGACAGCCTCAGGGAATGAAGCGGACGATACATCGCCTTCTGGCCGCGGTGCTCCTTGCGGGGGCCGGTCTTGGGATCATGCCGTCGGCGTCGTCACAGGAAGCAGCACAGCCAGGTCATCCGTCTTCGCTGGAAATCGCCCCCGTCACCATCGACGGCACCTTCCTCTTTCATCTCCGGGGCATTTCCGCCTATTCGGCCGCGGACCGCGCTCAGGTGGTCACGCAGCGCATCGTCAACATGGCAAGCAATCCGGCGATCTCACCGGAGATGATCGCAGTTAAGGCGCTGCCGGACCGCTCCGACATTGTCGCAGGCAATACGCTGATCGTTTCGATTTTCGACGTCGATGCCGAATTGGAAGGCATCGATCGCCCTCTCCTTGCCGAAGCAGTCCTCCAGCAGGTCCGGGATGCTGTTGAGCAATATCGCCGGGATCGAAACCCCAAGAGCCTGGCCACCTATGCTGCCTACGCATTCGCGATCACCATCGCCTTTGCGATCGCACTCGTTGTCTTTTTCCTGTTCATGCGATTTCTCAATCGCTTCGCCGCCGCGCGCCACCTGAAATACATCGCTCCGTTGGAGGCCAAATCTTCGAGGATCGTGCGGGGCGACCAGGTTTGGAAGCTGCTTCGTACTGTTCTGTGGACCCTCTGGGTCATCATCTTTGTCATCCTGATCTACGCTTACTTGGAGTATTTGCTGGGGCTGTTCCCCTGGACGAGAGCGCTATCGATCCGGCTCTCCGGTCTCGTCAGCGACCGGCTGCTGACCGTCGGCGTGGCAATTCTTGATGCGCTGCCGGATCTGCTCCTGATTGCGATCCTCGTGTTCATAACCCGGTATGTGTTGAAGATAACTCGCCTGTTCTTCGACGCCGTGAAGGAAGGCCATCTGGCGATCGCCCGGTTTCTTCCGGAATGGGCGGATCCGACCTACAAGATTGCCCGCTTGGTCATCGTGGCATTCGCGTTTGTGATTGCCTATCCGTATCTCCCTGGTTCCGGGACGGCGGCATTCCACGGCGTCTCGATCTTCCTTGGCGTCCTGCTGTCGCTCGGATCTTCATCGGTGATCTCGAATGTGATCGCCGGCCACACATTGGTCTATCGCCGGGCATTCCATGTCGGCGACATGGTGAAGATCCAGGATACGGTTGGTGAAATCATCGAGACCAGTCTCCTGGTGACGCGGGTGCGCACGCCAAAGAATGAATTCGTGGTCATCCCGAACTCGCTGATACTCAACAACCAGCTTTTAAACTACAGCGAACTGGCCCGGAAGAATGGAGTGATCCTCAGCACCACAGTCGGAATCGGCTACGAAGTGCCCTGGCGGCAAACGGAAGCGATGCTGCTGTCGGCCGCGGAGCGCACCGCGGGAATCGCCCGCGAGCCGGCCCCGTTTGTCCATCAGCTATCGCTGGGAGATTTCGATATCAAATACGAACTGAATGTCCATTGCCTAGACGCCCATGCGATGCCCCATGTTCGCACGGCCCTTCACCGGAACATCCTCGACCTGTTCAATGAACATGGCGTGCAGATCATGACGCCGGCCTATGAAGGCGATCCGGAAACGCCGAAAGTCGTGCCCCGCGAGAAATGGTTTGCTCCGCCGGCGCGGCCTTCCGACACGGGAGGGGACAGCGAGACGTGATGCCCCGGATCTAAATCCGGTGCTCACGGTAAACTGGCGATTTCCTTCAAGCGGCCCCGCAGCCAGCGGTGCGCCACGTCCTTGTCGACGCGCTGATGCCACACGGCGATCACGTCGAAGCCGGGAACATCGATCGGCGGCCTCAGCACCGCCAGCCGTTTCTTGTTGTCGCGCAGCAGGCGGGACGGCACGAGCGCGACCAGGTCATCCGTCAGCAGCAGCTCCAGCATGAACAGGAAGCTTGGCACGGAATAGCGGACGATGCGCCGCCGCCCGAGCCGGGCGAGCGCCCGATCGGTCGGCCCTTCGAAGGAGCCGCCGGTCGGCGAGACCAGGATATGATCGTAGCTGCAGAAACTGTCGATCGTCATTGCCCCGCGCCGCGCCAACGGATGCTGCGGGCGGACGGCAACGGCGTAGCGCTCGCGATAGAGGAATTGCGACGGCAGGTCGGACATCGCGAACTCGGGAACTGTCAACGCCAGGTCGATCCGCCCGCGGGCGAGGGCGTCGCCGAGGCCCTCGATGATCGCCGGCGCGACGGCCAGCCGGATCCGGCTCGCCTCGCGCCGCAGCAGCTTCACGAATGGCACCAGCAGCGCATGCTGCATGTAGTCATTGGTCGAGACGGCATAGGTCATTTCGGCGCTCGCGGGCTCGAAGGCCTCGCGCGCGACGAGGCGCCGGCTGTCGGCCAGCAGCTGCTTCAACGGCGCCGCCAGGGCCTCGGCGCGGGGCGTCGGCAGCATGCCGCGCTGGGTGCGGGTGAACAGGGGATCGCCGAAGAGATCGCGCAGCCGCGCCAGCATCCCGCTGATTGTCGGTTGGGTGTAGCCCAATCGCGCCGCCGCCCGCGTCACGTTGCGCTCGTCCAGCAGTGCCTCCAGCACCGCCAGCAGGTTCAGATCGATTTTCCTGATATCGCTCATGACGATATCAGAACCATAATCTTGCGATTTGAGCAATGACACGGTTGCCGGTAAGTGATGCCCCCTTCCCCGGAACCGGAGTATCTGATGTCCCCCGAACAGAAAGCCCTAGTGAAGGAGACCTGGCACGAAGTGGCGCCAATGGCGGAAACGGCGGCGCGCCTCTTCTACGATAGGCTCTTCGAGATCGATCCCACGACACGGCCTCTCTTCAAGGCCACCGATCTTGCGGAGCAGCGCCGGAAGCTGATCCAGGCGCTGACGATGGTCGTGCAGGGACTCGATCGTCAGGAGGCACTCATTCCGACCCTCGCTGCCTTGGGCCGGCGCCACGGGAACTACGGGGTGGCCGCCGGACACTACGAATCGGTCCGTGCGGCGCTGCTATGGACGCTCGAGCAAGGGCTCGGCACCAAATGGACGCCGGAGGTGCGGGCGGCCTGGTCCGCGGCGTATATTCTGGTTGCCGACGTCATGCGCAGGGCTGCAAATGAGTCGACACCCCCGTCCGATCACTCCGCCCTGGATCGCGAGCACGATGTCATACAGGCGGAGCTATTCGGCGTGGCGTTGACGGGGCGTTTTGGCATCTGACAAATGAACGCCAAAAGCCAGCTTCCGGAAGGTGCGAAGGTGCGAGCACTTCTTTTCACGACGGGTTCGCCCTTCGCCCGGGCGGTCCGGATCATTCTCGATGAGTTGGGCCTCGACTATGAGAAGCGGGAGGAGATAACCACGCCCTCGGTGGAACAGCGCGCGGCAGCTTCGCCGACGCTGCAGGTGCCGACCTTCTGGGACGGCGATGTCAAGCTTTGGGAAAGCGGTCTGATCGCCGAGTATCTGCTGCACAGCTACAAGAAGCGGCCCGACGCAGAGCCGCCGCTTGCCGAGCGCGTGTGGCGGACATCCCACGAATGGCGGGACAAGCTCATCCTCTCGACGATCCAGACCATGGGCACGGCAATCACGACCATCTCGCAAATGAAGTGGGCCGGCGTCGCCGTCAACGAAAACGCGCACCTGACCCGCTCCGCCGATCGCTTGCCGCACCTGATGAAATGGCTGGAAGAGCAGATCCCCGACGATCGAACCGGTTTTCTGCCCGGATGCCTGTCGGTACAAGACATTCTTCTGGCATGTCACCTGAGGTTTGCCGAGAATCGTCCCATTGGCCTGGATCCGCGCACCAAGAGCCATGCGAGGATCGCTGACTTGTTGGCGCGGCTGGACGAGCGTGCGAGTTTCCGCGCCAATCCGATCCGCTGGTGGGAGCCGGGCGTCATCGGATATGAAGCGGACGGAACGCCGATCCACAAGTGCTAGGCTGCTAACGTAGCTGTCCGCAACTTCGCGAGTTCAGGGGCCCAATAGCGAAAGCGCATCATTGGACTAAGGTCCAATTGCCCTCGGCGTCACACTGCTCAATCCTTTATCTGGACCATAGTGACAGCGGTTGCTTCGATTCCCGGCATCACCTACTCCGACGGCACTATTGGATGCACCTATGCTCCGACGGTACCGCGGTCCCGCGAGCACATAGGCAGCGTCAGAATTTGAGGTTGCAACGCGCATGGCAAACCAGCGGATCAGGCTGATCAGAGCCTTCGTGTTCGCCACGATGACGACCGTTGGTACAGCCGTCTCCTTTGCGCAGGACACGGCGACAGAGCCGAAGGCTCCGGAGACGAAGGCCACCGACAAAGCGGCTCCGCCGGCCAATGAAGCCCAGGATCTCGCCAAGAAACTGTCCAATCCGGTGGCAAACCTGATCAGCGTGCCGCTGCAGTCGAATTTCGATTGCAATATCGGACCTGCCGATGACGGTTGCCGATTCACGATGAACTTGCAGCCGGTCATCCCTATTTCGATAGCCGATGATTGGAACGTGATCTCGCGCACGATCCTGCCGATCACCTACCAGAACGATATCTTTCCGGGCGCCGGCGATCAGTTCGGCCTCGGCGATACCGTGCAGAGCTTTTTCTTTTCACCCAAGAATCCATCGTCCTTCGGCGGTATCATTTGGGGTATCGGCCCGGCATTTCTCCTGCCGACCGGCACGGATAAACTTCTGAGCAGCGAGAAGTTTGGTGTCGGGCCTACAGCGGTGATACTCAAACAGGCCGGCCACTGGACAGTCGGCGCGCTGATGAATCAGATCTGGTCCGTGGCAGGTGACGAAGATCGGGCCGATGTGAGCAGTTTATTCCTGCAGCCGTTCATCTCCTACACCACGACCGATGCCTGGACATTCACGCTGAACACCGAGAGCACCTATGACTGGGAGACCAAGAATTGGTCGGTGCCGGTCAACGCCCTGGTGAGCAAACTCGTCAAAATCGAGAACCAGCCGATCAGCCTCGGGGCCGGATTGCGTTACTGGGCCGAGAGCCCCGACGAGACAGGCCCCGAGGGATTCGGCGGCCGACTCGTTGTAACCTTCCTGTTTCCGAAGGGATGACAGGTTTCCTACAAGTGAGCCCTGTTAGGTTGAGCCGGGCGTAGCCGTCCCGCTCAAGGCGGCCTCCAGTGACAGCGCCCGGTGCAAACCGCCGACTTTGTCGGCCAGCTTGTCAGCACGCAGGAGATCGCGCACCCGGCCATGGGCACCGGTGACGCGGAACGCAATCTGCCGGCCGGCGAGTTCGTCGGCCAGATGATGCAGCATGCGCGACCCCGCGAGATCGACATAGGGCGAGGCCGACAGATCGCAAACGACCAGGTCGATTTTCGAGGGCTCCGCGCTGCGCAGTTTTTCCAGTACCAACTGCAACACATGTTCGGCATTTGCATAGATCAGCGAGCTCTCGGGCCGGAATGCAACGACGCCCGTCAGCTCTTCATTTTCCGGATGGCGGAGGCGATCTGAGTAGATATTGCTGCCGGGAATCCGGCCGAGAAACGCCACATGGGGCCGTGATGTGCGCGCCAGCAGCATCAGGATCGACGCCAGAGCCGCCAGCAGGATGCCCTGCAGGATCCCCAGCACCAGGACGCCGACAAAGGCAATCGCCGCGGCATAAAAATCCTGGCGGCTGACACGCCACATGCCGAACAGAGTCCGGAAATCCATCAATCCGCGCACGGCGGTCAGCACGACGGCCGCGAGCACGGCTTTCGGCAGGTTCTCCAGCAACCCCGTGAGGAACAGGAGGCAGACAGCCAGCGTCAACGAGGCAAACACAAGGGCAAGCGGCGTTCGCGCGCCCGCCTTGTCATTCACCGCCGATTGCGACAAACCGCCCGCAACGGGATAGCCTTGCCCGAACGCGGCACCAAGATTCGCCGCGCCGAGGCCCAGCAACTCCTGGCGGGGATCGAGCGCATAGCCATGCTTGCTGGCAAAGGCGCGCGCCGCGGAGACGCTCTCGATATAGGCCAGCAGCAGGCAGCCAATGGCCAGCGGCACGACACCTTCCACATCCCGTAGACGCAGGGACGGTACGCTCAATTCCGGCAGACCGGTCGGGATGTATCCGGTGATGGGAACTCCCATGGCGGGCAACCCCAGAACCGTGGCCAGCAGGATCGCAATGATCACAACGCCGAGCGCAATCGGTCGGCCCGGCAGCATCCGGTCGCCGCCAAGCAGCAGAGCCACGGCGCCAATGCCGACGGCGAGCACCAGGAGATTGACCTGATCGAGCTGGCCGGCAATGAGAAACAGGCGCTCGATGAAATTATGTCCGCCGCCTGGCACGCCCAACAGGCTAGGGAGCTGCGTAAGCGCGATGGTCAAGCCGGCGCCGGCCTTGAAGCCGACCAGGACGCTGTCGCTGATCAGCGTCACGAGCGTGCTGAGGCGCAGCAGCCAGGCGATCAGGCAGAGTGCGGCTACCGTGAAGCCGGCCAGGCTGGCAATCTGCGCGTACCGCTCTGCATCGCCCCCGGCCATCGCGCCGACCGTGCCCGCAATCATCAGGGAAATGGCCGAGGTGGGACCGATGGCCAGTTGTCGCGACGACCCCAGCAGCGCGTAACCCAGGCCGCCCAACAGATAACCATAGACGCCAACCTGCGGCGGCAGGCCCGCGAGCGTCGCATAGGCGAGCGAGACCGGAATCGCATAGGCCGCCAAGGTTACGCCGGCGACGATATCGTTGGGCAGCCACGCCGCCCGATAGCCGCCGAGCCAAGTGAGAGGCGGCAGAAGATTCCGCCAATATGTCAGGCTAAAGCGCGCTGCTGGAGCGGCCATTCATTCACGCCTAGTCTGCGCGTTCGGCGAAGATGCCGATCATGCTGAGGCTATGGATGATCACGTGAAGTCCCAGCGGGATCTGTGTCACGCCGAGCACCATCGCGAAGACCTGAAGCACCGTATCTGCCCACCGCAATATTGAATGCGCGAACAGCATCGCCAGCCAGTCCATCGCGAGAAACAGCAAGACAACGCCGGTCACCAACATTTTGGTCTCGCTGTCGTCTTGCGTCAATGCCGCAAACCCGATGACGGCGGCAATGCCGTAGGGCGAGACGATTATTGGGAATGCAAGCTGACAGAACGCCGATCTATACTGGCTAGGCGGGCGTTCTCGCCCCCATTTTTCCGCCTTGCAGCTGCACCAGCCGCGCTTCCGCGAGCTCCTTGAAATGCCCGTCCGGGTATTTTTCGAGATAGCTGCGAAACATCGCCAAATCCTCGCTGTCCTTCACGCTCTCCCAATAGGTGATCTCCAGCTTTACCTCGTCGCCGGTCGCGACGGTGTCGCCGGTTGTCAGGCCGATCAGTCGAGTTCGCGCCAAGGCGCTAAAATTTCCCGTCGGGTAGCGCTCGAGATATGCGACATAATCGGACGCTACAACACTGTCCGTGATCGAATCCCAGAACGCTAGCTCTGTCTCATCTGCCTTGCCTTCCATCGGGCCATCTGCCGTCGCGACAGGCGTGACCTCCGGGTTGAGAGGATTTGCCCCAATCATATCCGCCGTCGCTGGCGCGCCCTCGAAGCGCACTGTGAACACGCGAACTGGCCGTGCGATATTCTTTACGGGCTGCTCGCCTTGATCTTCGAAGACAAAAGGCGATTTGTCGCGCAGCTGGTCACGCACGGCTCGCGAGATACAGATGCCGCCCGGCTCAGCGAGACCCTGAAGGCGCGCTGCAACGTTGACACCGTCGCCAAAGATATCCTCGTCCTTCACCATGACGTCGCCAACATTGATGCCAACGCGGAGCAGCATCTTGCTATCTTCGGAAAGCTCAGAGTTGCGCGCGGCCATTGCCTGTTGAATCTCGACCCCGCATTGGACCGCTTCCATCACGCTTGGAAACTCTGCAAGCACGCTATCGCCCGCCGTACTGGCAATGCGGCCATTGCGTTGGCGGATAAGCTCGTCGATGACTTCACGATGCGCCGAAAGATTCGCCAGCGTGCCGGCTTCGTCTGCACCCATAAGCCGACTATAGCCGGCGAAATCGGCGGAGAAGATGGCGGCGAGTTTGCGTTCGATAGGTGGCGTATTCATGCGAATGCAATCCGAGCCCTGGCAGCGGATTTATCCCACATTCGCAATATGTAAGTCACTCAAATTTGCGACAGTGAGGCGGCGCCAAACCAAGTCGGGTCTTGAAAGGTCAATGCAGTAGAGGACGCGTCATTCCCGTCCTTCAACTTCACGCTCGACCTCCTTAAGCGCCTGCGCAGCCAGTGTCCTCCCGCTTTCAACTTGCTCGCTCGCAAAACTGCGCGTCCGACTCTTTACCTGGTCACTGGTTTCACCTGCAAGTCGGCTCTCCACCTCGGTCGTCGGAAATGCCGCAGCGATGCCGGCGCCGATCGCGAGGCCGACGGCCCCGAGTACCAAAGGTTGACGTTCGAACAGCGCGCCTAGGTCGTTTTGCACAGTTCGAGCCAATCCATATCCCGCGCGGCTTGTTTCCTGGATAGCAGACCCGGCGCGTGACACCAGGCCGCCCGCTGAGCTCGTGACTGCTGCTACCCCATCTGAGACCTGCGAAGCAGCCTCAGATGCTGTATCACTGACCCTCGCTGCGGCAGCGCCGGCGCCTTTGCCGATGCGCGACCCCATGTTCGAAAGGGTAGCGGAGATCGCGCCGGCTCGGTCTGGCGATGCTGCTGTCCCTCCAAACAAGGAGGTCCTGTTGCCGCCCATGAGAAGCCAAAACACTCCCATGCTGATCAACGCCGCTGCCGTCGGATTTTGGCGAATCGAAGCGGCAAAATCTCGCACGAAGTCGTTCCTATTGTGGCCGTGATATCCATCATGCGGCCTCGACGGCGTTTCGCTGTGCATATCCCGGTTTCCGTTACTCTCATGCATCGTCATCTTACCATCTCCTTGGCAACCAAGGCGTCGCGGTGAAGTTGTTCAATCGTCCTTGTCGGCGCAATGCCATCAGCCTTCAGCCGGCTGACGGCGATCCTGGCGAGGCAAGCACCAATTGCGGCGCCCGACAAGCCAGCGATCAGATAAGCGGCCGGTTGCGACAAACCCATTTCAACAAGCCATCCCGCCAGCGCGAGCAGGACAAGCACCATTGCGGCCCCGATCATGGCAACACCGGCTACCAGGATGGCTAAGCCGACCGCCGCCCGGCTGACCTTCGCGGCGAACTCAGCACGGGCGAGCCGAACCTCGTTTCGCACGAGCGCATTGAGGTTGTTAGCGGCGTCCGAGAGCAGCTCCGATAACGACTTGTTTTCAGTCTGGGTAGACATGACTCCAATCCTCACGGCCTGCCCTGTTCGAATCCGGAAGGCTCCCGGGAGAAATCAGGCGCTTCTTGCGACGGCTTTCCCTGAAGTTCGGGAGTGGGGAGAACGTCTGCAGAAGCCGATTGGCTGGAAGTCTTCAAGAACCGAATTGCGGCAAACCCGGCCAATACTGAAACGCCGAGAAACGCGGCGGGTTGCCTGCGCGCCAAGTCCTGCACATCCCTAAGCAGCACGTTGATATCGCGTTGACGAACCGTATCCGAAAGGTTTTGAATTTCCGTCGCAGCTCCGCGAACATATCGTGCCGCTTGCGGCAGTTCACTTTCGAGTTCGTCTGCCGTTCGGCTGATGGCGCCCGCAATGGCGCTGACACGCTCGGCGCCTGCGACCTTCTGTTCTTCCGCTGTGGCTCGAAGCTTTGATTCGGCGCCCGCAACAACCTCCTTGGCTGTGTGCGTCGCCCGATCCCTGATATCGCGCGCCGCATCTGCAGCCTGCGCACCGATCCCTTTTGATTGAGACGCGCTCCCGCTACCCCCGATTGACGAAGTCGGAATTTGAAGATCTTTCGTAATAATGTTCGAAATATCGCTCATGATGGCCTCCGGATTGGATGTATTACGCTAAATGGTTGTTCGGCCGTTACTACTTGCAGCTTCGGCCGCGGATTGGACGCGTGCAGCGGGGTTATCGGCCGCTGACTGATCCGGCGTGCTGTCTGGGCTCTGGTTTTCGCCCTGCGCCACCGAGCGGTCATAGATGCGCTGCCCTGCTGCCTTCGCCGCCTCGTAGCCATCCACTCCCAGCTTTGAAGCGCGATCTCTGAGATCGTCGCTCGTATTGCCAAAGAGACGGTTTTCGACCGCCGTTGTTGGCAGCGATGCGGCGATGACCGCTCCGATCGCCAAACCGACGCCGCCGATGACCAATGGATGCCGCTCGAACGCTTCCAGTAGGTTGTCCCGAGTTGTGCGGCCGACCTGAGCGGCCTGGTTCACAGCATGCGACGCGGCATCTGCGCCGCCTCGATACATCGAGGAGGCGGCATCGGAAACCGCCGCAGTCGCAGTGGACGCCATCCGGCCAGTAGCATGCGCCGTTTCGCTCACTGTATTGCTGACTTCGGCGGCAATTGCGGCGGCTTTACCCGAAACCGCCGATCCGACCTTCTCCAATGTGCTTCCGGAATCATCGGAGGACTGATTTCTTGATGCGACAAATTCCGCACCGTTGCTCGAGCTTGACCGAAGGAGTGCCACCCCGGCCCCCAGCAGCAGAATAGGCGCTGGGATGTTACGAAGAAATCGCCAGCCCACGTAGGCCAGCCCGGCGCCGACAGCAATCGCTTCTAGCGGCCGCTCGCTGGCTTTTCGCCCAATATTATGAAGTAAGTCGTGACTGGCACGATCGACGTAGTGTTTCACCTCACTTTTGAGGCTTTCAGGCGACACCCGGCGCCGTAAATCGTCGGCAGTGTCAGAAACTCGGCTTCGCAACTGCTCGACAGCTCCCGAAAATTCAGCTCGGGACCGTTCGGCATCGCGTTCAAGTTGGTCGAGGCTAGAAATGGACATCTCAATATTCCCTTCGCAGGACGCACAGTTAGCGGCCGCAATATAGGTGCTATAAAAAGGCAACTCCCCGTCCGCGGCATCGTTCCGCGACGGGCCGTTTATTCGTGTAACAGCGAATTCCCGAAATCAGGCTAAGGATCGCCCATTCGACTATCGGCGCTTTGCCCTTCGCCAAACGCCGGCTTACTGCATTCGGAGCTATTTCAGATGCAGCCTCAGCGAGGGGCCATCAGGCCTCCTCACATCAGCCACTTCGATCGGCGTAGCCTTTTCGCATTTGGAGCAACTCGCCAACTGGAAACCGGCCACATTGCTTACCAGCCTGTACGAAGCGTTTCCGCATCGGGCACATTCAAATTTCACGCAATTCATGGCCGGTCTCCGTTGGAGTAAAGTCATCGTACGAATTGGCGATGACTAGCTGGCTTTCTGAAGTTCCATCTTACGGGTCTGGAGTAGTTCGCCTAGTTCATTGAGGTCCAGATCCGACTTCCTGACTTTGGGAAAGAGCTCGTCATGCTCTTCCTTGACGTGGTGCTTCACGTACTCGCCGAGAACCTTTACCTCCGCGTCGAATTCTTCGGAACCAGGTTCGCCGCCTTCTATTTTAGCAATCAGCTCCTTGAGAGATCCGTGTTCCACTGTGGCTTCGGCGAGGAGTTCATCGGCATCCTCGACATGCTCGCGACAAGCCGGGTAGAAAATCTCCTCTTCGATCTGGGCGTGGACGGTCAGGGCGGAACAAATCTTCGTCGCCAGGTCGGACTTTTCGGCCTTGCGACCGCCAGTTTTCTCGTACTTGCTGAACATTGCCGACACTTCTTCGTGATCAGCCTTCAACAGGCTGATGGCATCATGCCGCTGCTTGGCGGCCTTGGCTTGGGCTTGCGCCATTGCTTGATCTCCAATTTGCATAGGGGTGGGAAGCGAAATTTCGCTCCTAGAATTACAATGAGCCCTACTCTCAGACGTTCCCACAGATGGAAAATTCTCACTTCGTCGCCATCCGCAGCTTAGGCGCAACCTTCGCTGCGGCGATTCGGTTGCGAAACGCGTGAGGAGAAACCGTCCCACCGGGACAGTTTCTCCCTAAAGCGTCGTATCCCTCGACTTGGGAGCTCGCCGCAGGCTTTCAGGCGGCATTTCCGCCTAGGACAGACGCCGGGCGTTGTTCATGACCACCTGATGCAGCGGCGCGACGATCCCGCCCCAGGTGCGCATACACAATTCGTTCAAGGCAATCGCGTGCGACATTGACCTGAAGAACCAAGCCGTTGCCAACTCGCCTTGTAGGGCGGCTACAGAAGCTGGGGTTCTGCACTTCGCCAAGGCTCCCATACCACGCGAGAATATGACTGCCTCTGTGCCCGAATGACGAACAATCCGCCGAGCAAGCTCTCCGGTTTGCCATGCAATTCCGAGCGCTGCGCTGTTTAAGGCGTTTATCTTCTCCGGGATAATGCGGCCGAGTTCCTGGTGATCGTTGAGTAGCGGATCCCTGAGCGCTGCAATGCCGAGCGCGGAGCGCCGTGCGACAACCTGACCGGCCGCGATCGCAAGGGCTGCGGATTTGATGCTTGTCTTAGCGGCCGTGGCAACGCTCCGGCGAATCCGGCGTGCGTCGCGGTTGGCGCGTTTCTTACTGATCATTCGATTGTCCTTAGGTTTGGCGCGGTTTGTGTTCGGCGCGCGAGGGCGGGGATGTCTGTCCATTGGTAGATGGTGACTTGTCAGTGCCAATACCAGCCGCTCGGAGCCCATGCCACTCTATGGATCTGCCGAGGGCGGCCGCTTCCTTATCGCGCAAACCAGATTCGCTTGGCTTGGGTGGCCGGAGGCTCGAATCGACAACGCAAGGAACTACAACGACGTATCTGCGTTCCCTATTGGCAGCAGGAGCAACTGCATGCAACCAGAGAAAGAGACATTCCGATGAAGTACGGGCTTATGTGGTTACTGGGCGTGCCGATTCCAATTTTGATTATTCTCTATTTCATTTTCCACTGATCAAGAAAACCAGCGGGGACGAGTTCATGGCGAAGGCCAAGAAGCCATCGGGCGGCGAAACACATCAGATCGCCACCGATCAGGGTGAACTGCTAACGACCAATCAGGGCGTTACAATCGGCGACAATCAAAATTCGCTGCGCATTGGCGCTCGCGGGCCGACTCTACTCGAGGACTTCATTCTTCGGGAAAAGATCACCCACTTCGACCATGAGAGAATACCGGAACGCATTGTCCACGCGCGTGGGTCGGGAGCACACGGCTACTTCCAGGCATCGAAATCCTGCGCGGCATTCACCAAGGCGGCGTTCCTGCAAAATCCGAAGGAGAAAACGCGCGTCTTTGCACGTTTTTCGACGGTTGCCGGCGGCGCGGGTTCAGTCGATACGGCGCGCGACGTCAGGGGATTCGCCGTCAAATTCTATACCCAGGAAGGCAATTTTGATCTCGTAGGCAACAACATCCCCGTGTTTTTCATCCAGGACGCGATGAAGTTTCCCGATTTGGTTCATTCAGTGAAGATGGAGCCGGATCGGGCGTTCCCCCAGTCCGCTTCCGCGCACGATACGTTCTGGGACTTTGTGTCGCTCATGCCGGAAAGCATGCACATGCTGATGTGGGTCATGTCGGATCGGGCTATCCCGCGTTCGCTTCGCATGATCGAAGGATTCGGGGTGCACACCTTCCGGATGATAAACGCCGCCGGAAAATCTACTTTCGTCAAATTCCATTGGCGCCCGATGCTGGGAGCCGCGTCGCTCGTGTGGGACGAGGCCGTCAAGCTGGCTGGCGCTGATCCGGATTTCCACAGGCGCGACCTCTGGGAGGCGATAGCCAATGGTGATTATCCGGAGTTCAGGCTAGGTGTCCAGATATTCGACCAGAGAATGGCGGATTCCTTCGATTTCGATGTCCTCGATGCTACAAAGCTGATTCCAGAGGAGCGCGTGCCGATCGATTTCATCGGCAAGATGGTTCTTGACCGGAACCCGACAAATTTCTTTGCGGAGACCGAACAGGTCGCGTTTCATCCCGGCCATATCGTGCCGGGCATTGATTTCTCCAATGATCCCCTGCTGCAGGGCCGCCTTCATTCTTACCTGGATACGCAGCTTAGCCGGCTTGGAGGCCCCAACTTCCACGAGATCCCCATCAACCGTCCGGTTTGCCCGATGCGGAACTTTCAGCGGGACGGGCATATGCAGATGGAAGTGCCGAAAGGCCGCGTTGCCTACGAGCCGAACTCGCTTTCGCCGGATGGCCCCCGCGAGGACGCACAGCGCGGGTTCGAGAGTTTCCCGGCGGAGGAGGCGGGCAAGAAGTTGCGCGTCCGCGCCGAAAGTTTCGCGGACCACTACAGTCAGGCCCGCATGTTCTGGCGTTCGATGACCGAGCCTGAGCAATGCCACATCGTTGGAGCGTTCTCATTTGAGCTCGCCAAGGTCGAAGCGATCGCCATTCGTCAGCGCATGCTCGGACATTTGGAGCTTATCGACGCGCAGCTCGGCGCCCGCACGGCGCGCGCATTGCGGATGGAGGGCAAGGCGGAGCGGATAAGACCGGCAGTTGATCCGGTCGCTGCGCCGAAGCAATCGCCCGCCCTCAGCATCGTCGGTAAGGCACCGGCCACCATTCGTGGCCGGAAGATCGGCGTCATGGTGACCGACGGCACGGATGCACAGGTCCTATCAGCCCTGCGAAAGGCCGCCAAAGCCGAAGGCGCCCGCATCGCGCTGGTCGCGCCCAAGATTGGCAAGATTACCGACAGCGCCGGCAAGGAAGTGGTGCCGGATTTCACAATCGCAGGCGGTCCGTCCCTGTTTTTTGATGCCGTTGTGATCGCTGCCTCTGAAGCGGGCGTGGCGGCCCTCCTCAAGGAAGCCGCTGCGATTGATTGGATTCGGGATGCTTTTGGGCACCTCAAGGCAATTGGACACCTTCCAGCAACTGCGCCCCTATTCAAGAAGGCGAACGTCGACATGTCTGCCGACGATGGGATGGTTTCGCTCGCAAGCGGCAACGCCGTGAAGGATTTTATCGCCGCCGCAAAACGGCACCGGCTTTGGGAGCGTGAGCCGAATGTGAGGCCGCCCGTCTGACCACGGCCACCATCAAGGCGATGCTTTCATCAGCGGCAGTCCAATAACTCTCTAGCGCGGACTTAGACCACCTCGAAGTCGGGAAGTCCCGCCGGCTGCCCCTGGCTAAAATGGGCGCTGGAAGTTTTACACCGCCACATCTTGAATCAGAGGACCGCATGCCCAAATCGGCTTCCCGGCAGACTTGCGCGCTCTGAACAGTATGAGCCGTGTAAGCTGCTGATTCCGCTTGCACTCTCAACGCGCATAACTGCGAAATTGGGCGCCTAATTTTGGATCCGATGCGTGAAGCCGCCATCCACCACGATGTTTGCCCCAACGATGAATCTCGCCGCCGGACTGGCAACGAAGGCAACAGCGTTGGCGATGTCTTCGGGCGTGGCCATTCGACCGAGCGGATTGCTCTTCATGGTCTCCGCGAAGACATCCGGTTCGTCGACTTCGACCTTGTGCCAGAAGCCGCCCTTGAAATAAGTCGTGCCGGGGCTGACCACATTGGCGCGGATGCCCTTCTCCGCCAAGTGATTGGCCAGCGTCTTCATATAGTAGAGCAGTGCCGCCTTCATCGTGCCATAGGCCACGCTATCGATGCCGTAATCCTCGGAGCCGGAGATCGAGGCGATGGCGACGATGGCCGCGGCCTTGGATTTCTCCAGTAGCGGCAGGGCGGCATTCACGCCATTGACCGTATGCAGCAAGTCGGTGTCGAAGGCCTGCTCGAAAGCCAACGGCGCCGAGCCGGAGGCCAGTGCGCTGGCATTGAGGACGATAATATCCAGCCCGCCCAGTTCGCTGCCGGCCTCGGCGATCCAGTTCTTCAGCTTCGTGCCGTCGGAGACGTCCAGCGCCCGGCCGGTGGCCTTGCGGCCTTTCTTCGCCAGCGCCGCCACGGCCGCTTCCACCTCGGCGGCGTTGCGGGCACAGATGGCCACGTCGCAGCCCTCGTCCACCAGCCGCTCGGCGATCGCACGGCCGATGCCCTTGGTCGCGCCCGTGATCAGCGCCTTCTTGCCTTTAAGACCTAATTCCATGATGCACCCTGCCCACCGGAGATGGGCGGGAGATTAGCCCTCCGCCGCCCGCCTGACGAGGCGGCACATTGATACCGATCAATGACCAGTGGGCCGGCGGTCCGGGATAAGATTCTCGGAAATTGTCGGAAAACTGACGGGGGAGCGGTTCAGGTCATGGCACGAATGATGGGGCCCAGGATCTGGGCGGCGTTGGCGCCAATCCTTGTCGGATATGCCCTATCGGCAATGGCCGCCCGTGCCGATGAACCCGCTTCAGGTGACGTGGCGGCCGGCGGCGCACTCGCCGAGCGGCTCTGTGCGCGCTGCCACGCCGTCGCCGGCCCGGGCCCCAGCCCGCTGGGCCAGGCGCCGCCCTTCAGCGGCTTCGAGCGGAAATGGCCGGTATATCACTTGGCCGAGGCCATGGCGGAAGGGTTGGTGATCGGCCACGGCCCCATGCCGGAGTTCACGTTCACTCCGGAGGAAATCGACGACCTGCTCGCCTATCTCCATTCCGTTCAGCTCACCGAGAGTGGGGCGGTGGCCGACGGCCTCGCCCTAGCCACCGAGGATTGCGCCGCCTGCCACCGCGTCCAGGAGAGCCAGCCGCAACCGCCACCCGTGGCGATCAACGAGACGACCAGCCAGGAGAAGGTCCTGGCGCCGAGTTTCCGCGAGGTCGCCCGGCGTGACGGCCGCGACGCCACCTATCTGCGCTCCTTCATCCGGGAACCGCACTATCCGATGCCGGAACAGCAATTCATCCCCGAAGAACTGAACGCCATCGTCGGCTACATCGTCTCGCTGAAGGACAGCGCGGGCGCCTGGTAGCTCAATTCTGCCATTCAATCACACATCAAGAGGAACGAATGAACCATCGTCATCGCAAAGTCCTGCACGCCCTTTTCGATCACCCGATCAGCAACAATATCGATTTCAAGGATGTCGAAAGCCTGCTGAAGGAGCTGGGCGCGGAGATCGACAATAAAGCCGGCAATCGCGTCGGCGTGAAGATCGGCAACCACGCCGCCACGTTCCATCACGCGCAGCACGACCTGCACAAGGATGAGGTGGTCAAGGTGAAGCACTTTCTCGTCGACTGCGGCGTCGATCCCTCGCAGTACCCGGTCTAGCGCCTAGTAACGCCGCCTGAACAGTCGCCGCTGCTCATATTGTTCAGCGGCCTCCTCGACAAACAGGGCGAGCCTTTCGGCGGCGAATTCGCGGCGCAGCCGTTCGGCGGCAGCCAGCAGCGCCGACTTGTCGGCCGCGCGGCCGGGCCGGAGGAGTTCGTAGATCTCGAGAACGAAATCCTGTGGCACCGCAACAAGCTCGGCGGCGCGCTCGAAATTGTCGGCCAGGGGCGCCCGCCCCGCCGCTCGCGCCACCTGCGCCTGCAGCCGCAGCGCGTCCGCCGTGATCGAGAGATCATCGCGCGGCACCTGCCCTGCCAGGACTTTGTCGAGCGACAGCGCCGACAGCGGCCTGCCCGATCCAGTGGTGATCCGTTCCGGCTCATGCTCGGCGATGGGATAGCGCGGCGTACTGGCGCTCATGGGAATTTCACCTGCAGATCCTGCGGCGGCGCCTGGGGATCGACCAGCGCAGTTTCGATGGCGTAGAGCAGCGCCGTCTGCACGTGGTAGCGCGCGCCCAGCGCCTCGCCGCGATAGGGCACGGCGACCGGCTCCGGCGTCCGGCCCTTGGCGTGAGCCGCGGCGTTGGCGCCGAGCCGCCGGTAGTGATCCAGCGTAGTGATCGGCGCCATGGAGAACAGCTCGAGATTCAGATGCGGCGCGCGACCGCGGCCATGCAGCACCGCCGTGCCTTTGCCTTGGATGCCGATGCCGAAACCCGAGCCCGCGAGATCGGCGGCGGTGCGGCCGACGAAGGACGTATCGGCCGAATGCCGCATACGCACCACGCGCGCCTTGGCGCCACCATCGGCGATGCCGGCCATCAGCGCCGCGAGCACATCGGCCACCTCATGGCCCGCCGTCGTCCGCTGCAGCTGCGTGCCGAAGGCCGGACTGAGGCCGATGACGATTTCGAGCGGATCGCTGCCGGCTGTGGCATCGCCGATGACCTGGAACTCCAGCCGCCGCGACGCATCGCTCTGCCGGTTCTGCTCGGCGAGCACATCGTCGCGGGTCAGTGAATCGCGCATCGTCTTGATTTCGGCCCAGCGCGCTTTGTCGATGGCATAGCCCGTGCCCGGGCCCGCGTAGTCGTTCGGATCGTTGACGGCGCTGATCACCTTGCCCTTCCGGATGATCGCCGCGGTCTGCAGATAGTCGCCGCTCACCCGCTGCCGCAACATCATCAGCAGATTTTCCGCTTCGGCATTGAAGCCGCGCTGCGCCAGCACGCGCACCACATCCAGCGCGGTGATGCCGCGGTCGCGGATGGCGGCGCTGATGCGGCCGACCTCCGCCAGGCTGTAGGTCGTCGTATCGTTCGAGCCGCTGGCATAGACCACGCTGTCGCGCTGCGCCTCGCTCGTCATCGCCAGCCGCAATTCTTCAAGCACTGCCGACACCGCATCTACCGCGCGACGCCGCACATCGATCGCCTCGCCCTCCCCGACCGGCCGCAAGCCGCCATCGACCACGAAATCCCGCTGCAGCGCCAGGAAATCCTCCACGTCCTCGCCATTGAACAGCGATGCGTTGAAGGAGTTGTCGTACTTCTGGATCGAGCCGAAGCCGGAGCAGATCAAATCCGTGCCTGACATCAGATAGGGCATTATCTTGGCGCCCAGGCGGATTTCGGATTCGCTGATGCGCGTGTCGTTGCCCGACGCACATTCCAGATCCAGCAGCGCCGCCAGCACATTCTCTGCCAAGATCTCCCGCAGGCCGCCGGGCACCGAGGCCGCGATCGGAGCGCCGTCGATGCCGCCGTTCTGCGTGCCCTGCACGCCCATGCCTCGCTGCAGGCACAGGCACCGTGCTTCCAGGTAAAGCATCGACTTGGCGCTGTGAAAGCCCATCAGCAATTCGGACCCGGCACCCGATGTGCAGCGCGCCTTGATGCCACGGGACGCATAGGCCGCGGTGAGGAACGCCTTCGACCAGGGCGTGTCGTCGCCGTCGATGAAAGTTTCCTCCGTGCCGTAGACCGACACCGTCTCGGCATAGGAGGTGAAGCCGGCCATGCCGATCTTCAGCTCCTCCGCCTCCTCGATGGAGCATTGGAACAGGATGCCGCCGCCAACCGCCGCCCCCACCGCGCAGGCGAGCGCGTTCGACCAGCCATTGCCGGCCACCCGCATGGTCGTCTCGATCTCGTCGAAGCCCATGCAGGCCGCGGTCGCCGCGTCCGCCGCGAGCTGGAGCGGGTCATCCTTGGCATTCGTGACATGGGCCTGGTTGCCCGGCCGCCTGCGCGCCCTCAGCTTGGCCTGGGCGAAAGTCAGTTCGAGGGTCGAGAGATGGCCCGCCACCTCCGCCAGCTTGGCCGGCGTCATGCCCCGCGCCAGCCGCACCACCTGCAGCCGTGGCACATGGAAATCCACGAGATCCCGGGCATAGGCACGGCTATCCACCCCCATGGCCTCCGGCGCCACCTCACGGTCGATGTGGTAGCGGGCAATGAAGCGGTCGATCAGGTCGAAATCCGGCTCGGCCACGCCATCCATCTCCACCACCCGGCCCTGCAAGATCTTCAGGCTCGGCCTGGGATCGAACGGGCTGTCAGTGGCGGCAAAGCCGTTGCTTGCATCCTCGACCGCGAACCGGTCGAGGCGCAGGGGACGGGCGTCCCAGACGTCAAAACGCCGCCAACGGTTGGGTTTTCGTCCGGAGTCCATGGCCTGCCTGCCGCCCGCGCCCGGCGTCGCATTACTCCAGCGGGGGCGTCGCATGAGGAAATTTCAGCCGGAATCATGCCCTAAGGGCCCGTTTCGAACAACGAGGCGCTTGACAGCCGTAGGCCACCTTATTAAGTTTTCCCCAGCGCCGATTTGAGCAAACAGCTTGCGGGCGCTTAATAAATGCAGCTAAAGCGGACGCAACCCGTCCCAGCCAAGCTGCGACGGGTTTTTGATTTTTACGGCATGGTCCACCGCAACGGACCCGCGGGATTTGATGGGGCAGCTTGCGCCCGCGTTACCAAGCGCTAAAGCGCCACGGATGTTCTCCGTGGGCCCGCAATGCTTGCGGCTTGGAGGACGTCAATGAACTATTTTCCAGCATTTTTCGATCTCAGAGAGCGGCGCGCCCTAATCGTTGGCGGCGGCGAAATTGCGGCCCGGCGCCTGCGGCTGCTGCTGAAGGCCGGCGCCAAGGTCACCGTCGTCGCGCCGCGCATTGTTGAGGAAATCGAAACTGCGATAGCCGACGGCACCGTCGCTGCCATCCGCCGTGGCTTCGTCGCCGGCGACATCACCGGCCATACCGTCGTGTTCTCCGCCACCGGCCGCGAGGATGTTGATGAGCGGGTGGCCGAGGCCGCCCGCAGCGCCAGCGTGCCCGTAAACGTCACCGACCGCGCCGAGCTTTCCAGCTTCATCGTTCCCGCCATCGTCGAGCGCGACCCCGTCGTCATCGGCATCTCCACCGGCGGCGCCGCGCCCGTACTGGCCAGCCGCGTGCGGGAGTCGATCGAGCGGCTGCTGCCGGCGCGCCTGGGCCGTCTGGCCGAGTTCGCCAGCAGCTTCCGCCGTGGCGTGCGGTCTAAACTGCCGCAGGCGGCCAACCGTTTCCGCTTCTGGGATCGATTTTTTGACGGCCCCATCGCCGCACAGCTGCTCGCCGGCGATGAACCCGGGGCCCATGAGCGCATGCTGACTCTGGTGAATGGCCGCGCCGTGACCGAGGCGCCGAAAGGCTCGGTCGCCATCGTTGGCGCCGGCCCCGGCGATCCGGATTTGCTGACCCTGCGCGCGCTCCGCCTGATCCAGCGCGCCGAGGTGGTGATCTACGACAATCTGGTCAGTTCGGCGGTGCTCGATCTCGTGCGCCGCGATGCCGAGCGCATCTATGTCGGCAAGAGCAAGGGCAACCACAGCAAGACCCAGGATGAGATCAACGCCCTGATCGCCGAGCATGCCCGTTATGGTCATCGCGTCATCAGGTTGAAGGGCGGCGATCCCTTCATCTTCGGCCGCGGCGGCGAGGAAGTGGAATATCTGCGCCAGCGCGGCATCCGGGCCGAACTGGTGCCTGGCATCACGGCCGCGCTCGGCTGCGCCGCCGCAGTCGGCATCCCCCTCACCCACCGGGATCACGCCCATGCGGTGACGCTGGCTACCGGTCAGGGCAAGGATGACGAGACTGAGCTGGATTGGGCCACGCTGGCCAAGCTGAAGCAGACGCTGGCGATCTATATGGGCGTCGGCAAGGCGGGCTATATCGCCAGCCGGCTGATCGGCCATGGTCTCGATCCCGCAACGCCGGTGGCCGTCATCGAGAACGGCACGCTGCCGAGCCAGCGCGCCGTCTATGGCCGCCTTTCCGGCCTCGGCCTGCTGGTGCGGCAGAGCGGCATCACCGGGCCGGCGCTGATCGTCATCGGCACAGTCGTCTCCCTGGCCGACCGGGCGCAGACGCCCGAGCGCCTCGAAGCAGCAGTGGCCTGAGGGAGAGCGCAGCGATGCCGCAGCAGGTCATCACCGCAAACCGGCTTCTCGACGGCCGCGTCGTCTTCCTCGCCGCGGATGGCGAGTGGAGCGAGCGCGTCGGTGCGAGCCGTGTGGCGCAGGATGATTCCGATGCGGCGCTGCTGCAGGCAGAAGCGAACCAGGCCGTGATCGAGCGCAAGGTCGTGGCGCCCTATTTGATCCCGGTATCGACTGAGAATGGCCGGATCACACCGCTGCGCTACCGCGAGGTGCTGCGCGCGCTCGGGCCGAGCACCCATCCCGAATATGGCCGGTCGGCCGACGCCACGGCGGCTTCCTAGGAGCGGCGCGATGTACCGTTACGACAATTACGATCATGCCCTGGTGAAGGAGCGCGTCGCGCAGTTCCGCGATCAGGCCAACCGCCGGATCGCCGGCGAACTCACCGAAGACGAATTCAAGCCGCTGCGGTTGACGAACGGCCTGTATCTTCAACTCCATGCCTACATGCTGCGGGTGGCGATTCCCTATGGCACCCTGTCGTCGGAGCAGCTGCGCAAGCTGGCCGATATCTCCCGCCGCTACGACAAGGGCTACGGCCATTTCACCACCCGCCAGAACGTCCAGTTCAACTGGATCAAGCTGGAGGAGACCGCTGACATCCTGGGCGAACTCGCCACGGTCGAGATGCACGCCATCCAGACCAGCGGCAACTGCATCCGCAATGTCACCGCCGATCACTTTGCCGGCGTGTCCGCCGACGAGATCGAGGATCCGCGCATCTATTGCGAGATCATCCGGCAGTGGTCCACATTCCATCCGGAGTTCACCTTCCTGCCGCGGAAATTCAAGGTCGCGGTAACCGGCTCGCCCCGCGATCGCGCGGCGGTCAAGGTTCATGACATCGGCCTGCGCATGCTGCGCAACGAGAGCGGCGAGGCCGGCTTCGAGGTCTATGTCGGCGGCGGCCAGGGCCGCACGCCGGTCATCGCCAAGAGCATCCGCTCTTTTCTGCCGAAACGGCATCTGCTGTCCTATCTCGAGGCGATTCTGCGGGTCTACAACCAGCTCGGCCGCCGCGACAATCTCTATAAGGCGCGCGTCAAGATCCTGGTGGATGCCGTCGGCGCCGCGCAGTTCACCCAGATGGTCGAAGAGGAATGGCAGCATATTCGCGACGGATATCTGGATCTGCCGGCCGCGGAGATCGAACGCATCCGCGCCTTCTTCGCGCCGCCGGCCTACAAGATCTTTGCCGGCCCGCCGGCCGAATATGATGCGCAGCTGCGCCGCGACTTCCTGTTCGCCCGCTGGGTGCGCAGCAATGTCGCGCAGCATAAGCGGCCGGGCTACGCCATCGTCACCCTGTCGCTGAAGCCCGCGGGTGGCGTGCCTGGTGATGCGACCGACGCGCAAATGGATGCGGTGGCCGATCTTTCGGACGAATACAGCTTCGGCGAAATTCGCGTCAGCCATGAGCAGAACCTGGTCCTCGCCGAAGTGGAGCAGGCCCGGCTCTACGAGCTCTGGCGCAAGCTCGATGCGCTGAAGCTGGCCGAGCCGAATATCGGCCTCGCGGGCGACATCATCGCCTGCCCCGGCCTCGACTACTGCGCCCTGGCCAATGCCCGCTCGATCCCGGTGGCGCAGCAGATCAGCAATCACTTCGCCGATCTGACACGCCTCCTGGATATCGGCGAGCTGAAGATCAAGATCTCCGGCTGCATCAATGCCTGCGGCCACCACCATGTCGGCCATATCGGCATCCTGGGCGTCGATAAGCATGGCCAGGAGTTTTACCAGATCACCCTCGGCGGCAGCGCCGACGAGAACGCCTCCATCGGCGATATCGTCGGCCCGGCCTTCGGCACCGACCAGGTGGTCGGCGCGGTCGAAACCATCATCGATACCTACCTGAAGCTGCGCGGCGAGGACGAGCGCTTCCTCGACACCTATCGCCGCGTCGGCCTCAAGCCCTTCAAGGAGAAGCTCTATGCCGCTCATTAAAGCCAATGGCATCACCGACGATCTCTGGACGTTCGTGAAGGACGAGGAGCAGCTTCCCCCTGAGGGTGCCATCATAGTCACGCTGGCGCGCTGGCAGGCCAACCGCGACCAGCTTGCGGCACGGCCGACGCCACTGGGCATCCGCCTCAAGAGCGATCAGGCGCCGTCGACCATATCGGGCGATATCGAGCGCTTCGATGTGATTGCGCTGGAATTCCCCAAGTTCACCGACGGCCGCGCCTATAGCAGCGCGCGCCTGCTGCGGGAGCGTCACGGCTTCCGTGGCGAGCTGCGGGCCGTGGGCAATGTGCTGCGGGACCAGCTCGCGTTCATGCGCCGCTGCGGCTTCGACAGCTACGAGATTCCCGAAGCCGCCGATGCCGCGGCCTGGGCCGGCTCGCTGCGCGGGATCTCCGTCGTCTATCAGCCGGCGACCGACCAGCGGCAGACGGCGCTCGCCGCCCGTCACCGGCCCGCATCTGCGCCGCGCCGTGAAGTCGCAGAGGAAGAGGAGCCGGCGCCGAAGGTGATCGCCGCGGCGGTGGAAGCGAGTAACGAATATTCGCAGGTCTGTGCGGGTTACTGGGCGTACTAATCGGAACACGTAGAGGAACGCGAAAACCGCCATGCTCGACTCGCCCGCCCCCGTCAGCCTCTCGCCCAGCACGGAAGCACTCCGCGCGCGGGCGATCGGCATTGCCGGACGGCAACGGCGGCAGGCCGCCTTGGCGCTGCTGCAATGCGTGCTGAAAGAGGAATTTCCCGGGCGCATTGCCGTGGTGTCTTCGTTCGGCGTGGAGTCGGCGGTGATCCTGTCGCTGGTGTCCGAAGTGGATCCAGCGACGCCGGTGATCTTCCTGGAGACCGGCAAGCACTTCCCCGAGACGCTCGCCTATCGCGACAAGCTGGCGCGGCGCTTGAAGCTGAGTGATGTCCGCGACATCAAGCCCGATTCCGTCGAACTCGTGGCAAACGATCCCGATGGCGATCTCTGGCAACGCGACACCGATGCCTGCTGCGGCATCCGCAAGGTAGTGCCGTTGAGCCGCGCGCTCTCGACTTTCGACGCCTGGATCACCGGCCGCAAGCGGCATCATGGCGCCGAGCGCGCCAATCTCGCGCTGGTCGAGGCGTCGGAAGGACGCCTCAAAATCAACCCGCTGGCCGATTGGACGTCGGAAGAGATCGCGGCGGATTTTCGGGCAGGGAATCTGCCGATGCATCCCCTGGCCCTTGAAGGCTACCGTTCCATCGGCTGCGCGCCCTGCACGCGCCGGACTCAGGACGGTGAGGATGCACGTGCGGGCCGCTGGTCCGGCACCGAAAAGACCGAATGCGGTATCCATCGGGCGCCCTGGTTCTGAGTTCGAGTTTCGCGGGCCATCGCATGAGGATTCGGTATCCGCTATTCGATCGGATATGGCACTGAATCTTGTGACTATTTCCCCGCGAGGCTGGTCCCCGACAGGGTCGCGGTGCTAATCTTCGCTCCAAGCGAGCGAGGGACTGTTTGGGCGAACAGGGGAAAGCTCTAGTGACCGTCACTGAAATTGAGGCAATCCATTGCAACGCCCGCGATCCGGTGCCCGGTTTGTTAATCCGATAAGAATAGAGGACAGGCGCTGTTACGAGCCTATAACGACAAAAATGCCGGACGACAGCCAGAGACAGAGCAAGGCAAAGCCGAAGAAGACTTGGCGGCCGCAGACGCGCCTGGTGCGCGGCGGCCTGACCCGCAGCCAGTACGGCGAAACCGCCGAGGCGATCTATCTGACGTCAGGCTATGTCTATGACGACGCCGAGACGGCGGAGGCGCGATTCAAGGAACTCGATCCCGGCTACATCTACAGCCGCTATGGCAATCCCACGGTGACGATGTTCGAAGAGCGCATGTGCCAGCTCGAGGGCGCGCCGGCCTCGCGCGCACTTGCCACCGGCATGGCGGCGGTGAATGCCGCCATCATGTGCCAGGTGCGCGCCGGAGATCGCGTGGTGGCGTCGCGGGCGCTGTTCGGATCCTGCCGCTACATCATCGAGGAATTGCTGCCGCGCTACGGCGTGACCACGCAACTGGTTGACGGTCCCGATCTGGATCAGTGGCGCGATGCGCTCAAACCGGGTGCGCGCTGCGTATTTATCGAGACGCCGGCCAATCCCACGCTGCAGCTCATCGACATTCCGGCGGTGGCGGAGCTGTGCCACGCCGCCGGCGCGCGGCTGATCGTCGACAACGTATTCGCCACGCCCATACTGCAGAAGCCACTGCCGCTGGGCGCTGACATCGTGCTCTACTCCACCACCAAGCATATCGATGGCCAGGGCCGCTGCCTCGGCGGCATCGTGCTGGGCTCCGAGGACTTTATCGTCAAGGAGCTTCATCCGCTTCTGAAGCACACAGGCCCGTCGCTCAGCCCGTTCAACGCCTGGGTCATGCTGAAAGGCCTGGAGACATTGGAACTGCGCGTCCGCCAACATTGCAGCAACGCGGCGACGATTGCCGATTTTCTTGCCGCTCATGGCGAGGTAGCCAATCTGATCTATCCCGGCCGGAATGATTTCCCGCAGCGTGCGCTAGCGCAGCGGCAGATGTCGTCGGGCGGCACGCTGGTGACCTTCGAGCTCAAGGGCGACAAGGCACGGGCCTTCCGTTTCCTCAACGCGCTGGAACTGATCGACATCTCCAACAATCTCGGTGACTCCAAGAGCCTCGTCACCCATCCGGCGACCACCACTCATCAGCGGCTGAGCCCGGCGGACCGGGCGCATCTGGGCATTACCGAGAGCATGATCCGGCTTTCCGTCGGCCTCGAAGATGCCGCCGACATCATCGACGATCTGGGCCAGGCGCTGGCCGCTTAAGCAGTTCGTAAGGATTTCATTCCCCGACGAAACGCCGCCGAAACCTCGCCCCGCTAGCCTGAAAGGATAGCGGGAGCCTGAGATGCCACGGACCGATGATATTGCTAGAGAAGTTCTCGACGCGCTGGCCTGCATGGGCGGCCGTGCACCGTTCTGGCATATCACCTATTTTATCCGGCAGAACCGCCGCTCCCGCGGCGCCGCGATCCCCGATACAATTGACATCGCCGTGCGCCGTAGCCTTGAAGAGCGCTGCAGCCGGTCTTGTCTCTATCGCGGCGCCGTCGATCTCTTTGAGATGTCCGAAAACGACGGCAGCGGCATCTGGTCTATCAATCACGCCGAAGCCGCGCGCCAGCGCCGGCTCGCGCATGATCGGCAGCACATCGAGCCAGCCATCGGCTAGACGCATCGCCTCTCAGCTGCTGGACGCCAGGCAGGCCCGAAGCGCCTCCGTCAAATTGCGCATCAACTGGAAATAGAGGTCCGGCCCCGCATCCAGGGCCGCGCCTTCGGGATCCAGCATGCCGGTCCTGGCATCGGTATCCGCCACCACCGTATCCACAAGCGAGGGCGCGAAGTTCGGTTCGCGGAACACGCAGCGCGCTTGCTGGGCGACGATCTTGTCCCGGATTTCACTCAAGCGTTTGGCGCCTGGCGGCAGTTCGGGATTGACGGTGATCGAGCCGACGCCAGCCAGGTCGTAGTGCCTGTCGAAATACTGATAGGCATCGTGGAAGACAATAAATGGCGTATTCTTGACCGGCGCGAGCTTCAACGCGATCTCCCGGTCTAGATCACCAAGTTTCTGCTCGAGCTTCTGTCCATTCAAGCGATAGGTTTCGGCATTGGCTGGATCCGCCTTCGATAGCTCCGTGGCGATGGCAGCGGCCATCAGCTTTGCATTCACCGGGTCGAGCCATAGGTGCCCGTCATAGGGTTCGTGCTCAGCCACTGCGTTCTCTTCGCCCTCAGCGCCTTCATGCATATGCTCGTCCCAAATGCCGCCCTCGCGCACCGGCAGGACAGTCAATCCTGCAACTTCCGCAAGCTCCACCGACTTGGCGCCTTCGGGCAGCGTTTTAATGGCCTTGTGCAGGAAGGTCTCCAAGCCCTCGCCGATCCAGAAGATGATCCGCGCATCCTGGAGGGCCTGCGCATCCGACGGCGAGAGCGCATAGCTGTGGGGCGAAGCCGCCCCTTTGACGATCAGCACCGGCGTGCCTACGCCCTCCATGATCGCGGCGACCAGTGACTGCACCGGCTTGAAACTGGCGACGACTACGGGTGCGTCGGCCCGTGCTGCCGAGGAATACAGGGAGAGAACAAATGCGCTCACGAGAAATTGGGTGATGGCCGAAGTTACCCAAAGCCAGCCCCGTCTGGACGTTGCGCAGCGCCGGATGCTACGATATAACATCATGGCAACGTTATAGTATAACATATAGAGCATGGCAAGAGCCCTCTCCTCCACCCGCGGCAAATCGCGGCCGCGCGCCGGCGAATTCGGCCGTGAGCCGCACGACCATCAGCATTGCGTGGCAGATGCGCTGGACCGCGCGGCGGCGCTTTGCGAGCAGCGCGGCTCCAAGCTCACGGATATCCGCCGGCGCGTGCTTGAGCTGGTCTGGCGCAATCATGCGCCGGTCGGCGCCTATGACCTGCTGGACGAGATCCGCAAGGACGGCCGTATCGCGGCACCGCCGACGGTATACCGGGCGCTCGACTTCCTGCGGGAACAAGGACTGGTGCATCGCCTGGAATCCCTGAACGCCTTCGTCGGCTGCACGCGGCCGGACCGCACCCATGTCAGCCAGTTCCTGATCTGCACCGGCTGCCAAGCCGTGGCCGAATTGGATGCGCCGGAAGTGGGCAGCGCGGTGTCGCAGAGCGCCGCCAAGGCTGGGTTCGTGGTCGATCGCATGACCATCGAGATGCACGGCCTCTGCCCGGCTTGCAGCAAAGGCGCCGGGGCCGAGGGCAGGCGGGCGCGCGATGCCTGATGACAGGCATCATCATAGCGAGCCCGAGCCGGCTCCGGACTGGCTGCTGCGGCTCGACGGCATTCATCTGGCGCGCAACGGTCGCCACATCCTCGATCACATCCACCTGTCTGTCGCGCCACGGGAGATCGTCACGCTGATTGGCCCCAACGGGGCGGGAAAGACCATGCTGGTGCGGATCGCGCTCGGGCTGGTGCAGCCAGACAGCGGTCGCGTGCAGCGGCGCGCCGGACTGACGGTCGGTTATATGCCGCAGCATTTCCATGTGGAGGAGACGCTGCCGCTGACGGCGCGGCGGTTTCTCCAACTGGCGAAGGGCGCCGGCGAGGCGGAATTGCGGATGGCAGCGGCGGAAGTCGGCATCGAGCATCTCCTGAACCAGCCGTTGCAGGGACTGTCGGGCGGCGAACTGCAGCGCACCCTGCTCGCCCGCGCCATCCTTCGCCGGCCTCAGCTCCTGGTCCTCGACGAGCCGGTGCGCGGCGTCGACATGACCGGACAGATGGAACTCTACGATCTGATCGCGCAGCTGCGGCGGCGGCTCGGCTGCGGGGTGCTCATGGTGTCCCACGATCTGCATATCGTGATGGCGGCGACTGACCGGGTGATCTGCCTCAACCACCATATCTGCTGCCACGGGCAGCCGGACACGGTGAGCGCCCATCCGGAATATCTCGCCTTGTTCGGACCATTGTCGAAGGAGCGACTCGCGGTCTATCAGCACCACCACGATCATCGCCACGATCTCCATGGCGAGGTGGTCGCCGGCAACGGTCGGCACGCACACGGAGAGCCGCCCCATGCTCCATGATTTCCTGGCCCGGGCGCTAATCGGCGGTCTGGGCATCGCCCTCTTCGCGGGGCCTCTCGGCTGCTTCATCCTCTGGCGGCGCATGGCCTATTTCGGCGATGCCCTGTCCCACAGCGCCTTGCTGGGTATCGCCCTGGGTTTCCTCGCTGGCATCGACCTCAATCTCGGCATCCTGGCCATCTGCGTTGCCGTGGCGCTGTTTCTGCTGGCATTGCAGCGGCAAAAGCGACTTACCGTGGATACGCTGCTGGTGATCCTCTCCCACAGCGCGCTCTCCATCGGCCTTGTCGTCGCCAGCTTCGCGCCCAGCTTGCGGATCGATCTCTCGTCCTATCTGTTCGGCGATATCCTGGCGATCGCGCCGCGCGACCTCTTGTGGATCTATGGCGGTGGCGTGGTGCTGCTAGGGATCCTGATCTTTCAGTGGCGCTCGTTGTTGAGCCTGACCGTGAACGAGGAACTGGCGCGCGCCGAGGGCATCAATGCCGAGCTGACCGGCCTTGTCTTCATGCTGCTGATCGCCGTCGCCGTGACCTTGGCGATGAAGGCCGTCGGGATTCTCCTGGTCTCTGCCCTGCTGATCATTCCCGCCGCGACCGCTCGGCGCTTTTCCGCCACGCCCGAGCGCATGGCTGTCCTGGCGGCAATCATCGGCGGCGCTTCGGTCCTCGGCGGCCTGTTTGCATCGCTGCGGCTCGATACACCTGCCGGACCGTCGATCGTCGTCTCGTCAGCCGCGCTGTTCATCTTGAGCCTTGCCGCCGGCATGACCCGTCGCCAGATTACAGCGGATCGCTAGTTACAACCCGAGGATCTCAATGGCCAATTTCACTCCGCAGCGTTCCGGCGGCCCCTTCGGCGGCGGCTCCCATGGACCGATCGTCAACCTGCCGCGGATGACGCAGATCCTCATCCTCGCGAATATCGGCGTGTTCGTCGTCTGCCAATTCCTGCCCGAGAGCTGGTACTACTGGCTGCTGGTGCATTTTCAGTTTTCCGTACTGCGCTTTACCGACGCCGTGCCGTTCTACTGGACGGTGATCCTCACGCCGGTGACTGCGCAGTTCCTCCACGCCAACTGGATGCATCTGCTGTCGAACATGGTCAGTTTCGTCCTGTTCGGCACGATCGTGGAGCGGGCGATCGGCGAACGGCGGATGCTGGTCTTGACGCTGGCAACCGGCATCCTCGGCAACCTCGCCTTTCTCGCCCTGAACTATGGCGAGAATATCTCCAATATCGGCGCCTCCGGCGCCGGCAGCGGCCTGTTCGGCGCGGCAGTCCGCCTGCTGGTGCGGCAACGCCATGGCCAGGATACCCGGCAGATCTGGATCTTTGCGGCCATTTGGGTCGGCATCGCCCTGCTGCCGGCGGTGATGTCCGGCCAGAGCAATATCGCCTGGGAGGCCCATGTCGGCGGATTCCTCGCCGGCCTGCTGCTCATCGACTCCTTCGACCGCCGCGGCAAGTTCCGCGTGATGTAAGGCTCCTAGCGGCCGTACACCTGCGCCGGCAGCCACATGCCGATCGCCGGGAAGAGATACAGCAGGAACATCGCGAACAGCACGATCAGCATGAACGGCATGACGCCGGCGAAGATCTGGTTGATCGACACATGAGGCGGCGCCACGCCCTTGAGATAGAAGGGCGCCATCGCCACGGGGGGCGACAGGAACGAGGTCTGGATGTTGAGCGCGATCAGCAGGCCGAAGAACAACGGATCGATGCCGAAGTGATCCAGCAGCGGCAGGAAGATCGGCACGAAGATGACGATGATCTCGGTCCATTCCAGCGGCCAGCCCAGGATGAAGATGATGATCTGCGCCATGATCATGAAGCCCAGCGGCGAGAGATCCATCCCGACGACGAAGTCCTTGATGACGTCATCGCCGCCCAGCGCGGCAAAGACCGCGGAGAAAATGAACGAACCGATGAACAGCCAGCCGACCATCGCGGATGTGCGGGCTGTCAGAAAGACTGATTCCTTGAGCTTCTGCCAGGTCAGGGCCCTGTAAGCGATGGCAAGGACCAGGCTGCCGAGCGCGCCGATCGCCGCGGACTCCGACGGCGTTGCCAAGCCGAACATGATCGCGCCCAACACCGCGAAGATCAGCAAAGACAACGGCAGGAACGAGGTCGCCAGATTCCGGAGCACTACGCCCAACGGCACATTCCGCTCTTCTTTCGAGAGCTTCGGCGCCAGCGACGGATTGATCATGGCCCGGATGATCACATACACCATGTACAGCCCGGCGAGCATGAGCCCCGGGAAGAAGGCGCCGGCATAGAGTTGCACCGGCGAGACGCCGGTCGTGGCGCCGTAGAGAATGAGCATGATGCTGGGCGGAATCAGAATGCCCAGGCAACCGCCCGCGCAGACCACGCCGGCCGAGAGCCTGATGTCATAGCCTTGGCGCAACATCGCGGGAAAAGCCAGAAGCCCCATCAAGGTGACCACGGCGCCGACGATGCCCGTCGCCGTGGCGAAGAGCGCGCAGGTCAACAGCGTCGCGACCGCCAGCGAGGCCGGCAGGCCGCCCGCCGCGATCTGGATACTTCGGAACAGCCGGTCGAGGATGTTCGCGCGCTCGATCACATAGCCCATGAACACGAACAGCGGCACGGATATCAGCACGTCGTTGGTCATCACCGACCAGGTGCGCTGCACCACCAGCTGCGCCACCGTTTGCATCTGGCCATCGTAGGCCAGCGTGGCAAATCCGATACCCAGCGCCATGAGCGTGAAGGCGATCGGGAATCCCAGCATGATGAAGAAGATGAAGAGGACAAGCATCAAGACGCCGAGTTGTGGATCGGTCATGGCGCAGCGCCTTCCTTGGTCTGATGCTGCTCCAGAATGACTTTCTCCAGTTCCTCCACGTCATGCAGTCGCGGCGGCCATACCCCCGTCCTGAGGCAGATCAGGCAGCGAATGACCTCCACGATCCCCTGCAACAGAAGCAGGATGCCAGTGAAGGGAATGAGTGTTTTCACCGGATAGATGGGCGGACCGGCCGGACTGAAGGCCGAATGCTCATGCACCATCCAGGACTGGGCGGCAAAGCTGTAGCCGGCATAGATGAAGGCGAGGATGCCCGGAAAGAAGAACAGGAAGTACAGCGCCAGGTCCATTCCCGCCTGGGTCCGCGGCCGCCAGGAACGGTACAGGAAGTCACCGCGCACATGGGCATTGCGGCAAAGGGCGTAAGCGCCCGCCATGGTGAACAAAGCGCCGTAGAGAATATAGCTGGCATCGAAAGCCCAGGTGGTCGGGCGGCCGATGACATAGCGCGAGAAAACTTCATAGCTGACGGCGAACGTCAGCAGCACAATACACCAGGCAAAGATATGGCCCACGAGCGTGCTTATGCGATCGATGGGAATCAGCAGTCGCTGCAGTGCGGCACCCCGGCTCTTGTCCGCTGAATCGCGCCCGCCATGGGTCAGATTCAAGATAATGCTGCCAACGAAGAGAAGAATGCCGATCCAGAATACAACCGGGGAATAGGCGATGGCGCCTTTCGCCGTGGCCGCTTCCTCCAGCAACTCGCAACTGCCGCCGAACGAATAGATACAAACGATCACGGTGTTCGGTCGTAATCCGTCCTTGGCGACAATCTGCCCGACCACGCCATAGGCGTACAAAGACCAAAACACCGCTACGACGACGAGCAGCACGCCGATCGTCAGCAGCCAGTTGTAAAGCCTCTCAATGTTCAAGCCATTCCCCCACCAAGAGCATCCGCGTGGAAAGAGGGTGGCATTACACCACCCTCTCTCCCGCCGATGAAGTCTCTTTTGTTGCCTTAGGCGAAGAAGTGGTCGTAGGCCATCTTCTGGTCGACTTCCATGTCGAACTGAAGGGCAACCACACGCTTGGCCCAGGCTTTCTGGGATTCGATCACCTTGGCGAAGAACGGGTCAGCCGAAAGCGTGCCGATCACCTTGTCCCAGGCGCCGAGCTGGGCCTCCAGCAAGGAGTCCGGTGTCTTGTGCACTTCGACGCCTTGCGCTCTCAGCGCCGCCAGATCGGTCGAATAGCGGTCCATCGCCTTCCAAGTCATGTCGGACGACGAGGATTCCGCCGAATACTTCAGAACGGACTGAAGTTCCGCCGGCAGCGCATCGTACTTCGTCTTGTTGAAGATGATCTCGAAGCATTCGCAGGACTGGTGATAGCTCTGCAGCATGTAGACTTTGCTGACATCGGGGAAGCCCAACAGCTTGTCCGAGGACGGATTGTTGAACTCCGCCGCATCGAGCAGGCCGCGATCCATTGCCGGAACGATCTCGCCGCCGCCCATGATCGTCACCGCCGCACCGAGCTCGTTGTTCAAGTCGGCAGAGAGTCCAACAGTGCGGTATTTGAGGCCCTTGAAGTCGTCGACCGATTCGACCGGTTTCTTGAACCAGCCCAGCGGCTGCGTCGGCATGGCGCCTGTCAGGAAGCCGACGAGGTCAAGACCAAGAACCTGCTGCACCAACTCGTCATACAAAGCTTGTCCGCCACCATACTTGAACCAGCCAAGCATCTGGTTGGCGCGCCAGCCGAAGGCTGGCGGCGTTCCGAACAAGGAGTAGGCCTTGTTCTTGCCGTACCAATAGGCACAGACGCCATGGCCGCCATCGAGGGTGCCGGCCAGCACCGCATCCTGCACCTCGAATGCCTTGGCGACAGAGCCGGCAGCCAGCAGATCGAGCTTCAGCTTGCCGGCCGACATCTCGTTCACGCGGTTGACATAGTCCTGCGCATATTCGTGGAAGATATCCTTGGCCGGCCAGGTGCTCTGGAATTTCCAGACGATGGCGTCCTGCGCCCGCACAACGGTCGGAGCGGCAACGGCCACCGCGACGGAGGCGGCAGCGGCGCCCTTGATGAAACTGCGGCGGGTCTTTGCCTCGCCGGTGCTCTCGCGATCCAACTCAACTGGGGTCGATGTCATCTTGAGGGCCCTCCCTGGGCGTTTTGATTGATTGGCTCGATTATCTTGCCGCAACCTCCGGGGCAGCGACAACGCGCGAGACACCAGACTAAAGTCTGGGCTCTCCGGCTCTCTTCGCCGCGCTTTCCCTTAGTTTATAAGGCCGGCAGAAACGGCATGCGAGTCCTGACGCATCACAACTCTGCAAGACGCGCCGATTGTGCACTGCGGCAAAACCAATCGCACAATTGGCCGCCGGTATGCCGGTATTACCGGCTGGCTAGGCGCGCATGCGCTCACTCTTGGGATCGTACATCGGCCGGAGTGAAACCCGCGCCGGCGCCCGTTCGCAGGCCACCTCGATTTCGAACCTGCCGCCATCGATCCATACCTGGTCGACGCCGTCAGGATTGTTGAGATAGCCCAGCGCGATGGCGCGGCCCAAGGTGTGGCCGTAGTTGGCCGAAGTTGTGTAGCCCACCAGCTTGCCGTCCCGATAGATCGGCTCGTTGTGATAGAGCAGCGGCTCCGGATCCTCGAGGGCGAGCTGCACCATGCGCTTGGGCAAGTGTGCCTGGTTCTTCTGTTTTAAAAGTGCGTCACGGCCGATGAAGGGCGCCTTCTTGTCGTAGGCGACAACGAAGCCAAGGCCGGCCTCGATGGGCGTGTCGTCCTCGCCGATATCATGGCCGAAGTGACGGTAGGCCTTTTCGATACGAAGCGAGTCCATGGCATGCATGCCCGCGAGCTTCAGGCCGAACGGGGCGCCATTCTCCTGGATGCGGTCGAACACGTTGCCGGCATACTCCGCCGGCACATAGAGTTCCCAGCCCAGCTCGCCCATGTAGCTGATGCGGTTGGCCCGCACGCGAGAGTAGCCGATATCGATGATGCGGGAGGTGCCGAATGGATAGGACGCATTGGTCAGATCGGCCGTCGTCAATGTCGACAGCAGTGCGCGGCTGTTCGGGCCCATGACGCCAAGCACGGCGTAGGCGGCGGTCACATCTTCCACGGTCGCTCTCGCGTCGGCGGGAATATGAT
>DATKFM010000329.1:0-16254 GCA_035544395.1 Verrucomicrobiia bacterium
GCCATCGCCGCGGGGATAGCGGAAGGCGCTGGGCCGATCGTCGATGGCCGCCGCCGTTGCCACCATGTGCATCAGCTCTGCCTCGTCCGCTGCCGCCATCACGACAAAACCCGGCAGGCAGCCGAGATAGGCCACGTCGAACGAGCCCGCATGGGTGGCGCCGTCGGCGCCCACCAGACCGGCGCGGTCGATGGCGAAGCGCACCGGCAGCCTTTGGATCGCCACGTCATGGACCACCTGATCGTAGGCCCGCTGCAGGAAGGTGGAGTAGATCGTCGCAAAAGGCTTGAACCCTTCGGTCGCCAGACCGGCGGCAAAGGTCACGCCATGCTGCTCCGCGATGCCCACATCGAAGCAGCGATCGGGGAAACGCTTGCCGAAGAGATCGAGGCCGGTGCCAGAGGGCATGGCGGCGGTGATGGCGACAATCTTCGGATCCCGCTCCGCTTCCTGGATCAGCGCCTGGGCGAACACCTTTGTATAGGACGGCGCATTGGAGGGCGGCTTCACCTGGGCGCCGGTGATGACGTCGAACTTGGTCACGCCATGATACTTGTCCGGCGACTTTTCCGCCGGCGGGTAGCCATGGCCCTTCTTGGTCACCACATGGACCAGGATCGGGCCTTCATCCACGGCATCCCGCACGTTGCGCAGAACCGGGATCAGGTGATCCAGGTTATGGCCATCGATCGGGCCGACATAATAGAAACCGAGCTCTTCGAACAGCGTGCCGCCGGTGACGATGCCGCGGGCATATTCCTCCGCCCGGCGTGCTGCGATCTTCAGCGGCTCCGGCAAATGCTTGGTGAATTCCTTGCCGATATGGCGGATGGATTGATAGGGCTTCGACGACAGCAGCCGCGACAGATAGGCGCTCATCGCGCCGACCGGTGGCGCGATCGACATGTCGTTGTCGTTCAGCACCACGATCAACCGGCTGTCCATCGCCCCGGCGTTGTTCATCGCCTCATAGGCCATGCCGGCGCTCATGGAGCCGTCGCCGATGACCGCGACCACGTGATTCCTCCGGCCCGACAAATCCCGCGCCACCGCCATGCCGAGGCCGGCTGAAATCGAGGTCGAGCTATGGGCGGCGCCGAAGGGATCGTATTCGCTCTCGACGCGGCGGGTGAAGCCGGACAGCCCGCCACCCTGGCGCAGCGTGCGGATGCGGTCGCGCCGGCCGGTCAGAACTTTGTGCGGATAGGCCTGATGCCCCACATCCCAGATCAGCCGGTCGTCGGGCGTCTCGAACAGATAATGCAGAGCCACCGTCAGCTCGATCACGCCGAGGCCCGCGCCGAGATGGCCGCCGGTGATGGACACCGCGTCGATCACTTCCGTGCGCAGCTCGTCCGCCACTTGCCGGAGCTGGCGAACATCCAGCTTTCGCAGATCAGCGGGGATGTGGATCTCATCCAACAGCGGTGTCTTGCTCGGCGGTGCCATCGCTCCAGCCCGCTTAGGATCGCCGCTCGACGACGAACTGCGCCATGTCGGAGAGCAGTTCCGAGCGGGCACCAAATTGCGCCAGATGGCCGGCGGCCTGATCCGCCAGTTCCCGCGCCCGCTTGCGCGCGCCTTCGACACCCAGCAGCGACACGAACGTCGCCTTGCCCGCGGCCTGGTCCCGACCGACCGGCTTGCCGGTGACGTCCTCGCTGCTCTCGATATCCAGGAGATCGTCGGCGATCTGGAACGCCAGGCCCAGATCCCGTGCGTAGTCCCGCAGCGCCCGGTGCGCGTCCGCCGGCGCCTGGCCGAGGATCGGTCCGGCGATGCAGGAGAATTCGATGATGGCGCCGGTCTTCAGCGCCTGCAGCCGGGTGATCGCCGGCAGGTCGAGCTGGGCGTTCTCCGCCTCGAGATCGATCATCTGGCCGCCCACCATGCCGGCCGCGCCACCGGCCTTCGCCAGCGCCAGCACCAGCTCCGACCGCACCGCCGGGTTTGCGTGAGTATCCGGATGGGCCAGCACTTCAAAAGCCATCGTAAGAAGACCGTCGCCCGCCAGGATCGACGTCGCCTCGTCGAACTGCCGGTGCACCGACGGCCGACCGCGGCGCAGATCCGCGTCGTCCATCGCCGGCAGATCGTCATGGGCCAGGCTATAGCAGTGCAACATCTCGATTGCCGCCGCTACGCGCAGCGCGCTTGCATCGGCGACGTCGAACAGCTTGGCGCTATGGCGCACCAGGAACGGGCGGATGCGTTTGCCGCCGCCCATGACGGCATAGCGCATGGCGTCGACGACGCGCCGCTCGGCTGCCGTCACCGGCGGCAACAGGCGGTCGAGCATCTGATTGACCGCCGTGGCGGTCTCGGCAAGGGCAGCTTCCAGTCGTTTCACGGTCTATCAGTCCAGCTTGGCGGATTCTTTGCCGATGGTCCCATCCGCGCTCAGTACGATCTTCTCGACCTTGAGCTGCGCTTCCTGCAGCTTCGCTTCACAATGGCGCTTCAGGTCGACCCCCCTCTTATAGGCGCTGATGGCATCGTCGAGTTTGCTGTCACCCTTCTCCAGGGACTTCACCAGCTTTTGCAATTCTGCCAGCGCGTCCTCGAAGCTCATCTTGGCGATATCGGGCGGTATCTTGTCCTCGGCCATAGCGTCCCCTCGATTGCTCCGCGCCCTGCCGCCGCCGGACAACTCGACTGGCGCGATAATATTCATGCAGGCCCCGGCCAGCAAGGGTAGCCAACCCCTTGCAACGGCTCAGGACATCAGCGTCCGGACATGGGCGGCGGCGCTGTCGGCCAGCGCTTCCAGATCGTAGCCGCCTTCCAGAGTGGAGACGATTCGGCCGCCGCAGCTTTGCCGCGCGACAGCCATCAATTCGGCGGTCGCCCAGGCGAAATCCTCGGTCTCCAGTTCAAGGCCGGCCAGGGGGTCGCGGCGATGGGCATCGAAACCGGCGGAGACGAGCAGCAGTTCGGGCGCGAATGTCCGCAGCGCCGGCAGCACGACCCCGTCGAAGGCGGCACGGAATTGCTCGGAACCGGCTCCTGGGGCGAGGGGGGCATTGCAGATGTTGCCTACACCCTGCTCGCTCCGCGCACCGGTGCCGGGATAGAGCGGCCACTGGTGGGTCGAGCCATAGAACATCTCGCTGTCGGACTCGAACATATGTTGCGTGCCGTTGCCGTGATGCACGTCGAAGTCGATGACCGCGATCCGCCGCAGGCCGTGCTGCGCCCGCGCGTGATAGGCGCCGACGGCCACGTTGTTGAACAGGCAGAACCCCATCGGACGGTCCGCCTCGGCATGATGGCCCGGCGGCCGCACGGCGCAGAACGCGTTGTCCGCCTTGCCGCCCACCACGGCATCGACAGCGGCGACGACGGCGCCGGCCGCGCGCAATGCCGCTTCGCCGGAACCGGGCGACATCACCGTGTCGGCGTCGGCGCGGACGAAGCCGGATTTCGGCACGGCGTCGAGGACGGCATCCACATAGTCGCGGTCATGGGCCAGGGCGATCTGCTCGCGGCTCGCCTGCGGCGCCTCGATTCTCGACAGCGCTTGGAACTCCGGCGCAGCCAGCGCGTTAAGAATCACTGCCAGCCGCTCGATGCGTTCCGGGTGCCCGCGGCCGGTATCGTGGTTAAGGCAGGCGCTGTGGCTGTAAAGCAACGTCGTCATGGAGATAAATTCTTCTACGCGGTCGCCGCAGGGGTGGCAAAGCTTGGTTAAATCTTCTCAAGAAAATGCCGAATTTGCTAGGCGAAATGCTCTCTTAGCATTTCTCTGCTTCTATCACGGCACTGTGTGACGGCCGCCACTTCAATTTGCTCCGGGCGTGATTATTCTTTTGGGGACTACGGGGCAAATACCTATACAATGCGACTCAAACTGCAGCCTATCGGAGCTGACCTCATCATGCGCGATCACTCCCTTGCGACCCAACGGTCGGGTCTTCAGGCGCGTCTGCGCTGGACCGCGGCCCTGGCCTTGTGCCTGGGCTGCGCCGCAGGGACCGCCGCCGCCGGTGCGAACGATTCGCTGCCGGCCGATACCATCATCGCTGCCGCCGAACCTGGACAGTTCATGGCGGCGCCGATGGAGTTGTCGCTGGCGGATCCGATCCGCACGCTGCTGGCGCGCAGCGATTCGCTGCCGGCCGCCGCGAGCTTTGCCGAGCTGACGCAACTGCGGGAGTTCTACGCCGCCCGCAACTACGAGCCGCTCTGGGTCCATGGCGCGAGCCCGTTGGCGCAGGTCGATGCGCTGCTGGCGGAGATGCGTGCCTTCGACATGCAGAGCCCGACCGACCTGGCGCCGGTCCTTACAGCCGTCGAGGCGCGCCGTTTGTCGCCCCTGCCGGCGCAGATGGCCGAGCTCGATTGGTCGCTGAGCCTGGCGCTGCTGCGCGGCGCCATCGATCCCGCCGATCCCCTGGCGACCGGGCCGAACGCCCAGGCGCTGGCTTCTGTCGCCGCGGCGAAGAATCCCATGGCCGTGCTGGCGCAATGGCTGCCCGGCGATCCCGGTTTCTGGCAGCTGCGCCAGGCCGTCGACATCTATCAGCACATCGCCGCTGCCGGCGGCTGGCCGGTGGGAATCACCGGCAAGGATAAAGAAGACTTCGCCTTCGGCGTGCGCAGCGAACAGGTCGCGTTGCTGCGCGAGCGGCTGGCGGTGACCGGCGACTACAGTGCGCCGGTCGTGGCTGCGGCCGCGACGACACTTCCGCCTATCAATCCCACGGGCATCTCTCCGGCCGCGGGCGCGCCCGACCCGATGATCATGGATCTGGCGCTGATCGAAGGCATCAAGCACTTCCAGTCGCGCCATGGCCTGATCGCCGACGGCGTGGTCGGCAAGATGACCCTGGATGCTCTGAACGAGCCGGTCGAGAGCCGCCTGCGCACGATGATGATCAATTTGCGCCGCCTGCAGCTCGCCAACCGCGACTACGGCGCCGACTATGTGCTGGTCAACATCGCCGGCCAGCAGATGAGGCTGGTGCGCAACGGCATGACGAAGATGACGTCGGACATTATCGTCGGCGCGGTCGATCACCGCACGCCGGAAGTGGAGAGCGCGATCACCCGGATTGAGTTCAATCCGGTGTGGTATGTGCCGACCAGCATCCAGAGCAAGGAACTCCTGCCCAAGATCCAGGAGGACGCCAGCTATATCGCGGCGCAGAACTTCCGCGTGTTCGATACAGCGACTGGCCAGCACATCGATCCTGCCACCGTCAACTGGCACAGCGACGACGCCAAGAGCGGCCGCTACAAGCTGCGCCAGGCTCCGGGCAGCGGCAATGCGCTCGGCGCGGTCAAGTTCCTGTTCCCGAATCCGTACGACGTCTATTTGCACGGGACCAACAAGCAGTCGCTGTTCGCCAAGCAGATGCGCGCCCTCAGCCATGGCTGCGTGCGCCTGCCGGATGCGCCCGGCTTTGCCGAGGCGATCCTATCCGGCGACCCGGCCTGGAGCCGCGAGCGGATCGACGCCATCCTGCAGAAGGGCAACAACCGCTCGGTGACACTGGACCGTCCGCTGCCGGTGCATCTGGTGTACCAGACCTCCTGGATCGGCCAGCAGGGCGAGATCAATTTCCGCAACGACATCTACGGCCGCGACAAGCGCATCGCCGAAGAGATGAAAATCGCGCTGGCAACACCCTAGTCCCAAGGTGCCCCGCCACCGTTACCGAAGCCCGCCGCGGCAACGCCCGGCGGGCTTTTCGTCGCGCCCGTCCGCCCTTATCATTCCGGCCGCAACAACCGGACGAAAGACCTATGCCCCTGAAGATCGCCGAACGCTGGTTTGAGACGCGCCGTATCGGCGATGACATCACCCTCTTGTGGGAGCCCCATGTCATCCCGCTCATGCGCTGCAATATCTGGCATCTGCGAGGCCGCGACCGGGACCTGCTGATCGACACCGGCATGGGAATCATGAGTCTCAAGGAAGCGATGGCGCCGCTGATCGACAAGCCGGTCACGGCCGTCGCCACGCACACCCACGCCGATCATGTGGGCAGCCACCATGAATTCGACGATTGCCTGGTGCATCGCCTGGAGGCGGGCTGTCTTGCGGAGCCGACGCCGCGCAGCACCCTCGTGACGGCCGAGTTCGCCGATGGCGAGGTGAAGATGCTGCGCATGGCCGGCTATGATGTGGGCGAGACCTTGATTACCGCCCTGCCCCATGCTGGTTACAAGCTTGCCACCTACAGCGTCCGCCCGGCGCGCCCAACGCGCATTGTCGAGGAGGGCCACATCGTCGACCTCGGCGACCGCAGCTTCGAGGTGCTGCATCTGCCCGGCCATTCTCCCGGCAGCATGGGGCTGTGGGAGAAAAGCACGGGCACGCTGTTTTCCGGCGACGCCATCTATGACGGCCCGCTGCTGGACGAGCTGGAGGATTCAAATATTGCCGATTACATCCGCACCATGCGCCGACTGCGCGAGTTGCCGGTGCGCGTGGTCCATGCCGGCCATGACCCCAGCTTCGGGCGCGAGCGGCTGATCGAGCTGGTGGACCACTATCTGGCGCGGCGCGATGCCGGCTATGCCGCGCCGGCCGCCTGATTGCCCCGCGCCGCCCGCAGCGTCATGAGCTGCGCATAGAGAACGCCGCCGATGATGAGCAGCCCACCTATCATCTGGCCCGCGCTCGGCGGCGTACCCATCCAGATTAAAGTAATCAAGACGGCGACGATCGGAATCAGGTTGCCATACATCGAGGCGACAACGACTCCCGTGCGGCTGACGCCGAAATTCCACAGGAAATTTCCCAGCCCCACCGACAGGCTGCCCATATAAATGATGATCACGACGTTGGCCCAGCCGAAGTCCAAATGGACGCTGTTGAGCCCGCTCCAGGAAGCGGCCAGCCACACGACCGCGAGTCCGACGAGACCGGAGAACGATGTCAGCCCGGTGATATGAAGTTGCGAATAGCCCCGCAGCCAATGCTGCGCCATGATCGAGTACCAGGTGAAGGCGACGTTAGCGCCGATCATCAGCAATTCGCCGCCCCGTATGCCGAGCCCGCCAGCCGTGGCCGACATGTCTGGACTATCGAAGCTGGCGATCAGCCCGCCGGCGGTGGACAGCACCGTGCCGACGATGATCCCGGGCATCAGCGGCAGCCGCTGCACCAGCCGCGCCGTGATCGCCGAGGTGATGGGATTGGTTGCCGCCACAATCGCCGCCGATACGCCGCTTGAGAAATGCACCCCCAGCGTGGTCAAGATCGACGATAGCGTCATGCCGATCAGGCCCAGATACCAGAGATGGCGCCAGGGCAGCCGGCCGTGTATCGGCACGACCCGCTCCCGCAAGGTCAGCACAGCAAGCAGGGTGACGACGGCGAGAAAATGCCGGCCGATCGTGGCCGACATCGGATCCCAGGTCTTGAGCAGGAACTCCAGCAGCGGAAAGAACGAGCCCCACATCATGATCATCACCACCATGCCCAGGTTGGCGATGACGAGACTTCGTAGCGTGGGGCGCTGATCCATGGGCGTGATGTCTAATTCCGGTACGCGATGGGTGCGCCCAGCCATGTCGACTCATGACGCTCCCAGTAGAGGTCGTGGAAGCGCCTGGTGACCGGACCAGGCCTGCCATTGGCAAGAATCCGATCGTCGATGATGGACACCGGCATGATCCCGCCGGCGGTGCTGGTGATGAAGATCTCGTCGGCCTCCCGGACTTCTTCGGCGGGAACGGCGCGCAACTGGCAATCGATACCCAGATCCTTCGCCAGCTCGATCACGCAGCGCCGGGTCATGCCTTCGAAGACGCCGCGATCCGGCGTCGCCAGGGCGCCGTCGCGGACGCTGAAGATGTTGAAGCCCGGACCTTCGGTGACATTGCCCAGTTGATCCACCAACACCGGCACGATTGCATCGCGCTCATAGGCCTCGAAGATGCCCATGGTCAGGTCCAGCCAATGGAAATTCTTGATCCGCGGATCCACCGAATCTGCAGGGATTCGCTTCACATCGCTGATGATCATCTTCAACCCTTCGCGGCGCTGGTCGTCATTGGCGATCCAGACGAAGGGCTGGGCGAAGGCGTAGAAGCGGTTCTCGCACAGGCGCGGATCGCGGCTGCCCTTTGCCGGTATGCCGCGGGTGCAGGTCATCTGTACATAGGAGTCGCGAAGTCCGGTCCTGATGACGCACTCCGTGAGAACCTCCGCGATCTGCTGGCGGTCGAAGGGCAGCTTCATCCGCAACCCCTTCATCGACTCATGAAAGCGGTCGATGTGATCGCCGAGCCGGAAGAAACGGCCCTTCCAGACATGGGCCACGTCATAGGTCGCATCTGAGCGCACGAAGCCGCGGTCGATGATCGGCACAAAGGCCTGCGACAGTGGCACGTACTCTCCGTTGACATAGGCGATCCCCTCCGAGGGGAGCGGTGCAGCCTCATTCATGATCAGTCTCCATTCGCTACAAGCGCCCCGCTCACATGCCCCTGGGGATATGCCGGCTGAGCCAGGCGCAGCTCAGCAGGCCGACGCTCACGACGCCGTAGACAATCCAAAGCTCGTCGAACAGCGCCAGCAGCAGCGAAAACAGCGCAAACGGAATCAGGGCGGCGAGATCGCGGTAGAGGGTAAAGACCATCGTCATCTCCGCCCGCTCCCGTGTCTTCACCGCGCGCAGAAACGTCACCATGCCGACGGAATCCAGGGTGACGGCGCCGAGCCCGCTGGTGACCAGCAGAATGCAGCCGAGCAGCGGCGGCCCGTCGAACATCATCACCAGTGCCGCCGCCAGCGTGCCGGCGGCGCAATAGGTGTAGGCAGTCATCATTGTCATGCGCAGCCCGACGCGCCGCGCGATCCAGCCGGCGATGGGCGTCAGGAAGAGGAACGAGGTCGAGGCCGATTGCAGATAGCCGGGCGCGTCCTGCCCCATCAGGGAATCGGCGGTGTAGATCGGGCCATAGATGAACAGCGCGACCCACCAGGTCTCCCTCGCGAAGTTCAGGACCCAGGCCAGCCTCAACCGCGGCTGCTGCAGGAAGCGGCGGACATGGGGCAGCGGATTGGCGTCCCGCGGCTGGCTCGAGGTGTCGGCGGCGCCATATTCCAGCCGAAGCCGCCAGAAATAGGTCAGAAGCAATAGCACGCAGAACGCGCTCAAACCGAAGACAGCATAGGCCGAGACATGGTTGAGCAGCATGATGCCCAGCAGCGGCCCGCCCGACCAGGCGATGCCGGAAAAGAAGGTGCGCACCGGCTCGGACCGCGCCAGATCCTTCTTCTTGATGTAGGTCATTATGTAGAGGTTGATCAGATTCAGCAGGCAGGCCGCGGCGAAGGCGCGCATGAACAGCCCGGCGGCAAAGGCGGGCGCGCCGTGCAGCATGAAAAGACCGTTGGCGGTCAGCAGCAATGTAGCCGCAATCGTATAGAGCCAGCGCGGCTTCACATGATGCAGGAACCAGGGAATGAACAGCGAGGCCGCGGCGCCGCCGGCGCCCGCCGACAGGAACATGGCGCTGACCAGGCTCTTGCTCTGCAGCATCTCGTAGCCGACCACCGGAAGCACGCCGGACAGCAGCGACCGCGCCATGGAGTCGAACAGGAACAGCATGGCGAAAACCACCGCCCCCGGCCTGGTCAACGCGCGCGAGATCGCGCTGATATCGGTCGGCATGGGTACCTAGGTCTCTAAGGGGCGCGGGAAAGTCCGGGAAGCGGCGTGCCACCATCTTAGCGGCGCTTTGCTCCCCGCGCCATTGCGCTGCGGCCTAGATCAGCGTGCCTGCGGCCTTTTCTTCACCAACCGGCGCAAAGCAATCCGGCGTCTCATTGCGCGACGAGTTGACCACTGTCGACACCGGATAAGCTTGCAATAGCTTGGCCGGAAGGGGTCGAAGCAGCGCCGTGGCATCGATCCCCTCGAGCCAGGCCGCCATGTCATGCTTCTCCAGCATGACCGGCATGCGATTGTGGATGGGCGCCACCACCTCGTTCGCTGTCGTGGTGATGATCGTAAAGCTCTCCAGCGGCGACTTCGTCTCGGGATCGCGCCAGCTATCCCACAAACCGGCGAAGCAGAAGGGCGCGTTGTCGGCCAGGTGGAACCGCCATGGGAGCTTCTTCGTGCCCTCCTTCCGCCACTCATAGAATCCGTCCGCCGGCACCAGGCAGCGCCGTTGGCGAAAGGCAGTGCGGAATGCCGGCTGGGTTGCCACGGTCTCGCCGCGGGCGTTGATCAGCCGGGCTGAGATCGATTTGTCCTTGGCCCAGGAGGGGATCAGCCCCCAGCGCATCTGCAGCAAATGAATGACCCCGCCATCGTCGCGCCGGAATACAGCCGCCTCCTGGGTCGGCGCGATGTTGTAGCGCGGCGCCAGGTTGGGCCGCTCGGGGAACTCGAACAGGTGCCGCAACCCCTCCACCGGCGTCGTCAGGCTATAGCGTCCGCACATCTTCTTGTTATCGCTGCCTCTCCGGCGCCCAGTCTGGCCCTGTCTTCCGTTTTCCCCCAGGGCTTTTTCCTTGTGACGGGGGGCGCCGTCCCTATGATCCCGTCGCCTCTCCCGGGAGTCCAGCCGCGGCCATGTCCACCCCCACCCGATCGATCGACGAGACCTTGCTCCAGGCCGTGGAGCAGATTGCCGAGCGCGCCGGCGAGGTGATCTTGGGCTTCTACAGCCGTGACACCGCCGTGACGCGCAAGGCGGACGCTTCGCCGGTGACGGAGGCCGATGAGGCGGCCGAACGCGCCATCCTGCCGGCGCTGGCGGCGCTCACGCCAGAGATTCCCGCGATCTCCGAGGAAGCCGTCTCCAAGGGCCAGGCACCCGACGCCACCACGATCGCCCGCGCTGGACGCTTCTGGCTGGTGGATCCCCTCGACGGCACGCGGGAATACATCAATCGCAACGGCGAGTTCACGGTGAACATCGCCTTGATCGAGTCGGGGCACCCGGTGCTCGGCGTCGTGCACCTGCCGGCGCTGGCGGTAACCTATGGCGGCATCGCCGGAAAATTTGCCGAAGCGAAGCGCGGCGGGAAGCGGCAGCGCATCGCCGTCCGGAAGATTCCGCACGACGGCGCCATCGTCCTCTCCAGCCGTTCCCACGGCGACGAGTCGGCGATGAAAAGCTTTCTCGGTGAAACCAAGGTGGAAAGCTGGCGCATCGCCGGCAGTGCGCTGAAATTTTGCCAGGTGGCGGAAGGAATCGCCGATCTCTATCCGCGACTCGGCCGCACCATGGAGTGGGATACTGCCGCCGGACATGCGATCGTGCTCGGCGCCGGCGGCATCGTGACGCGACTCGATGGCGGCGAACTCACCTATGGCAAAACAAACTATGAGAACCCGCACTTCGTCGCGCGCGGTGCGTCGCATTAGCTCGACATAATCTTGCTTTCTGCATGCTGCGGCGCGCCGCATATTGACTCGCGCAACCGTCAGTACCACGATCATAGTCAATGGAGACGCCGAAAATTCGGTGCTTTTCATTACACGCTCAACGCCAGCGGCGTTGAACGACAGATTGCCGCAATACCCGTGCGGCAACATCGGCGGTGGACCCGTGACCGCGGATGGGCACGCGCCGGACAAAAGTCAGAAGAGCCGCTCCTCAGGGGCGGCTCTTTGTTAGTGGCGCCGCGAGAAACTCATTCGACAGCCAACTTTGCCAGCGCGCACGCGCCGTGCTATCGCCGCCGGCCATGTCCGCCGATCGACAAGACAACGCCGCGCCGCCAGTTCCCGCTAGCGCCGGAAACATCGCCCGCGCGGCGGAGATCCTGCGCCGAGGCGGGCTGGTGGCGTTTCCCACGGAGACCGTCTACGGCCTGGGCGCCGACGCCACCGACGACCGAGCCGTCGCCGCGATCTTCGAGGCCAAAGGCCGGCCAAAGTTCAATCCGCTGATCGTGCATGTACCGGATGCAGCCGCTGCCTTTGAGTTGGGTGTTGCCACCGACACAGCGTGCAAGCTGGCCGCCGACTACTGGCCCGGGCCACTGACTCTTGTGATGCAGCGCGTGGCCGCTTGTCCGGTGTCGCTGCTGGCCAGCGCCGGCCTCGACAGCCTGGCCGTGCGCGTGCCCCGGCACCCCATCGCCCAGGCGCTGTTGCGCGCGGCCGGCCGTCCTCTCGCAGCCCCGTCTGCCAACCGCTCCGGCAAGATCAGCCCGACTACGGCGCAGCATGTTGCCGATAGCCTCGGCCGCCGAGTCGAGTTGATCCTCGACGGCGGCGCTTGCCCAGTGGGTATCGAGTCGACGGTGGTGGATGTCTCCGGGCCGTCACCTGCATTGCTACGCCATGGCGGCGTGACGCAGGAGGACATCGAAGCCGTCATCGGCAAGCTTGCCACCGCGACGTCTTCAGCTGCACCGAAGTCTCCCGGGCAGTTGGAAAGCCACTACGCCCCCGCCCTGCCCCTGCGCCTGGACGCCCGCGACGCGAAACCGGATGAAGCCCTACTCGCCTTCGGACCCGAGATCCCACCCGGCGCACGTGTAACGGCGAACCTCAGCCCATCGGGCTATCTCGTGGAGGCCGCCGCCAATCTCTTCGCCATGCTGCGCCGGCTGGACGGGTCCGGCTGCCGCGCCATCGCCGTGATGCCGGTTCCCGACACCGGCCTCGGCCGCGCCATCAACGACCGTCTGCGCCGTGCCGCGGCGCGCTAGCCGATGAACCGCGCGGTCGTCGCGATTCATGCACATATGACACATTGTGAATATCATGCTTCTGCCTTGTCCTGGCCCTGGAATCCGTTTGGGCTGGGCCGTTTGCCGGACTAGGCTGCGCGGCATGAACGACATGAAGCCTCTGAAACACCGGCCGCCGGATGCGGAACTGCTGGAGCGATTGAAGTCAGTGGTCGGGCCTAAGGGTTGGCTCGACCAGCCTGCTGACCTGGCACCACAACTCGTCGACTGGCGACGGCGCTTCCAGGGAAAGACACCGCTGCTGGTGAAGCCGGCCACCACCGCCGAAGTGGCGGAGATCATCCGCCTCTGCGCTGCGGCCCAGGCGGCCATCGTGCCCCAGGGCGGCCATACCGGCCTTGCCGGCGGCGGCACGCCCCACGAGACCGGCGACGAGATCCTGCTGTCGACGGCGCGGCTCAACCGCGTGCGCTCCCTGGACGCCGCCAACTACACCATCACCGTGGAGGCCGGCTGCGTCCTGAATCAGGTCCAGGATGCGGCGGCGGCGGCCGACCGCCTGTTTCCTCTAAGTCTCGCCGCCGAAGGAACCTGTCAGATCGGCGGCAACCTCTCCACCAATGCCGGCGGCATCGCCGTGCTGCGCTACGGCAACGCCCGCGACCTGGTGCTGGGCTTGGAAGTGGTACTGCCGGACGGCCGGATCTGGGACGGGCTGCGCGCGCTGCGCAAGGACAATAGCGGCTATGACCTGAAGCAGCTTTTCATCGGCGCCGAGGGCACGCTCGGCATCATCACCGCCACGGTGCTACGGCTCTTCCCGGCGCCGAAAGAGCGAGTCACCGCCTTCGCCGCCCTGCGCGATCTGGACGCCGCGGTGGAGCTGCTGGCCCGCTGCCGCGCCGCCAGTGGCGATTCCCTGGTCAGTTTCGAGCTGCTGCCCCGCGCCGGCATCGACCTAGCGCTCCGTCACATCTCCGGCGTCGCCGATCCGTTGGCTACGAAAAGGGAATACTACGTCTTGATCGAACTCACCGCCGCCGCCGAAGGCAGCGATCTTCGGACTCGGCTGGAGACCGCCCTCGCCGCCGCACTGGAGGACGGCCTCCTCGCCGACGCCACCATCGCCGAAAGCGCCGAGCAGGCGCGCAAGCTGTGGTTCGTGCGCGAAGGCATTGTCGAACTGCAGAAATATGCCGGCGTCAGCATCAAGCATGACATCTCCGTCCCGGTCGCCCGAGTGCCGGCGTTCATCCCGCAGGCCATTGCGCTCTGTGCGAAGATGTTCCCGGGCACGCGCCCCGTCGCCTTCGGCCATGTCGGCGACGGCAATGTGCATTTCAACGTCTATCAACCTGAAGCGATGGATGGCGCCGCCTTCCTGGCCCAGGGCGAAGCGCTCAGTACCGCCATCCACGATCTGGCCATGAAACTGGACGGCAGCTTCAGCGCCGAGCACGGCATCGGTCAGTTGCGCCGGCCGGAGATGCGCCGGTACAAATCGGAGGTGGAGCTGGACCTGATGCGCCGGATCAAGCAGGCGTTGGATCCGCTGGACCTCATGAACCCCGGCAAAGTCGTTTAACCGCGCGCCATCGGACCGATCGCCATGACCTACACCGCCCCCGTCCGCGACATGCTCTTCACCCTTGATACCGTCGCCGGCATCGGCGACCTGGCGCGGCTGCCGGTCTACCACGAAGTCACGCCGGACCTGACCGCAACGGTGCTGGAGCAAGCCGGCCGCTTCGCCGGCGAGGTGCTGGCGCCGTTGAATCGCACCGGCGACATCCAGGGCAGCCGGCTGGAGAATGGCGTGGTGCGCACGCCCGACGGCTTCGCCGATGCCTACCGACAGTTCTGCGACGGCGGCTGGAACGGCCTGCCCTTCGATCCCGCCTTTGGCGGCCAAGGCCTGCCCTGGGTTCTGGGATCGGCGGTGCAGGAGATGTGGGACGGCGCCAACATGGCGTTCGGCCTTTGCCCGCTGCTGACCAAGGCCGCAGTCGATGCCCTGCACAGCTTCGGTACGCCTGCACAGAAGGCAAAATACTTGGCGCCGCTGGTCCATGGCCGCTGGTCCGGTACGATGAACCTGACCGAGCCGCAGGCCGGTTCCGATGTCGGCGCCTTGCGCAGCCGCGCGGTAAAGAACGGCGAGCACTACCGTCTCACCGGCCAGAAAATCTTCATCACCTATGGCGATCACGACATGAGCGAGAACATCGTCCATATGGTGCTGGCGCGCACGCCCGATGCGCCGCCGGGAGTGAAGGGCCTGTCGTTGTTCATCGTGCCGAAGATCATGGTGGGCGCCGACGGCAAGCTCGGTGCGCGCAACGACATCCGCACCGTCTCACTCGAGCACAAGATGGGCATCAATGGCAGCCCGACCGCGATCCTCGCCTATGGTGACGACAGCGGCGCCTTCGCCGAGCTGGTGGGTGAGGAGAATCGCGGCATCGAATACATGTTCGCGATGATGAACAACGCGCGGCTCTCCATCGGCATCGAGGGTCTGGGCATCGCCGAGCGCGCCTATCAGATGGCCCGCGACTATGCCCGCCAGCGGGTACAGAGCCGCGCCGTTGACAGCGCCGACCATCAGCCGGTGCCGATCATCCGGCATCCCGATGTGCGGCGCATGCTCATGACCATGCGCGCGAATGTCGATGCCATGCGCGCCATCATCTACTACACGGCGGCGGCCATCGACCGCGCCAAGCATCTGCCTGATTCCGGGGATCGCGCGCAGTGGCTGGGCGAGGCGGAGCTGCTGACGCCCGTAGCCAAGGCCTGGTGCACCGATACCGCCTGCCAAATCACGTCGCTGGCCGTGCAGGTCCATGGCGGCCTCGGCTACATCGAACAGACCGGCGTGGCGCAGCTGTACCGCGATGCGCGCATTGCCCCAATCTATGAGGGCACCAACGGCATCCAGGCCAACGATCTCGTCGGCCGCAAGCTGATGCGCGACGGCGGAGCTTCAGCGCGGGCGTTCTTTGCGCAGGTCCGTGCTGTTGCAGACGCCGCCAGCGGCGGCGGGTCACTGCCGCAAATTGGCTCTGCACTGGGTCAAGGCCTGGAAGCGCTGGAACAGGCCACTCACTGGCTGATCGATACCTGGCCAACGGATAAGCGCCTCGCCCTCAGCGGCGCCTCGCCCTATCTGCAGCTCTTCGGCCTGGTGACCGGCGCCTTCCTCCTGGCACGCCAGGCCGAAGCCGCTCAGGCGCGCCGCAACGGCGCCGACCGGGCCTTCCTCGACGGCAAGGTCACCGCCGCCCGGTTCTTCTGCGACAACCTCCTGCCCGCCGCCGCCGGCCTTGCCACAGCTGTCACCGCAGGCGGCCCGAGTACCCTGGAACTGCCGGAGGAATTGTTCTGACCGCCTGTGACGCCCCCTGGAATTAGCAGTCGATTTGTTCTAGCAAGTCCTGCCCCGCCAGCCCTCAAGACACAGGTCCAAGACTCCAATGCCCATCGCTTCTGATAGAAAAGTCCTGTTCATCTCGGCCGATCAATGGCGCGGCGAATGCCTTTCCGCTCTTAAGCATGCCTGCGTGAAGACGCCCCATCTGGACGCGCTGGCCGCCGATGGCGTGCTGTTCAAGAACCACTACACCCAGACCTCGCCC
>DATKFM010000330.1:0-3140 GCA_035544395.1 Verrucomicrobiia bacterium
CGAGGACGGCGGCAGTCTCACGATCATGGGGACCGCACTCATCGATACCGGTAGCCGCATGGATGAAGTGATCTTCGAAGAGTTCAAGGGCACTGGTAACTCGGAAATCATTCTCGATCGCAAGCTTTCCGACAAGCGCACCTTCCCCGCCATCGACATCACCAAGTCCGGCACCCGCAAGGAAGAGCTGCTGGTGGACAAGGGCACGCTGTCGAAGATGTGGGTGCTGCGCCGCATCCTCATGCCTATGGGCGTCACCGATGCGATGGAGTTCCTGATCGACAAGCTGAAGCACTCGAAGAGCAACTCCGACTTCTTCAGCTCGATGAACCAGTAACTGCCCGCGGCACCGCCGCGGCATGGTGAATAATTTCTTAAGAAGTAAAGCGGCATTTGCCGCCATTGCGGCGCGCGGAATGACGAGTCCTTAATATATAGGACTGCGTCACCCCGGATAGACTCGGCGGAAGAGTTCGGGGTAGTCGGTCACCATGCCGTCGGCCTCGACGGGCAGCTCCGCCTTGAACTCCCCGATCGGCCCTTCATACAGATAGCGGCCTGCGACACCGGCGGCCGCCTGCCGTAGCGGATCGAGGCATGTGTAGCGCTGGCGCTTGGCGGAGATCTGCAGGCTCGGCACTTCAATATAGACAACGCCGATCTCGTTCTGCTGCCCGGCCCTCTGCTTCAGCCGGCGGATCGGCAGCAGGTTGGTAAACGGCGTCGCCTGGATATCAATGTCCAAGCAGCCATTGAGCTCGGTCAACATGGCGGTGGTGTCATCGCGCCAGTGGCCGATGCCATCGGTGCGCAACATGCGGCTGGTCGTGCCTTCTGCCGTGTTGACCTCCAGCGTCAACTTGCGCGCCTGCCAGTTCGACTCGATCTTGATCTTATAGTTAAGCCGGTAAGGCCCGGACTCGTCGATGGCGAGGACGACGCCGGCGGCGACATAAGGCGCATCGCCCGGATGTCCGCGGCGAAAGCGAAGCATCTCCATGCCGGCGCCGGACCAAGGCGTCCAGCAGATGATCCGTTCGGCGCTGTCGCTCACGGCAGGATGACGGTGCAGCCGGTGGTCTTGCGGCTTTCCAGATCGCGATGGGCCTGGGCGGCGTCGCGCAGCTTGTAGGTCTGGTTGATCTCGATCTTCACCGCGCCGCTCTTAACCACGTCGAACAGCTCAGCAGCCATGGTGACCAGCTCTTCACGCGTGGCCGCGTAACCCATCAGGGATGGACGGCTGAGGAACAGGGACCCCTTCTGATTCAGGATGCTGATATCGAAGGGCGGCACCGGCCCCGAGGCATTGCCGTAGCTGACCATCATGCCGAGCCGCGATAAGCAGTCGAGCGACCCCATGAAAGTGTCTTTGCCGACGCCGTCATAGACGACGGCCACGCCTTTGCCCTTGGTGAAATCCTTCACCCGGGCGGCGAAGTTCTCGATTCGATACAAAATCGTGTGGTCGCAGCCATGGGCCTTGGCCACCGTGGCCTTCTGCGGGGAGCCGACCGTGCCGATGACCATCGCGCCCAAGTGCTTGGCCCATTGGGTCATGATCATGCCGACACCGCCGGAGGCTGCATGAACCAGGATCGCATCGCCAGACTGGACCTTGTACGTCCGTCGGAGGAGATACTGGGCCGTCAGGCCCTTCAACATCATCGCCGCGGCGGTCTTGTCGTCGATGCCCTCCGGAATCTTTACCAACTTGTCGGCCGGCATGATGCGAAGCTGGCTGTAGGCGCCGATCGGACCGGTGGCATAGGCCACTCGGTCGCCTTGCTTCAGGTCGGTGACGCCATCGCCGACCCGCTCGATGACGCCCGCGGCTTCCAGGCCGATGCCGGACGGGAAGTTGTGAACGGGATAGAGCCCGCTCCGATGGTAAGTGTCGATGTAGTTGAGGCCGATGGCTGTATGGCGGAGGAGGACATGCCCCGCCTGGGGAGCGCCGACGACGACCTGCTCTACGGCGAGGACTTCTGGTCCGCCGATCCGGTTGAAGCGAATTGCGTAGGCTTGTTCCATAAAAATCGACCCAAAAAATGAACTAGGACAGATGTTTCTTGAAAAAGGCCGCGGACCGGTCATTGGCCAGCTTCGCGGCCGTGGCGTTCCAATGGGCGCCGCCGACACGGGCAAAGGCGTGGTCACAGCCCTCGTACACATGGATGGTTACGTTTCCGTTAGCAGCCAGGGCCTGCTTGATCTTGGCCTGGGCCTCCTTGGGCACGTACTGGTCTTCGGCAGCAATATGCATGAGGAGGGGTCTTTGAATCTTGCTAGCCTCGCCAAGGACTCCTTCGATACCCACACCGTAGTAGCTGACGTTGCAGTCGGAGTCTGAGCGGGTGCCCATGAAGTAGGCCATCCTGCCGCCCAGGCAGTAGCCGACGGAGCCGGCTTTACCACTACAGCCCGGCAGCTTCCGTAGATGAGCCAAGCTGGCGACCAGGTCCTGGGTGCCTTTGGTCTGGTCAAACCCCTGCATCAGTTCGACAGCCCGCTTCCATTCCGCCTCGGTTTTGTCGGTGATCTGGATCCCGGGCTTCTGGCGCCAGAACAGGTCCGGGCACATGGCCAGGTAGCCTTGGCCAGCGAAGTCGTCGCAGAGGTCGCGCATCACCTTGTTAACGCCGAATATCTCCTGGATGACAAGAATACCGGGCGCCGACGGCTTTCCTTTGGGTGCTGAGACGTAGGCGGCGAAAGAACCGTCGCTAACCTTAACGGTGGTATCGGCCATATGTGCCCCCTTTGGCGGCAGAACGCCGCCGGCAGCGGAATGGGTTAACAGAATAGCGGCTTTCCGCCGCCATTGTCATCTGCGGGTCTTAGCCTGCGGCCAGGGCCCGATCGAGAGCAGCCGGATCCGTGAACGGCAGCGAACAGCTATTCCCCCGACAGAGATAAACAGCGGCTTTGCCGTGAATCATCCCCTTGCCGCTGGCGGGATGGTCCGATGGCAGGGATCGCCCGTCGGCCGTCTGGACCAGGATCCGGTTCGGCAGCGAGCGGCGGTAGACCGCAGCGGTCAATTTCTTAGTCTCGGGAGTGCCGGGACCGGCAACGACGACCTGAAGCGCCGCCTGTAGGAGTTCGTTCTGGTTAAGCAGGGTGCAGAGGCCAAAGAA
>DATKFM010000331.1:0-9326 GCA_035544395.1 Verrucomicrobiia bacterium
TCCATCCACCGCTGGCCGGTTGTCGTTTCTTCCTGTGGAAAAATCAAGGTGATGTCTCGCGCAGGAAATATCATCGGTTGATTTGAATCGCTAAGTGCTGGGTGGGCTTTGATATTTCATCACACCGCGATTTGTTCCCGCACCACAAATTTTGCCCGCTAAACGCTTAATCGTTGTCACATGCATTTTCGGGATATGCCCCGTAAAGAACGGTTGCCGCGTGAGGCGCCCCTGCTTTGCCGGTGAACATTCTCGTGATTGGAAGAAGAGGAGTATGCTCTATGCGGAAGACACTCGCAGTTCTCTCTGTTCTGTCGATTCTCGGCACTGCCGGCGCGGCGCTGGCCGAAGAAGCGATGGGCAAAATTCAGGCGGTCGATCCGGCCACCCGTACGTTGACCCTCGAGGACGGCAGCAGCTTCGTCCTGGGCGATGCCGTGGCGATCGATTCGCTGCAGCCGGGTTCGGACGTGACCGTCTCCTATGAGGAGAAGGACGGCCAGAAGACCGCGACCGAGGTGAAGCCGGCTCAGTAAAGAGCCTGCTCGCTTACGTCGAGCAAATCGGGGCGGATCGATTCAACGATCCGCCCCGTCGCTTTTGACGATGGCTGGTTGGCCTCAAGCGTTCGTGCAGCGGCCCACTGGCGCATCCGCCAGGAAGATCTTGAGGCTCGCCGCATCTTCGGGCGATTGGATCTGCCGCAGCACGCACAGGATCTCGGAAACCGGCACCACAGTGGTTTCGCCGGCGATCGGCAATTCCAGGCTCTGCGCCGGCGTGCCGGGCAGGGACAGCTTGGCAGTGCGATAGCTGCGCACGATGCCCACCAGCTTGCCGCTGCGGGCGTCGAACACGCCGCCGCCGCTGGTGCCATAGCTGACCGCGGCATCGATCAGGCCGACCGGGCCGGCCACCGGGAAGCCGGCTTCGCTGCCGGCGCGAATTTGACTGACGGCGCCGCCGACAATCGTGCCGCGGCCACCCCAGGGAAAAGAAACGACCCAGACATTGTCGCCCAGGCGCGCTTCGGTCTTCAGCAGGATCGACGCGCCGGTCATGGCGCCGGCTTCGAGCACGGCGATGTCATTGGCCTCGTCGATGGCAAGGATGCGCGCCTCGACGCGCTCACCGCTGCCCAGCGGCGCCACATAGACGGTTTGCACGGCTTGCGGCGTCAGGAGATGTGCGGCGGTGACGATGATGGAGCGGCCGTCGCGGCCCGCGGTCAGCGTGACACCGGAGGCCGTGCGGCGGACACCGCCTTCGCGCTCGGTGAACAATTGCACCGAGGAAGCCAGAGACCGGGCGATGACGTCTTCTTCGGTTTGCTCGGCAGCGGGCCAGGTCGCGATCGCCGCGCCGGCCGCCATGGCCGTCAATGTGCCAAAGAGGAAGAAACCGAACTTGAGCAACCGCGAACGCATTGCCACAGTACCCACCCGATGTTTTCGAATCCTGCGTACCTTTTATGCCACTATGGTTAACACACCGTTAGCCGAATTCAGTGGCGGCGGTCACGCCGAGGCCGGAAAACTCCAGACTGTGGTATAAATCCCACAGTCCATTGATTCCCTTGCCGTTATTTCCCAGCCGACGGTTTCAGCGTGACCAGCAGCACGCCGGCCAGCACCAGCACCGCGCCGGCCACCTGGACCAGCGTCAGGGTCTCATCCAAGCCCAAGTAGCCTAGAAAGATGGCAGAAACCGGGCCGAGTGCGCCGATCATGGCCACGTCATTGGCGCCGATTCGCTTCAGCGCCTCGGCGGTCATGAAGATCGGGATGACCGTACTGACCACGGCGATCAGCACCGCCAGGCCATAAACCTGCCAGGGCAGGTCCAGCGCCGACACAGGCCGCAGGGCGAAGAACTGCAGGATCGCCATCATGCCGGCCACGCTGGTGGCGTAGGCGGCGAACCGCATGGAGCCGATGGAGTGGACCACATGGCTGCCGATGACCAGGTAGACCGCATAGGCCGTGGCGCTGCCGAAGACCAGCATGGCGCCCAGGAAGAAATTTGCGTTCTCGCCGCCCAGATAGCGCGAGGCGACCAGCGCCACGCCGGCATAGGTGACGGCTAGCGCGATCACGTCCCGCCGCTTTACCGGCTTTTTCAGGAAGACCGCGGACAGGATGACCACGAGCGTTGGGTAGACGAACAGGATCAGCCGGCCGATGCCGGCGCCGACATACTGCAAGCCCAGGAAATCCAGGAAACTCGCCAAGTAATAGCCCAGGCACCCCAGGACGAACACCGTGCCCAGATCCTTCGGCCGCAGCCGCACACGGCTGCCCCGCTGGGTCCACCAGGCGGCGGCCAGCAGGAAGGGCAGGGAGAAGATCATCCGCAATGCCAGCAGCGTGATCGGATCGGTGACATAGCTGTAGGCGAGCTTGATGAAGATCGGTCGGATGGAGAAGGCGAGGATCGACACCACCGCCAGCAAAACGCCGACCGCGCGGTACGTGCCGGCGCCGGGACCGCGGCCTGGAGAAATGCTGGTCATCTGCTGGTCCGCCGTCAGTCCCTGCGCACGCCCACTTCGTAGAGATGCCGCAGGAGATCGCCCGGATCCTCATAGACCCGGAAGGCGCCGGCGCGTTCCAGTTCGTCGGCGCCGTAGCCGCCGGAGAGCAGGCCGATGCCCAGGGCGCCGGCCCGGCGCGCCGCCAGCAGGTCCCAGACGCTGTCCCCCACGACAATGGCCTGCTCGATCGGCATATTGATCTTGGCCGCGGCGGCGAGGAACAGGTCGGGATCGGGCTTGGCGTAGCGGACCTGGTCGCGGGTCACTACGGGCGCCTTGTCGATATCGATGCCCAGGACCGCCAGCGTCGGCCGGGCGCTCACCACCCTGCCGCTGGTCGCAACGGCCCAGGGAACGCCGGTCTCCGTTAGATGATCCAGCAGCGCCCTGGCGCCCGGCAGCGGCCGGATCTGAGCGGCCCGCCTCGCATAGCCCTCGGCGTGGAGGCGGTAGAGCTTCTCCCGCTCCTCCGGCGAAATCTCATGGCCGGTTTCCTGGAGCAGCGCCTTGGTGAACAGCCCGCCGCTCATGCCGATGCGCCGATGGATGCGCCAGACCGGCAGGCCGATGCCGCAGGACTCCAGCGCTTCATGCCAGGCCAGCACATGCTGATAGACGCTGTCGACCAGCGTGCCGTCGAGGTCGAAGAGGAAACTCGGCGAAGGGGTGGAATTCATGGAGCGGTTCCGGAAAGCAACGGAGCGATGCGGTTTAACACATCGCTCCGCTTCCGGCTAACGGCTGCGGAACGCAGCCCTGTGACGATCTAGAAATTACCAGTCTGGTAATCGCGGAACGCCTGTTCAATCTCCTCGCGCGTATTCATCACGAAAGGACCATAGCGCGCGATCGGTTCGTGGATCGGCTGTCCGGCAATGATGACCAGCGCGGCACCCTCAGGCCCGGCTGTGACGGCGACATGATCGCCGCTGTCCAGCAAGGCCAGATGGCCGGTCTTGACATCCGTGCCGCCGATCCGCGCGGCACCACCGAACACATAGGCGAATGCCTGATGTTCGGTGGGCAGATCGATGCGATGGGCCGCACCGCCCTCGAGCCGCAGGTCCAGATAGACCGGATCGACAGCGATGTCGGTGACCGGCCCCGTCACGCCACCGACCGTGCCGGCGATGACCTTGAGCGTCACGCCGGGGGCCGCCTTGTGCTCGACAAAGCGGTCGGCCGGAATCTCCTGATAGCGCGGCGCGCGCATCTTGTCCTTGGCTGGCAGATTGACCCAGAGTTGGAAGCCCCGCATCAGCCCTTCGGACTGCTGCGGCATTTCCGAATGGATCAGCCCGCTGCCCGCGGTCATCCACTGCACGGCGCCGGGACCGATCACGCCCTCATGGCCTTTGTTGTCGCGATGCTTCATCAGCCCGTCGAGCATGTAGGTGACGGTCTCGAAACCCCGGTGCGGATGGTCCGGAAAGCCGGCGATATAGCCGCTGGGATCGTCCGAGCCGAACTCGTCGAACAGCAGGAACGGGTCCACCTGCGGCAGGGCCTGGCTGCCGATCACGCGCTTCAGGCTGACGCCGGCGCCGTCGCTGGTTTCCTGGCCGCGGACCAGGCGCAGAACCTTGCGCTCGGTGCTGGCGGCGGTTTTGGCTTTGGTGGCGGTGGTCATGACGTTACCCTGGTTCCACAGAGGACGGCGGCGGCCGGACTGCCGGCCGCCCGCCTCCGGAAGCCGCTTATGTGGCACCGCTGGCCAAGGGCGGCAATATAGGAACCGCCGGGAAACCGCCGGGTCGAGGCTGCCCTTTCCGCATGGCTGCCCTACGCGGGTTGATTGGTCCCTCGGCCCCGGACATAGCTGTCGATAGCTTTCATCTCTCCCGCCGTCAGCCGCAGACCCAGCTTGGTGCGCCGCCAGGCGATATCATCGGCGGTCCGAGCCCACTCCGTCGCCATCAGGAAGTCGATCTCCAGCTCATGCAGATCGGCGCCGAAGTTTCGGCCGAGATCGGGCGGCGAGGCGGCGCTTGCCAGGAGGTCCCGCGCCCGGGTGCCATAGAGCCGGGCATAGCGCCGGATTTGCGCGGCGGGAAATCCGGGATAGGCGCGCAGCATCGACATCTCGAATTCGCCAAAACCGCCGCTACCGAAATCGCCGCCCGGCAGCGGCTCCGATTCCGTGCGGCTCGGATTTTTCAGGTTGAGAGAAGCCGCCAGTTTGTCCACCGCCTGTTCGGCCATCTTGCGGTGGGTGGTGAGCTTGCCGCCGAAAACCGTCAGCAGCGCTCCCTGCCCAGCTGCATAGTCAATCTCGAACGAATAGTCGCGGGTAAGCGTGGACAGATTGGCGTCGCGCCCACCGCCCACCTCGAAGAGCGGGCGCACGCCCGCATATTGCCAGACGATGTCGTCGCGGGTCACCGGCCGGTGGAAGAAGCGGTTCACCGCCGCCAGCATGTAGTCGATCTCCTTTTCGGCGATGACCACATCCTCGGGCGGCTGTTCCCAGGGTTCGTCGGTGGTGCCGATGGAGGTGAAATTCTCTTCGTAGGGGAATGCTTCCATCAGGCGGCCGTCGGCGGTCTGCAGGAAGTAGCCATGCTCCTCCGGCCATTGCCGGCGCACCACAATGTGGCTGCCCTTCACCAGCCGCAGCTTGCGGGCGGTCTGGAAACCGCCGATGCAGCCCGCGGCCTGCATCACCCAGGGACCGGCTGCGTTGGCGATCGCCCGCGCCGAAATATCCTGCTGCTCGCCGGTTTCCATGTTCTTCAGGCGGCAGCGCCAGAGCACGCCGTCGCGCGCGGCGGAAACGAAAGCGTGCCGCGCCAGAATCGTCGCCCCATGGCGTTGCGCGCCCAGCAGATTGGCGATCACCAGCCGCGCGTCGTCGCCGCGGCAGTCGGAATAGGCAAACCCGCGCCGGTATTCCGGCTTGAGAGCCCTGCCGGCCGGATGACTGGCCAGATCCAGCGTTTCCGACGCGGCAAGATGCCGCCGCGGCGCGATATGGTCGTACAGAAATAGACCGAGGCGGATCATCCAGAGCGGCCGCTGGCCAGTGACCTGCGGCAGCACCAGCCGCAGCGGCCGCACCAGATGCGCCGCCTTGGCCATCAGGATCTCGCGCTCGATCAGCGCCTCCCGCACCATGCGGAAGTCATAGGTCTCGAGGTAGCGCAGGCCGCCATGGATCAGCTTGGATGACCGCGACGACGTGCCCTCGGCGAAATCCCGCTGTTCCGCCAGTATCACGGAGGCGCCGCGGCCGGCGGCGTCGCAGGCGATGGCGGCGCCATTGATGCCGCCGCCGATGACCAGGAGATCGCAATCGGATCGCTGGCTAGGCGCGGCCATCGGACTTCCATTGCCGGGTCAGATCGACGGCGCTGCGCCATTGCCCGTAGCGCTCGTCCCAGGGCTCGGCAGCAAATCTCGTATCGTCCACCGGGCTCCCGCCGCCCATCAGCGGCCGTATCTCGTCCGTGCCTTTCCAGAGGCCCGCGCCGACACCCGCCATCAGCGCGGCGCCTAGCGCCGCCACATGGACCGTCTCGGCTCGGCGCAGCGGCGTTTTCAGTACCGCCGCCTGCATGGCCATGATGTCTTCGCTGCGTGTCATGCCCCCATCGACACTGACCAGCGTCGCCGCCTTACCGTTGACACGGCCCATCGCCTCCAGCACGGCGCGGGTCTGGAAGCAGATGGCCTCCAGCCCCGCGCGGCAGATCTGCGCGCGCTCGGTCCCCGCAGAAAGACCCAGGATGGAGGCGCGGGCCTCAGCGTCCCACCAGGGTGAACCCAAACCCTGGAACGCGGGCACGAGAGTCACATCGCCGGAGCTTGCGGCCTCTCGGGCCAATCGCGCGACGGCATCCGGATCGGTGCCGAGATCCAGGATACGCAGCAGCCAGTCGATGATCGCGCCCGCATACATGACGAAGCCTTCCAGCGCGTAGGCCGGCTTGTCCAACTGCCAGGCAATGGTGGCCAGCAATCCCTGCCGGTCGCCCGACGGCGCCGTCGCCCCCGCATTGAGCCAGACGAATCCGCCGGTGCCGAAGCTGGCCTTCAGCATGCCCGGCTGGAAGCAGCCATGGCCAAACAGAGAAGCCTGCTGATCGCCGAGGATGCCAGTGATCGGTATTTTCGCGCCCAGATGCTCCCTGGCGAAATGACCGAACGAAGCGGCCGACTTCTTGACTTCCGGCTTCCGGGCGAGCGCCAGGCCGAAAATGCGGAAAAGATCGTCGTCGAAGCGCAGCTTCGAGATGTCGAACAGCATGGTGCGCGAGGCGTTGCCTGGCTCGGTGACATAGGAACTGCCGCCGGACAGGGCATGGACCAGCCAGCTATCCACCGTGCCCCAGAGTGCCCGGCCGCTCGCAAGTTGTGCCCCGATGTCCGGCCACTCGCGCGCCAGCCAGCGCAGCTTGGTGGCCGTGAAGGTCGGATCCAGATCGAGGCCGGTGCGGGCGCCGATCTGCACGGCGGCTGGTTGCACGGCCTGGGCATCGGCCTGGCTGCGGCGGCACTGCCAGACAATGGCCGGATGGAGCGGCCGGCCGGTTTCGGTGTCCCACACCACCAAAGTCTCGGTCTGATTGCAGATGCCGGCACCGGCAATCCTTCCAGGTGCGACGCTGCCTTGCGCCAGCACATCGCGGATGCAGTCCAGCACATTGCGCAGCATCGCCTCGGGGTCCTGCTCAACCCATCCCGGCTGGGGCGAGGCCGTTGCGATCCGCCGCTCGGCGACGGCCCGGATCCGCGCCTGATCATCCACCAGCACGGCTTTGGTGTTCGTCGTCCCCTGGTCGATGCCGAGAACGAATTCCATGCTAAGCGGCGCGTCTCAACACGGCGAAGTGGGCCAAGCAGCAGGCTGCTTGGCGTTGCGCCAGTGTCGGGAGTTCTGGGGAACGTCGATCAAGGGAAATTGAAAGGGACGATCTGCCTCTGAGGCCTGCAGAATCTACGCTCCCGCTCAGTTAAGCAAGGTAGCAGATGGTCGAGTTCCTGCGGGGCATGTTAGACGGGCAGCAAAAACCCGCCGCCGCGATTTCGCCGCGGCGGCGGGTTTGGGGTCTCTCAAGATGACCTTACGGTTGCGGCAGCTCTTGAACCTGCATGAATGATTGGTCGGTCGGCTGGGTTTCGGCCTCCTGCCGCGGCTTCACGCTGTCGGCAGTCAAGATCGCTATGCTGGCCGTTCCCTTGGGTGGCGCATCCGTGGAGGTTTGGAAATTTGCGGATCCGCCGGGCGGCAGTTGATCGGCAAGCGTCCGGAAGGGCCAGCGCGTGAGTTCGCGGCCTTGCTTGTCGGTCACGACGGCGAGGAGCAGGGGCACTTTCTGCGTCGAGGAACTGGCATTCGTGATTTTGCCCCGCAGAACCAGTAGCGGACTGCCGCCGACAATCTCCTTGTGGACGTTGAGCCCTGAGATTTGGATCGGACTCGAGCCAACGCTGCTCTGTCCAACGCTGCTCTGCACGGCAACCTTCGCAGCAGGCTGTTTCACCACGGGCTTTGCGGCGGTGAACTCATTGCATGGACGATAGCTGGCCGGATTCCCGGCATAGCGGTCTACGCAATGGAGGCTGGCATACTGAGTCTTGTCGGCGGCGGCCCAGCCTACGCCAAAGCGCCCACCGATCCGTTCCTGGCCTGTGTTGTAGGTGATGGCGTAGAGCCCCGGCGCCAGCGGTTGATTGGCCGTGACGCGTAGCTGATGCGATGTGTCGGAATCGCGCACGACGGTTACCGGGATCTTGTCCTCCGGCAGGTTCGCGACGACCCATTCGCTCTTGGCCGTCGGCTTGGCCCTGCCATTGGCTTTAACATTGTTCCGGACCTTCGAAACCCGTTGCAGCGACACGGCATCGGCATCGGGCGGGTGCGTTGCGACCGACGGATCGACGACGAGGAACTGGACATTGGAGGCCAGGTTCGTCCTTTGATCCCAGGTCTTCAGGATTTTTTGCGGGTCTTCATTCAGGCGGCCAACCTTTCCATCCTGGATAATGTAAACGCCATCCGGCCGTGCTTGCGATTGCTGGGTCGGCTCACTCGAACCGCTGCCGCAAGCGCTTAGTACACTGACAAGGGCCATACATGCGGCAATTCCCGCCACTCGTAGCGTATCCCTGTCCTTTAGCGTGGTCATTTTATTTCACCTGCTCAATGGCTTGTTGATTTTGCATCCGCTTTTGCGCTGCCACAGGGTCCCTCGATTGATTTGTGGGACTCCCGTGTCACGGTTTCACCGCTACCGGTGCTGCTGCTGCTCGAGGAGGCCGAAGCTGAAACCTTGCAACCTCCTGTCTGGCTTTTCGTCACATCGGCATCGGTCGTTGCCGAGGCCTTGTTGCCATCAGCTGACATCGCTGCATCCTCCGCTGAACTTGGAAGGGTTGGACATAGGGCAAGTCCAAGACACAAGACTGCAACAGGCGCCGAATGCCACAACCAACAAGAAGTTGCGGCAATGGTTCCGCCAAAGCGAGAATTCTTCCTCCAACTTCTATCCATTGTGCCTACTCCCACGTAACTCTTGTTTGCTCCAGACAGCCTGACGGCCGGCTCGTTCTTTCGAACGAACCGGCCGCGGCCTCACACCATGTTACTGCGTTGACTTACCAGAGATTTCCTTCGTCAACGTTCACCTGAGCAGACGCGTTCGCGGTGTTGCCGTCGGTGGTGATGAGCGGAAGGGCGGCCGTTTCACCGTCGCCATCGCCGTCTCCATCACCGTCGCCGTCGCCGTCTCCATCACCGGCGCCGTCGCCGTCGCCATCACCGTCGCCGTCGCCGTCGCCCGGCAAGCAGGGG
>DATKFM010000332.1:0-11370 GCA_035544395.1 Verrucomicrobiia bacterium
GACGAGCCGACCACCGGCCTCGATCCCATCATGGGCGACGTGATCAACGAGCTGATCAAGAAATGCGTGCGCGAGCTAGGGGCCACGGCGCTGTCCATCACCCACGATCTCGCCAGCGCCAGGCGCATCGGCCACCGCATCGCCATGCTGCATGAGGGCAAGATCATCTGGAGCGGCCCTGTTCAGGATGTCGACAGCTCGGCCAATCCCTATGTCGACCAGTTCATCAACGGCCGCGCCGAAGGTCCCATCCGCATGCCCGTGCGGCCGTTGTAGACTGCCGGTCGCCATGGCCAAAGCCGCCACACAATATGTCTGCCAGTCCTGCGGCGCGGTGACGCCACGGTGGAGCGGGAAGTGCGATTCCTGCGGCGCCTGGAATACCATCGTCGAGGAGGCGCGGGCGGACACGACGCCGAAAGGCCTGACCGCCAAGGGCGGCCGCAAGATCGAACTCGTGGACATGGACCGCGCCAGCGCCGACGACGCCATCAGACGCAAGAGCGGCATCGCCGAATTCGATCAGGTGACCGGCGGCGGGCTGGTGCGCGGCTCGGCGATCCTGATCGGCGGCGATCCCGGCATCGGCAAATCGACGCTGTTGCTGCAGGTCTGCGCCGCCATGGGCAAGGATGGCAAGCAGGGCGCGGCGTTGCGCACGGCCTATATTTCCGGCGAAGAGGCGGTCGCGCAGGTGTCACTGCGAGCGAAGCGGCTGGGGCTCGCAGCGCCGAATGTGCAGCTCGCGGCGGCGACCAATGTGCGCGACATCCTGGCGACACTGGACCGCACCGACGCGCCGGACCTGGTAGTGATCGATTCAATCCAGACCATGTATATCGATAATCTGGATTCGGCGCCGGGCACGGTGGCGCAGGTGCGCAGCTCCGCCAGCGAGCTGATCCGAGTCGCCAAGCGGCGCGGCTTCACGGTGCTGCTGGTCGGCCATGTCACCAAGGAAGGACAGATCGCCGGTCCACGGGTGCTCGAGCATATGGTGGATACCGTCCTCTATTTCGAAGGCGACCGCGGCCATCAGTTCCGCATCCTCCGCGCCGTGAAGAATCGCTTCGGCCCGACCGACGAGATCGGCGTCTTCGAGATGACCGACGGCGGCTTGCAGGAAGTGGCCAATCCCTCGGCGCTGTTCCTGGCCGAGCGGCGCGGCAACGTCAGCGGCTCGGCCGTGTTCGCGGGCATCGAGGGCACGCGGCCTGTGCTGGTGGAAATCCAGGCGCTGGTGTCGCCCTCCGCCCTGGCCACGCCGCGGCGCGCGGTGGTGGGCTGGGACAGCAGCCGGCTCAGCATGGTGATCGCCGTGCTGGAGGCGCGCTGCGGCCTGAGCTTCGCCGGCCATGACGTCTACCTGAACATCGCTGGCGGGCTGCGAATCGCCGAACCCGCGGCCGACCTGGCGGTGGCCGGCGCCCTGGTTTCGGCGCTATCGAATCTGTCGCTGCCGGCCGATCTCGTCACCTTCGGCGAGGTGGGCCTGGGCGGCGAGGTGCGGGCCGTGGGCCAGCGGGACCAGCGGATCAAGGAAGCCGCCAAGCTGGGCTTTGCTCGCGCCCTGGTGCCGCCGCGGCGCAAGAAGACCGACGCCGCCAATGATACCCTGGAGCTTAAGGAAATCGGCCATCTGCACGATCTCGTTACCTTTTTAGGGGTCGAAACCGTGTCGCGGCGGCGCGGCGCGTGATATGTTGATTCCGCTCATCGGAAGAATGGGGCTCACCAAGTGACCTACGTGGATTGGGTTGTCGTCGTCATCATCGTGCTGTCGGCCGGCCTGGCTTGGATGCGCGGATTTGTCCGCGAGCTGCTGTCGATCGGCGGTTGGATCGCCGCGGGGGTCGCTACGCTTTTCGGCCTGCCACTGGCGCGGCCGTTCGCGAACGAGAAGATCAGCGATCCGCTATTTGCCGACATCGCTGCTGGTGTTGTCATTTTCGTCGCCACATTGATCGTCTGCTCGATCATCGGACACTTCATATCGAAACGGGTCCAGGGGAGCATGCTGGGGCCTGTGGACCGCACGCTGGGCTTGCTGTTCGGATTGGTCCGCGGCGCGCTGGTGGTTTCCGCCCTGGCGCTGGGCATCGACTATTTCTGGCCGCCGCCCACCCTGCCGCCGCCCGACGTCGCCAACGCGATGACGCTGCCGATGGCGACTAAGGGCGCCAATTTGCTGCGTTCGCTGATTCCGGCATCGCTTTTGGGCAAGGCGCAGGAGAACGCCGCGGAAGTCGGTGAACAGAGCCAGATGGTCATCTCCGTCGGCCAGGCGGCCGGCCTGTTGCCGGAGCAACTCATGCCCTCCACCGGGCCGGCGGGAACCAGCGAATCCGCTGGATCGCTCGACGATTCCGGGTATAAGGACGCCGAGCGCACGGACTTGAACCGCTTGATCCAAGGAAGCCAATGACGGATTACCGGAACGCCCCTTCCCGGCCTGTTCCCGACTCCGATTCTGTCTCGATACTGCGCACAAATCCATACGATGACGATCACCTCCGCGAAGAATGCGGCGTGTTCGGCATTTATGGTCATCCGGATTCGGCGGCGCATACGGTGTTGGGGCTGCATGCCCTGCAGCATCGCGGCCAGGAGGCGGCGGGAATTGTCGCGTTCGACGGCCGGCAGTTCAACGCCCACCGCGCCCTGGGCCATGTCGCCGACAATTTCAACAGCGAGAATATTATCGAGCGCCTCACGGGCCACGCAGCCATCGGCCATACGCGCTATGCCACCACCGGCGCCACCATCCTGCGCAACGTGCAGCCGCTGTTCGCCGAGCTAGAGTTCGGTGGCTTTGCCATCGCCCATAACGGAAATCTGACCAACACCGAAACCATCCGCCGCGAACTGGTGAAGCGTGGCTCGCTTTTCCAATCCACCACCGATACCGAAGTCATCACCCACCTGATGGCCACCAGCCTGCGCGACAGCCTGATCGACCGGCTGGTCGACGCGCTAAATCGCATCGAGGGCGCCTACTCCCTGGTGGCGCTGGCAAAGGACATGGTGCTGGGCGTGCGGGATCCCCTGGGCGTGCGGCCGCTGTCCCTGGGCCGCCTGGGCACGGCGAATATCCTGGCGTCGGAGACCTGCGCCTTCGACATCATCGGCGCGGAATTCGTGCGCGACGTGGAGCCGGGTGAACTGATCGTGCTGGATTCCGGCGGCGTGCACTCGCTGCGGCCTTTCGCGTCGCTGCCGTCGCGGTTCTGCATTTTCGAGCATATCTACTTCGCCCGCCCTGATAGCGTCATGGAAGGCGCCAGCGTCTATGACACGCGCAAGCGGATCGGCGCGGAGCTGGCGCGCGAGTCACCGGTCGTCGCCGATGTGGTGATTCCCGTGCCGGATTCCGGCGTGCCGGCGGCTCTGGGCTTCGCCAATGAATCAAAGATCCCGTTCGAACTCGGCATCATCCGCAATCACTATGTCGGCCGCACCTTCATCGAACCGTCCGACCATATCCGCCATTTCGGCGTGCGGCTGAAGCACAACGCCAACCGCGCCCATGTCAGCGGCAAACGCGTGGTGCTGGTGGATGACAGCATCGTGCGCGGCACCACCTCGAAAAAGATCGTCGAGATGATGCGCGGCGCCGGCGCCACCGAAGTTCATATGCGCATTTCCAGCCCGCCGACCACCCATTCCTGCTTCTATGGCATCGACACGCCCGAGCGGAAGGAACTGCTGGCCTCCAGCCACAGCGTCGAGGAGATGGCCAAGCTGATCGGCGTCGACAGCCTCGCCTTCATCTCCATCGATGGCCTCTATCGCGCCATGGGCGAGGCCAAGCGCGATTCCCGCCAGCCGCAGTTCTGCGATGCCTGCTTCACCGGCGAATATCCGACGGCACTGACCGACCAGAAGACGCCGGCCACGGCGACGACGCAGCTCTCGCTGCTGGCAGAGCCGGCGTAGCTCTCGCCCACCACCAGATGTCGACTGAGCCAAAGCGCCTCGCGGGGCGCATTGCCATGATCACCGGGGCGTCGCGCGGCATCGGCGCGGCGGTGGCGCGGCGTTTCGCAAAGGAGGGGGCGGAACTGGTGCTGGTGGCGCGAACCGTCGGCGGCCTCGAGGAGACCGATGACGCCGTGCGCGCGGCCGGCAGCAAGGCGACGCTGGTGCCGCTGGATCTCCGGGACTTCGACGCCATCGACCGGCTGGGCGCGTCACTCCATGAGCGGTTCAAGCGGCTGGACGTGCTGGTCGGCAATGCGGCGATGCTCGGCAGCCTGTCGCCCGTGCATCACATTGCGCCCAAGGATTGGCAGCAGACGATCGACCTCAACCTGACGGCAAACTGGCGGCTGATGCGCAGCCTGGATCCGCTGCTGCGGCAGTCCGACAGCGGGCGGGCGATTTTCGTGACCGCGGAGGTCGGGCATTTGCCCAAGCCGTTCTGGGGCGCCTATGCCGCCAGCAAGGCGGGCCTGGAAACGCTGGTGCGGATGTACGCGGCGGAGATCGCGCCGACGTCAAGTCTGCGCGTCAATCTGATCGATCCCGGCCGCGTGGGGACGGCGCTGCGCAGCCGCGCCTATCCCGGCGAGAAGCGCGAGAACCTGCCGCGGCCCGATGACGTGACCGAGCATTTCGTCCGGCTGGCCGAGGCCGCTTGCGACGAACAGGGCGCGCTGGTGGCGATCGGATCATGAGCGCCATCGGCAAGACCGCCCCTGCCGAGCTGGAGACGCCGCGCCTTCACCTGCGCGCCTGGAGCGACGACGACCTGCCGGCTTTTGCCGCGATGAATGCCGATTCCGAGGTGATGCGCCATTTTCCCGAGGCGCTGAGCCGCGACAAGAGCGACCGGCTGGCAACGCGAATCCGCGACAACATGACGAAACATGGCTGGGGCCTGTGGGCAATTGACATCAAAACAGGCCCTCACTTCGGCGGATTCGTCGGCCTCGCGATTCCCACTTTCAAGGAGCACTTTACGCCCGCCGTGGAAATTGGCTGGCGCCTGGCGCGGGATTGCTGGGGTCGCGGATATGCGACGGAGGGCGCCCGTGCCGTCCTGACATTCGCCTTCGGGCGGCTGAATCTGGCGGAGGTCGTGTCTTTCACTGCCGAACGAAATGAGCGGTCGCGCGCAGTGATGGAACGGTTGGGCATGACGCACAAGCCGGCCGAGGATTTCGAACATCCGATGATCGCCGCAGGCTCGCCGGTGCGCCGACACGTGCTCTACCGCCTGACGCAGAAGCGCTGGCGGACGAACTTGCCGAAGTAGACGGGCGACTAGGGCACCCCAACGATTGTCAGGTTGCGACTGAAATCAGTCGTCGCCCTTGTCGAACGGATTCTTGCCCTTGCGCAAGTTGAACCGGATAGGAATGCCGGGCAGGCGGAAGCGCTTGCGCATCCCGCCGATCAGATAGCGCTCGTAGGCTTCCGGCAGATCCGTCGGCTTGCTGGCGAACAGCGAGAAGGTAGGCGGTCGGGTCTTTACCTGGGTCATGTAGCGGATCTTGAGGCGGCGGCCATCGACCAGCGGCGGCGGATTGGCCTCCAGCATGGCGCCGAGCCAGCGGTTCAGCTCGGCGGTGGGAATGCGCCGGTTCCAGGCTTTGTAGGATTCAAGCGCCGCATCCAGCAGCTTCGAAAGATTCTGGCCGGTGCGCGCGGAGACGGTGATGACCGGCAGGTCCTTCACCTGGGGCAGGGAAAACTCGACGCGCCGCTTCAACATCTTCAGCGCGTCCACTTTGTCCTCGACGCTGTCCCACTTGTTGGCGGCGATGAGAAGGATCCGGCCTTCGTCATGAACCAGCCGGGCTATCTGCAGGTCCTGCTTCTCCAGCTTGTCGTTGGCGTCGAGCACGAGGATTGCCACATGGGCGAAACGCACGGCGCGCAGGGTGTCGGCGACCGAGAGCTTCTCCAGCTTCTCCGTGACATTGGCGCGGCGGCGCATGCCGGCGGTGTCGATCAACCGAAGCCGACGGCCCCGATACTCCCATTCGATGGCGATGGCATCGCGGGTGATGCCGGGCTCCGGGCCGGTGAGCAGCCGGTCCTCGCCGATCAGCCGATTGATGAGCGTTGATTTGCCGACATTGGGCCGGCCGACAATCGCAAGCTGGATCGGTCCAGTCTCCGCTTCTTCGTCCTGTTCACCGGCTTCGGTTTCTTCCGCCTCGGCGGAAGCAGGTTCGCGCAGATGGGCCGCGACCCCATCATAGAGATCGCCGAATCCTTCGCCATGCTCGGCAGAGATGGCAATGGGTTCACCCAGGCCGAGGCCGTAGGCCTCGGCGATTCCCGCCGCACCCGGCTTGCCCTCGCTCTTGTTGGCCAGCAGCAGCAGCGGCCGGCCTTGCTTGCGCAGCCAGCGGGCGAAACTTTGATCGGCCGGGGTCACGCCCTCGCGGGCATCGACGACGAACAGCACGAGATCGGCTTCCTGCGCGGCCTTTTCCGTCTGGGCGCGCATGCGCGCGGCCAGGCTGGCATCACGCACGTCCTCGAAACCGGCGGTGTCGATCACCTCGAAACGGAGATCGCCCAACCGGCCCGACCCGATCCGCCGGTCGCGGGTGACGCCCGGCCGGTCGTCGACCAGCGCCAGCTTCTGTCCCACCAAGCGGTTGAACAGGGTGGATTTGCCGACATTGGGACGGCCGACGATGGCGACAGTGAAGGTCATGATTTCTCGCCAGTGGCTGACAACGCGGCACCGAAAGCGGCGCCACGGACGGCAGCTTCTAACGCAGCGCCGTCAGCACGGCGTCGTCGGACAGGATATAGACCGTGTTGTTAGCGACCACTGGCGGCACGAAGGTCTTCGAGCGCAGGGTGATGCGGCCGAGTATTTCGCCAGTGTAAGGTGATACGGAGAACGCCTCGCCGTTCGAACCCGTGACAATCAGCCGGTCGCCGACCAGCGACGGGCCGTTCCATTGAATTACGCCATCCTTGTCCTCTTCATCGACGAAGCGTGGCAGCGGCTGGATCCAGCGCACGCGGCCGTCGTCGCGCGTCAGACAGACGAGCTCGGAATCCGTGGTCATGACATAGATAAAATCGCCGGCGACCCAGGGGGTCTGATTGCTGCCAATGCTGACGGTCCAGAGACGGCCGCCGCGGTTGATATCGAAGGCGGCCATGTTGCCGCTATTGCTGACCGCGAATAGCTGGCCGCGGTCCGCCACGGGCATGCCGCGGATATCGGCCAGTGTGGCAATCGCATCGCCACGCGCGATACCGGCCAGATTGTCGCCCCAGAGCACACGGCCGGTCTCGGCCTTCAGCGCAACAAGTTCGCCCGAGGAGAATCCCGCGATCACGGTATCGCCCATCACGGCGGGGGCCGCGCCGCCGAGCAGGCCCGCATCCTCGATCACGCCGGAATATGACCAGAGCCGGCGGCCATCATCGGCCGCCAGGGCGAAGAGCTGATTGTCGACGGTGACAGCGAAGACCCGGCCGCCGCTGGCCGTCGGCGGCGTGCGCATCGGCGCCGGCAATTGCGAGCGCCAGAGTTCGGCGCCAGTGGCGGGATCGAGTGCAAAGACAAGGCCGAATGGCGTGGTGACGAAAAGCCGGTCTTCGTCATAGGCAAGACCACCGCCGAACAGACCATCGCGTTCCTCGTCCGGGGTCAGGTCGACGCGCCAAGTCTCGCCGCCGCCGCCTGCATCCCGGGCGCTAACAGTTGAACCGGCATCCATGGCGAAGAGCTTTCCGTCGGCAACGATCGGCTGCGCCATGACAACGGAGTCGCTGCCGGCCGCGGAGCCGATATCGGCGGTCCAGGCCGGGTTGAGGGTTTCGGGCGCCGCCAGGTGATACATCGCGTGGGTCGAGTAGCCGCCGCTCTGCGGCCATGCTGTATTGGCGTAGGGCTCCGGCAAGCGCACCCGCAAGTCGGAGATCCCGGAGTCCGGCACCAGGCTGCGATTGAGCTTCATCACGGAGATTCGTTCGCCAGGCAGCGGCGGGCCTTCCCTCTCGCCGAAGAACGTATCGCAGCCGGTCAACAGCAACAGCGCCAGCATCAACGCCGCGAATTGGAACGAGGACCGCATGAACGTTCTATTTCTCCTTCAGCGCGGTCAGCATCTCCGCCGCACGGCCGCGCAGGCCGGAAGGCGTCTCCAGATCGTCGGCCAGTTGCGTATAGATCTTGCGTGCCTGCTCGAAATCGCCGGCACGTTGGGCCGACAGCGCCAGCAGCTCGAGCGCCGTGAAGCGCCAGGGATTGGGCGCAACGGTCTTGCTCTCCAGGCGGCGCTTGATCTCGGCCTGATCGGCTGTATCGACCAGGTGCATGGCCGCGAGCAGCGCCGCCGCGTCCCGGAAAGGCTCGGGCACGGACCCATCCGCGGCGATCGCATCATAGGTGGCGACCGCACCTGTTTCGTCCTTGGCTTGGACCTGCAGCGCAGCGGCGCGGAAGCGGGCCAAAACGGCAATGCCGTCGCTGCCCTGGGACAGCGCCTGAAATGCCGTCTTGGCCTTGGCCGGGTCGGGATCGGCGATCAGGCCGATGGCGGCCGAGAAGGCCGCGGCCCGCTGGACCTCACGATGCTCGCTATACTTCTGCCAGGCGATATAGCCGCCGGCAGCCAGGAGAATGACCAAGCCGGCGGCCGTGGCATAGCCGCCATAGCGACGCCACAGGCGATGCATTTTCTCGCGCCTGACTTCCTCATCGACTTCCTGGAAAATATCGGCCACGGCCTGCTCTGCGCTATTTTCGTAAAAGCGGCGGTAACATATAGGCGCCCTAATGCCTTGGCAAACAAAGCGGCATTTGCCGTATCACCCTATTGCGGCGCGCGCGGGGTGATGCCATCTTTATCGGGTAGGCACAGCCAATCGTGGTCATGACACAGCTGATCCGCATCTCCGATCGACGTCACACCGGGCGCCAGACCTATTTTACCCGCCCGGAAATGGATCGGATCCTCAGCCTCTACAGCCGGCGCGTCGCCCGGGGCGAATGGCGCGACTATGCCCTGGACCTGGCGCCGGGCATGGCGGTGTTTTCTGTGTTCCGGCATAGCCAGGAGAGAGCACTTTTCTCCATCGCCAAGCGGGCCGAGGGGACGGCGGGCGATGCCCGCTTTTTTTTGTTCAGCGGCCGGGAGCGAATCGCCGGCGGCTCGACGCTGGATGACATCCTCGCCCATTTCGATGCCCGGCTTTACCGCTTCCCTTAGGCCCGAATCGGTCAGGATAGGACAGCCTGCGGACGCCGGCCCAGGAGCTAATGTTCCGTAATTGTTCTTGATTTCCGGCTTATCCCCACCTATATCACTGACTAATCCACAAGAATCTTGCCCTGGGAGGTTTCGAGCGTCGGTTGACGCTTGAAAAGCTATATATCGTGGGTTCATATTTTTGAGACACAAAATATACGAACCAAGACGGGGTGAAGCGATGTCGACGGGATGGACTGAGGAAAGGATCGGCGTACTGCAAAAGCTCTGGCTGCAAGGCCAGACTGCCAGCCAGATCGCCGAGCAACTGGGCGGCGGCGTGACCCGCAATGCCGTCATTGGCAAGGCCCACCGCCTGGGGCTGTCGGGACGGCCGACGCCGACCCGGGAAATCAAGGCCGAGCCGGAGGCGCCGCGGCGTCCCCTGGTAACCGGCCCGTCAGGCAGGGCCTGCATGTGGCCGGTGGGGGATCCCAAGAGCACGGATTTCCACTTCTGCAATGAGCCGACGGAAGCCGGGAAGCCCTATTGCTCCCGCCACTGCACCATGGCGTATCACCGCAAGAACGAGGAAGCGGCCTAAACCGCTCAAGCCGATCGCCAACAGTAAGGCCCCCTCCCTGCCGGGATGGGGCCTTTGTTGTTTTTGCCGCCTTTGTCCAAACTGCCGGTGTCCAAATTGCCGATGGCCAAGCGTCATTGTGTCGGCGGTGCATGATGCCCGCCCATGAACTGGGACGGAGACTGACAATGGAATATCTGCTGATGCTCTATGTAAACGAGAATGGCTGGTCGAAGCTGACCGATGAACAGAAGCAGCAGGGCACGGCGGCCTATACCGCGTATGCCGAGGCTCTGACCAAGGCCGGCGCTCTCCGTGGCGGGCAGCGGCTGAAAGGCAGTTCCGCGGCGACCACCGTGCGCCTCACGAACGGCAAGCCGCAGGTGCTGGACGGCCCCTACGCGGATTCGAAGGAACAGGTGGGCGGCTACTTCATCATCGACGTGCCGGACCTGGATTCGGCGATCTCCTGGGCGGCCCGCTGTCCAACCGCGAGTCACGGAGTGGTCGAGCTGCGTCCGTTCATGCCGATGTCCATGTGACCAGCCGGAAGGCGCATGCATGAACCTCCCCGAAGGCGGCGCGCAGGCCCGTAGCGCGGCGGACGCGGTTGCCCGCCGCAGCTACGGCAAGCTCGTCGCCTTCCTTGCCGCGCGGACCCGCGACGTGGCGGCCGCTGAGGATGCGCTGTCGGAGGCGTTCGCCGCGGCGCTGGCGGATTGGCCGGCCAAGGGCTGCCCCGATAATCCTGAAGCCTGGCTGCTCACGGTGGCGCGCCGCAAGATGATCGACGCCGCGCGGCGCCGGCGCAGTGGCGAAGCAGCGAGCAGCGATCTGCGGCTGCTGGCCGAAGAGCTCGAGGCAGCGGCGGCGACGCCGGAAATCCCCGATCACCGCCTGGCCCTGCTGTTCGCCTGCGCCCATCCGGCGCTGGAGGTCGGCATCCGCGCGCCGCTGATGCTGCAGGCCGTGCTAGGCCTCGATGCGAAGATGATTGCCTCGGCGTTCCTTGTCTCACCGGCGGCGATGGGCAAAAGGCTGGGCCGCGCCAAGGAAAAGATCCGCCAGGCCGGCATCCCCTTCAGCATTCCCGAGCGCACCGAACTGCCCGCGCGCCTGGAAACAGTGCTGGACGCCATCTACGCCGCCTATGCAGAAGGCTGGACCGATCCCGGCGGCAGCGACGTGGTGCGGCGCGATCTCACGGCGGAGGCGATGTTCCTGGCCAGGCTGCTGGTGGAGCTGATGCCCGGGGCCTCTGAAGCGCTGGGCCTCCTGGCGCTGATGCTCCACGCGGAAGCACGGCGCCGGGCGCGGCGGCGCGACGACGGCGCTTATGTGCCTCTGGCAGAGCAGGATCCCGCGCTCTGGGACGCGCCGATGATCGCCGAAGCCGAGGCCCTCCTCCGCCGCGCCGGCACGCTGGGCGAGATCGGGCGCTATCAACTGGAAGGCGCGCTGCAATCGGCCCATGTGCATCGCTGCCGAACCGGGGCGGATAACTGGGCGGAAGTGGTGCAGCTCTATGACGCGCTGTTCGCGCTCGCCGAGTCCCCCGTGGTAGCAATCAACCGCGCCCTCGCCATCGGCGAACTGCGCGGCGGCGCGGATGGCCTC
>DATKFM010000333.1:0-8637 GCA_035544395.1 Verrucomicrobiia bacterium
GGCATCGGGGCCATAGGTCATCAGCACGATCTGCTGGATGATGTAGAGCAGGCCGATGGTGGCGACGATGGTCGCCTCCGGCCCGTAGTTCAGCCGCCGCAGCACGAGGCGGTCGGCGGAGATGGCGATGGCGCCGACGACGATCGGACTGCCGACAAGCGCCAGCGCGAAGCCGGCCGCCGGCATGTCCGGGATCAAGCTGGCGAAGGCCCAGGCCAGTACAGCGCCCAGCATGAAGAACTCGCCATGGGCCACATTCACCACGCGCATGACGCCGAAGACGATGGAGAGGCCGAGGGCGGTCAGGGCGAGAACGAAGGCGGAAACGGTGCCTTCGAGCAGCGCAAGGAAGAGATGGGGACCGAAGCTCACGCGGTGCTCCGCAGGTCGCGGTTAGATCTCCCCTCTCCCCTTGGGGGAGAGGGGTCTTACCAGGGTTCGCCATCTCGCTGGCAGAGTTCGGCCGGCACGTATTCGCACAGCGCGCGGTTGCTGGGCTACAGCGCCATCTTCGTGTAATCCGCCTCAGGCTCGTACAAGCCGTCCTCGATCGAGGTGCGGTGTGCGACGACCAGCTTCTGTCCTTCCACCTTCGAGATGTTCTGGTGGCCGAAGGCCTGGTGGATCGCGCCATTGAACTTCTTGTCGCCCTGGGGATGCTCGGCGCTTTCGGCGATGTCGGTCATGGCCTCCACCGCCTCGATCAGCGCCTGCTTCTGGCCGGCATCCTGATAGCTTGCTTTCTCCATCGCCGCCTTGATGACGTAGAGCGTCTCCCAGCAGCCGAACATGTGGGAATAGGTGGAGACATCCTTCGGGTCCTCCGCCGCGGCGCCCGCTTCGTTGACGCCGACGGCGGCGCGATAGGCCTTGTCGTAATCGCTCTGGTTGGCCTGGGCATAGCGCGGATCGGCTTCCCAGAAATAGGTGCCCTCCAGGAACTCCAGGCCAGGGCTGGCGAAATCGACGGCCTCGAGGGAGTCGATGAAGCCGAACACCTGCGGCCGGTTCGAACCGAAATGCTCGCCCATCTCCTTGACGAAGGTGAGCACGCCCGGCCCGACCATCACGTGATAGATCACCTCGGTCTCCGCGGGAATCTGCGCGAAATACTGGGTGAACGACGTCTCCGTCGGCGGGATCGCGATCAGCCCTGCGATCGAGCCGCCCTGCTTGGCGATGGCCTCGGAGAAATAGTCGCGGTGATCATGGCCGAAGGCGAAGTCCGGGAAGATCATCGTGACTTTCTTGCCGAGATTGCTTGATATCCAGGGCGCCATCGAGATCACCTGGGATTTCACGTCGGTGATGCCGGGCTGGAACACATAGCGGTTCAACGTGCCCGACGCGACATGGTGGCCTTCGCTGACCACGAAATAGGGCAGCTTCTGCTCACCCGCCGCCGGCGCCGAACCGATCACCACATGGGAGAACAGCGTGCCGAAGGCGACGTCGACCTTATGCTCGGTCGCGAACTTCTCCACCACCTCGGCGCCGCGCTTGGGATCGGTGGCGTCGTCCTCGATCACCAGCTCGACCGGCCGGCCGTTGATGCCGCCGGCGTCGTTGATCGCCTTCACCGCCGCATTGGAGGTGCGCTCGTACCAGCGGCCATAGGAGGCGCCGATGCCCGTGCGGTGAGCCTGGAAGCCGATCTTGATCGGCGCCGAACTCGCCGCCTGGATGTAGCGCATGGAGCCCGGCATCAGTCCGAGCGCCGCGCTCGCTCCGGCCGCCGCGCCCATGCCCTTGATCAGCTTGCGCCGCGACGTCAGCAGCGATTTCTTGCCCGTCGAGTCCATCTTTTTGTCCGTCATTTTCGCCTCTCCCGTTTGCGGGCGGATGGGTCTCCGCCGATCTATTTGCATGCAAATAGATCATGCAGCCCTGCAATTGACAACATAGCGGCGGCTAACCGGCCGACGGCGCCGCCAGCAGCCAGAGACCGAAGAGGGTATAGGCCACCATCAGCACCGCCAGCGGTAGCTGGCTCAGGAACGCGGCCCGCGTGGCGCCGTAGCGTTCCACCGCGATCATGTGGGCGATGGCCAGCGCCAGGATATGGCCGAGGACCACGGCCGCCGCCTGCAGTTTCCAGATCACGGCGACCGAATCGAAGTCGGCGAGGAAGGAAACGATGACGTGGCGTCCCTCGAGCCCGAAGATGTTCCAGCCAAGAGCAAAAGGATCGTTCAGCGCCAGGATCGCATACTGCCCGTTCACCATCAGCGTGGTGAGATAATGGGCGAAGTGATAACCGAGCGAGATCGGCAGGATCGACAAGACGAAAGCGCCGAAGGCGGTTCCGGCGTCCACGACGCTGCCCGCCAGCCGCTGGCCCAGCCAGATCGCTGCTGCGTAGGCGCCTGATAGCACCGCCCACATGGCGAGGAGGCCGAGGCTGTTCTGCCCCATGACCGCGCTGCGGCCGGGAAAATCCAGGGGATTGATGCCGCCGAGATCGAGCCACCAGAAGGTGCGGTCCAGCCCGTCGAATGACACCATGCTCAAGGTCAGCAGCACGAACAGCACGCCGCCGAGCGGCAATGGGCTGGCACCCGCCAGCGCCGTGCCCGGAAATGCCAGCATGCGCGCGTCGCCGGATCTCTGCAGCGGCGAGAGCCGCGCGACGAAGCCGAGAAACACCGAGAAGCATTCGGCTCTGGACAACCACGCCCGCTCGCCGAACAGGATCATGCCGACGAGCGTGATATCCGTGTAGACCACGACGGCGAAGGCCAGCCGCTCGGGATCGGCCGGCGCCGGATCGACCAGCTCGAACCAGCCGAAGGCGAGAAAGCCCAGCACGGCCGGCCAATATCCGAGCCATCCGGGGTAGCGCAGCAGCGGCTCGCCATCGGCCGAACGACCCAGCAGACGCAGGATGACGCGGTACGGCGCGACCCAGGGATTGATCGCCGCCCAGATATCGCCTGCTAGTGCCTGCAGGATCGTCAGCGCGATCCAGAACAGCGTCCAGATTGCCAGTGGCAGCGGATTGGCCAGGGGATCGCGGCTGCCGATGAGGCCGGCGGTCAGCAGCACGACCAGGATGGCGAAGGAAACGCTGCTGCCGATCAGCGGCGGAAGCGCCGGCCAGTTGCCCAGCCGCTTGCGCCAGCGAACGAGGCAGTGGAACAGGCGCGCCGGAACAAACAGCAGAAGCAAGAATGTCAGCGCGACGACGATTGTCCCGCCGGTGATGTAGTAGGCCGTCGGCAGCAGCAGCACGATGCCGCCTTCGGTGGTATGCGCCGCCGCCGGCACGGCAAATGTCACAGCGACCGCCGACGCGGCCGCCATCGAAGAATGATGATACGGGGAGCGTGAGAGCCGGCCTGCAATCATGGTAAATCCGCGATCATGCTCCCCCGCCCGCCGCCGCGGCGCCAGCGCCAAATTCCCCGCCTTTGCTTGACAGCCCGCGGCCCGGCGCAGATCATTTGCATACGAATAATCGCCCCGACACAAGAGGGCGCTGGGACGGCGACGATGAGGCAGCGTGACCGCGATGTATGTTAGGGCGCGCACCCTGGACGAGGCGGTCCAGGCCCTGGAAACACCCGACGTCCAGATCCTGGCGGGCGGCACGGATTTCTATCCGGCCCATGTCGGGCGCACGGTCACGGTGCCAGTTCTGGATATCACGGGTATCGGAGAGATCGCCGGAATCACGACGACATCTGACCATGTGCGGATCGGCGCCGGCGCCACCTGGAGCCAGCTCATCGCCACGCCGCTCCCCGCCTGCTTCGATGCGCTGAAGGCGGCGGCGCGGGAAGTTGGCTCGATCCAGATCCAAAACCGCGCCACCATCGCCGGCAATCTCTGCAACGCCTCGCCCGCCGCCGATGGCGTGCCGCCGCTGCTTACGCTGGATGCCGAGGTGGAGCTGCTTTCCCGCGCCGGCGCACGGCGCCTGCCGCTCGTAGAATTCATCACCGGCAATCGCAAGACCGAGCGCAGAGCCAACGAGATCCTCTCCGCCATCATCGTGCCGCTGACGATCGACGGACCTTCGGCCTTCGTGAAGCTGGGCGCGCGGCGGTATCTGGTGATCTCCATCGCCATGGTGGCGGCGGTGATCGAGCGCGACGGCAAGGGCGCCGTAGCCCAGGCGCGCATCGCCGTCGGTTCCTGCTCCGCGGTGGCGCGCCGCCTGCCGGAATTGGAGCAGCGACTGCGCGGCGCGCCCTGCAAGCCGGGTCTCGGCGATCTCGTCGAGGCGGGACATCTGGCGGCGCTGTCACCGATCGACGATGTGCGCGCAACGGCCGCGTACCGCCGCGATGCCGCGCGTACCCTGGTGGCACGCGCCATCGAGCAATGCGTGGGCGGATAATCGTCATGGACCGCATGCCCGGGACAACGGATTTCACGGTCAATGGCCGGCAGGTGCATGTCAGCGCGCCGGAGACCGCGCGACTGTCCCAGGTACTGCGGGAAAAACTCAACCTCACGGGCACGAAAGTGGGCTGCGACGCCGGGGATTGCGGCGCCTGCACGGTGCTGCTGGATGGCGCGCCCGCCTGTAGTTGCATGATCGCGCTGGGCCAGCTCGACGGCCAGGACGTGCAGACAATCGAGGGCCTCTCGAAGTCCTCCGCCACCACCCGGCGCCTGCAGGATTCCTTCCTGCGCCATGGCGCCGCGCAATGCGGCATCTGCACGCCCGGCATGCTGGTGGCGGCAACGGCGCTGTTGGAACGCAAGCCCAAGCCGACCGAGGCCGAGACCATGGACGCCATCGGCGGCGTGCTCTGCCGCTGCACCGGCTATCGCAAGATTGTCGCAGCCATCATGGACACCAACGCCCACAGCGTCGCGCCGAATTCCCTGGCCGCCGGCCAAGCGGTGGGCAAGCGCATCGTCAGGCTCGACGGGCGGCGCAAGGTGGAGGGCAGCGATATTTTCGGCGCCGATGAGATGCCGAAGGATTGCCTGCTGCTGCGCGCCGTTCGCTCGCCCCACGACCGCGCCCGCTTCATGCTGGGCGATATCCCGGCCTATGTGGCCGACAATCCGGGCATCTTGCGGGTGCTGACGCCGCGCGACGTGCCGACGGAGGATTGCTACGGCCCGATCGCCCCCTTTGCCGATCAGACGATCTTCGCCCGCGGCGAGGTGCGCTATCGCGGCGAGGCGATCGCCGCCGTTGTCGGCAATGCTGAGGCGATCGAGGCGCTGGACCTGGCGAAATTCCCGGTGACCTGGCAGCCCTTGCCGGCCTTGCGCACAATCGAATCCGCGATGGCCGACAGTGCCGACCTCGTGCAGCCGAACCGTCCCGGCAACATCCTGACCCGCGGCCGCGTCATCAAGGGCGATGCAGCGGCGGCGTTGGCATCCGCCGACATGGTGGTCGAGGGCGAATTCGAGACCGGCTTTGTCGAACATGCCTATATCGAGCCCGAGGCCGGATTCGCGCGGCGCGTCGGCGACCGGCTGGAGCTGCAGGTCTGCACCCAGGCGCCCTACATGAACCGCGACGATATCGCGAAGCTCCTGGATATTTCTCCGGAGCAGGTGCGCATCCTGCCGAGCGCGGTCGGCGGCGGCTTCGGCTCCAAGCTTGACATGTCGGTGCAGCCCTTTATCGCGCTGGCAGCTTGGGTGACCAAAAAGCCGGTACGCATGGTCTATACGCGGCCGGAATCGATCATGTGCACCACCAAGCGCCACCCCTCGCGCATTCGCCTGCGCATCGGCGCGTCGCTCGACGGCAAGCTGCAGGCCATCGATTTTGTCGGCGATTTCAATACCGGCGCCTATTCCTCCTGGGGGCCGACCGTGGCGAATCGCGTGCCGGTGCACGCATCGGGTCCCTATTTCGTGCCGCACTACCGGGCGCTGACTTGTGCCATTCATACGCACCTGGTGCCCGCCGGCGCTTTCCGCGGCTTCGGCGTGCCCCAGGCGACGCTGGCACAGGAGCAGTTGTTCGACGATCTCGCCGACAAGCTCGGCATCGATCGCCTGGAGTTCCGCATCGAGAACGCCTTGCGGGCCGATCAGCCGACGGCAACCGGGCAGGTGCTGGGCGCCGGCGTCGGCATTCGCGCCTGTCTCGAAGCCCTGCGCCCCCATTGGCAGAAGACGCGAGCCGAAGTGAAACAATTCAACGGGCGCAACGGCGCCAAGCTGCGCCGCGGCGTCGGCGTTGCCGGCATGTGGTACGGCTGCGGCAACACCTCCGTGCCAAATCCCTCGACGATCCGCGCCGGCCTTAAGGCGGACGGCCGGCTGTCGCTGCATCAGGGCGCCGTCGATATCGGCCAGGGCTCGAACACCGTGGTCACGCAGATCTTCGCCGACGCCCTCGGCGCGCCGCTGGAAAGCATTGACCTGGTCTCCGCCGATACTGATCTCACGCCAGATTGCGGCAAGACCTCGGCTTCGCGGCAGACCTTCGTCACAGGCAAGGCGGCGGAGCTGGCGGCGCAGGCGTTGCGCGCGGCGCTCCTGCGCGCCGCGAATGCGGGCGATGGGGCGCGGCTGCAGTTCGGCGATGGCAAGGTGATCGTTCGCGATGGCGGCCGCGAGCAGGCGCTGAATCTCGCCGAGATGCCCGCTGATAACAGCGGCTATGTGCTGAAGGCGGAGGAAACCTTCAACCCGCCCACCAGCCCGCTGGATGAAAATGGCCAGGGCAATCCCTACGCGGTCTATGGCTTCGGCGCCCATCTGGCGGAGATCGAGGTCGACATGGAGCTGGGCACGGTGAAGATGGTGAACCTGGTCGCCGCCCACGATGTCGGCCGCGCCATCAATCCGACTTTGATTGAAGGGCAGATCGAAGGCGGAGTCGCCCAGGGTCTCGGCCTTGCATTGATGGAGGAGTTCACGCCGGGCCGTGGAGAGAATCTGCACGATTATTTGATCCCTTCCGCGGGCGACATGCCGCCGGTGACGTCGATCCTGATCGAGGACGCCTCGCCGGTCGGCCCGTTCGGCGCCAAGGGCATCGGCGAGCAGGCGCTGATCCCGACCGCGCCGGCGATCATGAACGCGATCCATGACGCCATCGGCGTGCGCATACATCGCGTGCCGGCGACGCCCGACCGGGTGCGCGCCGCGATCCTGAGCAGGGAAAAATTTTCATGAGCGGCAACGAGCACGATCCCGTCGCCTCCACCGACACGCCCGAGGAATCGGCGCTGGCCGCCGCCAAGGCGAAGAGCGACGACATAGTCACCTGCGACGCCTGCCCCGTGCTCTGCCGCATCCGGCTCGGGAAGACCGGCGCCTGCGACCGCTATGGCAACATCGCCGGCAAGCTGGCGCGCATGGATCCGTTCGTGGTGGCCCAGCGCACGATCGACCAGGACGGCCGCATGGTGCCGTTCATGGAAGGCAAATGGGACGGCACCCTGGTGCCCGGGCCCGACAGCTTCATCACGGGCATCGGCGCCGGCACCACCTATCCCGATTACAAGCCGGCGCCGTTCATCGTCTCCTCGCAGATCGACGGCGTCGACATGGTGACGGTGGTGACCGAGGGCATCTTCTCCTACTGCGGCGTCAAGGTGAAGATCGACACCGACCGCTATGTCGGCCCGGAGCAGGCGGCGGTGCGGGTGAAGGGCGAACAGGTCGGCCATGTTACGACCGCCGAGTATGGCTCGCAGATGCTTTCGTTGGGCGGCGTCCACCATCTCACCGGCGGCAGCAAGAAGGAAGGCGTGGTCACCTGCGACACCATGCTGGCGCTCTGCAATAAGGGCGCGGTGGAGATGACGATCGATGGCGGCGCCAGTTTGACGGTGCAGGGCGGCAAGCCGCCGGTCATCAACGGCGCCGCCGAGGAGCGCATGCGCGTCGGCTGCGGCTCCGCCACCATCGGCATCTTCGCCAAGCAATGGCATGGTCACGCCGACGAGGTGATCGTCGTCGATGACCACATCACCGGCGTCTTGAGCGAGCATCAGGCCGGGCGCTTCCTCGATATGCGGCCCGCCGGCATTCGCGTGAAGGGCCGGAAATCCACGCCCGGCCGCTATTTCCAGGTGGCCAACCCCGGCACCGGATGGGGCGGCACTGATATCACCGAGCCGCTCGACATCATCGAGAAGATCGACCCCAAGACCGCCTGGCCGGGCCTGAAGCTGCTGATGGTATCCACGACCGGCGAGCACGCGGCCTGGTTCGTGCTGGATCACGATCTGAAGCCGCAGCCCGCCGACATGCCGCCCGCCATCGCGACTGTTGTCGACCGCATCGGCGAGAATTGCGAGCCGGCGCTCTGCACGGTGCTGTTCATGGCCGGTGCCGGCGGCAGCCTGCGGGCGGGTGTGACGGAGAATCCTGTGCGTCTTACGCGTTCCGTGCGGGATGCGCTGACGCGCGTCACCTCTGGTGGAGCGCCGGTCTATGTCTGGCCCGGCGGCGGCATCACTTACATGGTCGACGTGACGACGATGCCTGACAATTCCTTCGGCTATGTGCCGACGCCGGCCATCGTCGGACCGATTGAATTCACCATGCGCCGCGCGGACTATCTGGCACTGGGCGGCCATGGCGATTTCATCCAGCCGGTCGAGTCGATCCGCAACCTCGAGCGGGTGAAGACCATCCCCTGGACGCCAGCCCATCCCTGGCCGCTGACGCCGCAGATGGGCGCCGCGCGATGAACCCGCT
>DATKFM010000334.1:0-2288 GCA_035544395.1 Verrucomicrobiia bacterium
TTGCCAGGCGGGTCGCGGGGCAGATCCTTTTCAGGTTTTTCCACGCCTGACTTTTCTCGAGTTTCTCTGCTCATGCCCCTCTCCTGATGTCAGCTAGGAGGAGCTAACGGGGCGGGGCGGGCGAGGTTCCTGCTGCCTTCCCTTGGCGGCGCCGTGCGGGCGGGGTGGGCCGTGGCAGGGTTCGGCCTGCGAGGAGATAGGGGGACGGATATGGCTCGGTTTATGAGGTTTGGTTTCGCTGCAGCTGCCGGCTTCCTGATTGCCGGATGCGGGGAGGTCGACCTCACCATGCCGGTCTGCCGCGAGCAGTTCGCTGGAGACCAGTGCGCCTGCATCAAGGAGAGGGTGAGCGCCAAGACCTGGACGGCTATGCGCCGCCTGGCGACGGCCCGGAAGGTCGGCGGCGAGGATCTCTACCGCGCGGCGCTGGTTTCCGAATTCGGCGGCGATCCGGCGAAGATCACGGAAAACATGGGGAGGTTCTTCGCCGAATACGGCGAGGCGCGGGACACCTGCGTGGGGCCGCGCGAGCCGATACTGGAGATCGAGCCAAAACCCGGGCAGTAGGCCTAGTTTTCCCGGTCGCCGGCGATCGGGAGCGGGCGGAGGCCGTGGCGGTGGACCTTTTTCTTCACCGGCTCGGCGGCCAGGGCGGCGACCCGCTCGGCTTCGCGTTGCTGGTTGCGCTCACGCATGGCTTTGGCTGGGTCGAAGGGGCGGCGGTTGTCGGGCAGCTTTGCCATCGTACGCGTCTTTCCTCGTGCGAAAGACGGGCGATTCCGGCGTTCCGCCCTCGGATGTAGCACGGACCGGAGGAAATAGGTGGAAAAACAGCCGCGGCTCTCTGGCGGCGGCCGGCCAGTCTCCGCTGGGTCAGCCGCCTTGCCCGCGCTGTTCCTCGAGGCCCTGGAGCGCCTGTTCGTAGTGTTCGAGTTCCCGGCGCATGCCCAGCATGGTGGTAGGCAGCACGTCGCTGCGGGTTTTCGGCCCCCATACGGCGCCTTTCGCGACGGCCGTGCCAGGTTCGCCCCTGGCGATGGCGTCGTTGAGGCGGGCGATCTGCTCGCGATGCCAGATGATGCTGTCTTCGAGCTTGCGGGGCGCTGGCATTCTGGTGGCCGCCTTCCCTATGTCGCTCCGCGCGGCTTGGCGGCCGGGGCGGCGGTGTGGTGATCGGCCTGCAGCTGCTTGTCGTCGGCATTGCGGTCGTTAGGCCGCGAGGTGTTGGTGCGCACGGCGTGCTGCATGATCCGGTTGGCGTCGCTGGCGCGCTGGGCGGCGGTTTTCGGCCGCTGCGGAGCGGTCTTCGAAGGGGAATTGGACATTGATGTCTCCGGCCGTGCGCACCGGGGGAGATCCCAGGCCGGACACGGGAAACCACAGGCGCCCACTCCGGCCCCGGGCGCAACCTGCGGCGGCCCGGCTTATTCGCGCGGGCCGCCTTGGTTCGGACTTGATTGGCGAGAACCTCCGAAGGTTCAGCGCTTGCGGCCGCCGTCGGGCTGCCGGTCATGCTGGTCGGTGTCGCCGAGCGAGCGCATCGGGCCGAAGCCTTCGGGCTGGACGGCGGTGACGCCGAGATTGACCGCGGAGCGCGAGGCGCCCGGCGGGGTGTCGTCGGCGTCGGGGTTCGGGCCTTCTTCGTGTTCGCCGAAAATGGTGTCGTGGAGCGGGTGGGCGCCGCCCTCGAAATTCCGTTTGGCGGCTTGCTCGTCCATGTCCTCGGCGATGCGGCGGGCGACGTCCGGATCGGGGATGGCGGCGTCGATCTGCTTGCCGACGTCTTTGTTGGGATCGCGGGGCGTGGTGGGCATGATGGGGCCTCCTTGTTCAGGCTCTTCCAAGCACAGGAGGAACGTGCGGCGGGGGCCGAGGTTGCCGGGTGCGGCGCCCGGGATTCCCCTGAGGCCGCGCTCCGGCCCCTGACGTCCGGGGCGCCTGGCCGCGGAATCATCCAACCTGGAATGGCCGTCGCCGGAATCGTCCAACTTGGAATCGTCCAATCTGGAATCGTGCAGGTCGGAATCGTCCAAGTTGGAATCGTACAAGTTGGAATCGTACAATCCGGAATCGTCCAAGTTGGAATCGACTTTGGATTTCGTGAAGCCGTCGCCGCGGCGATGATGAGGCGGCGCACCGCGCCCTCCATGCTCCACAGCCAGCCGCGCAGGCGCATGGCGAAGCGCCGCGTGAGGCCGGCGGACGAGTGGGCTTCGGGCCCGCGCTCATCGCCTTCGATGTGATCGTGGCGCCAATTCATGAGGCGCATTATCCGCCAGGTGGCGAGG
>DATKFM010000335.1:0-7069 GCA_035544395.1 Verrucomicrobiia bacterium
AAGCCAATTTCCCCAGCCAGCTCTCCGGCGGCCAGCAGCAGCGCGTCGGCATCGCCCGCAGCCTGGCGGTGGAGCCCGAGCTGTGGTTCCTCGACGAGCCCTTCAGCGCGCTGGATCCCCTGATCCGCCGCCAGATGCAGGACGAGTTCCTGCGGCTGCAGAAGATCCTGCACAAGACCATCGTCTTCATCACCCACGATTTCCTCGAAGCGCTGCGCATCGGCGACCGCATCGCCATCATGAAGGATGGCCAGGTGGTTCAGATCGGCACGCCTTCGGAAGTGGTGATGCATCCCGCCACCGACTATGTCGCGGAATTCACCAAGGACGTGCCGCGGGTGAAGGTGATCACCGCCGGCGACTGCATGGTGCCGGCGGGCACCGACGTGCATATCGGCGGCACCGTGCCGCTGCACCTGACGCTGGACAATGTGCTGCCGCAATTCGTCGGCGGCGCCTCCATCCTCGCCTGCATCGATGAAACCGGGTCCGTCTGCGGCCATATCACCGCGGGCACGGTGCTGGCGGCCCTGGCCGCCAGCGAGAAGGCCGCTGCATGACCGCCGCCGCCGGCACGCCGGGCGATTTCGCCGGGCTCTCCGCGCGGCGAACCGATCCGTGGCTGATTGTCTGGCTGGCGCTGGCGGCCTTCGTCGCCGTCTGCATGGGGCTGGCCTATTCAGGCAAGCTGTCCTGGCTCATGGTCCTGCCCAAGGAATGGCTGCCGCCGATCGACGAACTTCTCAACTACCTGATGCGCGAGATCTTCGTCCCGATCTTCAAGCCGGTCTTCCGCGCCTTGGCGTTCGTGCTCGAGCTGCTGATGGTGGGACTGCGCGATCTCCTGCATTGGCTGCCCTGGCCCGCGATCGTCGTCGCCACCACGATCATGGCCCATGCTGCCTCGGGCTGGCGGCTCGCCTTGTTCACCTGCCTCTCCCTGCTCTACATGGTCGTCGTCGGCTATTGGGACGAAAGCATGGTGACGCTGGCCCTGGTCGGCATTTCGATCCCGCTCTCGGCCTCCATCGGCCTGTTCCTCGGATTGTGGGGCGCGCGCTCGGCCCGCGTGCGGCGGGTTCTGGAGCCGGTGCTGGATGTCATGCAGACGGTGCCGACCTTCGCCTATCTGACGCCGCTGATCCTGCTGCTGGGCTACGGGCCTGTCGTCGGCTTGATCGCCAGCGCGATCTTCGCCATTCCGCCGATGGTCCGCAACGTGATGGTCAGTGTCGCCGGCGTGCCCGTCAACATCGTCGAATCCGGCGATATGGCCGGCTGCACCAAGCGGCAGCTTACCTGGTGGGTGCAGGTTCCGGCCGCCATGCCCGGCATCATGCTTGGCCTCAACCAATGCGTGATGGCGGCACTCAGCATGGTCATCATCGCCTCCATCATCGGCGGCTTCGCCGATATCGGCTGGGAGGTGCTGTCGACGCTGCGCAAGGCGGAGACCGGTCCCAGCCTGCTGGCTGGCGTGGTGATCACTCTGCTGGCCATCGTGATGGATCGCATCAGCCGCGGCTTCAGCCTGCGTGCGGGAATGACGCCGGTGCCGAAGACAGGACCGCTCTGGCAGCACTACCCGCATGTGACGCTGGCGATTGCCGCGAGCGTCGTCCTCATCCTGCTGGCGCAGGTCGTCCCGGCCCTCGCCGATTATCCGAAGGAATGGGTCATCTATCCTGCCCAGCCCATCAACGACGCCGTCACCTACATCATCGTCCATTGGTACAAGGCGCTCGACGCGGTCAAGAACTTCACGCTGTTCGTCTACCTGCTGCCGTTGCGCATTGGCCTGCTGCATTCCGTGCGGGCCAACTACTGGGGCTTCGACATGTCGCCGACGGTGGCGGTGGTCTATGTGGCGATCCTGCTCGCCATCGCGGCCGCCGTGTGGCGGTTCTGGGGCTGGCGCGGTGTCGTGCCGGTGGTGTTGCTCGGCGTGCTGTATTTCTTCGGCACGACCGGAATTCCCTGGCCGGCATTCATGGCCATCGCCGTGGCGCTGGCGGTCGGCGCCGGCGGCTGGCGCCTTGGTCTTTTCGCCTTCCTGGCGTTGCTCTTCATGCTGGTCGGCAATGTCTGGGCTGCCGCGATGTACAGCATCTATCTGATGATCGCGTCGGTCGTCACCGCATTCCTGCTGGGCGCCGCCATCGGAATCTGGGCGTCCAACAACGACCGCGTCTCATCCGTCGTGGCGCCGATCAACGATACGCTGCAGACGATGCCACAGTTCGTCTATCTCATTCCCATCGTCATGCTGTTCAAGATCGGCGACTACTCCGCCATGCTGGCCATCATCTCCTATGCCATCGTGCCGGCGATCCGCTATACGGAATACGGCTTGCGCACCGTTCCGGCGCATGTGGTGGAGGCCGCGCGCGCCATCGGCTGCAGCGAACGGCAGATCCTGTGGCAGGTGAAGCTGCCGATCGCCGTGCCGCAGATCATGCTGGGCCTCAACCAGACGATCATGCTCGGCTTCACCATGCTGGTGATCGCAGCACTGGTCGGCACGCGGGATCTGGGCCAGGAGGTGTTCGGCTCCATGACCTCGGCGAACTTCGGGGCGGCGGTGATCGCCGGCGGCTCCATCGCCCTGATGGCCATGGTCTGCGACCGTATCTTCCAGTCGCTCAGCGCCCGGCAGGCGAAGCGGCTCGGGCTGACCCTGAAGGCCTAGGCCGGATTTCGGCTTACAAGGCCGGTTAACGGCGCTCTTCCGGCGTTTGTCGGCCAATTCCGCTCAAACGCCTTGTTCCCGCCGTGGAATCCGCCGAAAAAGCGCCTTATTTCCCGCTAGCCTTGGATTAAGCCTTGAATCGGCTTAGATTCTTCTCAGCAGAGGGAAACCCCTACCGTGTCTCAGACCATCGCTCTCGTCGATGACGACCGCAACATCCTCACCTCCGTGCAGATGGCGCTTGAGGCCGAGGGCTTCGCCGTCCGCACCTATACCGACGGCTCGGAAGCGCTGCGCGGGCTCAGCCAGCAGCCCGCCGATCTGGCCGTGCTCGATATCAAGATGCCGCGCATGGATGGCATGGAGCTGCTGGAGCGGCTGCGCCGCCAGTCCGAGATGCCCGTGATCTTCCTGACCTCGAAGGATGACGAGGTGGATGAGCTGATGGGTCTCCGCATGGGCGCCGACGACTACATCAAGAAGCCGTTCTCCCAGCGCCTGCTGATCGAGCGCATCCGCGTGCTGTTGCGCCGCGAGGTGGCCAACCGCGAGGGCGCCGCGCATGTCGCCGACACGCTGGCCCGCGGCGAGCTGATGCTGGATTCCGCGCGCCATCTCTGCACCTGGAAGGCGCAGCCGGTGGATCTGACGGTGACCGAGTTCCTGCTGCTGAAATCCCTGGCGTCGCGCCCCGGCCATGTGAAGAGCCGGGACCAGCTCATGGACGCCGCCTATGGCGAGCATATCTACGTCGATGACCGCACCATCGACAGCCACATCAAGCGGCTGCGCAAGAAGTTCCGCGTGCTCGACGGCGAGTTCTCGCAGATCGAGACGCTCTACGGCGTCGGCTACCGCTACAAGGACAAATAAATTCCAGGACGGATAACTACGGGCCCCGCGGCGGCGGGGCGGGTCGGGTGAACGGGCATGAGAGAGATCGCCGAACCGCGCCTCGGTGGCGAACATCTTCCCGCCGACGAGGCGCCGGCGCCGCCGAAATCGCGGCCCGGGACGAAGTCCCCGCGCCTGAAATCTGCTGAATCGGTGGAACTGAAAGCGCCGTCCCGCGACGAGACGGCGGAGGAACCGCGCCGCCGCCGCGGCTCCGCGCTCACCCGCCGCATCCTCGCCCTCAACATCCTGGCGCTGGCGATTCCCGTCGGCGGCATCCTCTATCTCGATCAGTATCGCGACTCCCTGGTGGAGACGAAGCTGGAGGCGCTGCGCACCGAAGGCCAGCTTTTCGCCGCCGCCCTGGCGGAAACCGGCGTCGTCGCCGGCACCCTGGGCGACGAGCGGCTGATGCCGGAGATCGCCCGCCTCACCATCCGCCGCATGATCGACGTCTCCGCCAATCGCGCCCGCCTGTTCGATCAGGAGGGCGCCTTGATCGCCGACAGCAAGCGCCTGGGCACGGCGGGGCAGGTGGAGATGGAGGTGCTGGCGCCGCCGGAAACCGAAAGCCTGGCTTCGAGCCTGATCAACGGCGCCTACGATTGGGTCACGCGCCTGATTCCCGGCGGCAGGGAATATCTGCCCTATCACGAAAGCAAGCCATCCCAGGCCAATGACTATGCGGAATCCGTGGCGGCGCTGGGCGGCGAAGTGGGCAAGGCGGTCTACAGCAATGGCCATGGCGGGCTGGTGCTCAACGTCGCCGTGCCGGTGCAGCGCTATCGCCGGGTGCTGGGTGCGCTCCTCCTCACCGGCGACAGCGCCGATATCGATGGCGCGGTGCGCAATGTGCGCTTCGAGATTCTGCGCATCTTTGCGGCGGCGCTGGCGGTCACCACGCTGCTCTCCATGTTCCTGGCGCGCACCATCGCGCGGCCGATCCACCGGCTCGCCGATGCCGCCGAACAGGTGCGCACCGGCCATGGAAGGCAGATCGACATTCCCGATTTCTCCCGCCGCCGCGACGAGATCGGCAATCTCTCGGGCTCGCTGCGGGACATGACCGCGGCGCTGTGGCAGCGCATGGACGCCATCGAGCGCTTCGCCGCCGACGTGGCCCATGAGATCAAGAATCCGCTGACATCCCTGCGCAGCGCCGTGGAAACAGTCTCGCGCATCGAGGATCCGCTGCAGCAGAAGAAGCTGATGGGCATCATCCTCGATGATGTGGAGCGGCTGAACCGCCTGATCAGCGACATCTCCGACGCCTCGCGACTGGATGCCGAACTGTCCCGCGCCGAGACCGTGCCGGTCGATATCGCAAACATGCTGGGCGCCCTGGTTGAACTCCATGACGCCACCGCCGACGAAGACTCGCCGCGCATCCAGCTTGATCTGGCCCCCTATCAGAATCTCAGCGTGCGCGGCATCGAAGGCCGGCTGGTGCAGGTCTGGCGCAATCTCATCAGCAACGCCGTGTCCTTCAGCCCGCCCCGCGGCCTGATCCGCATCACCGCGATGCGCGACGGCCGCCGCCTGCGCGTTTCGGTGTCAGATGAGGGCCCGGGCATTCCGCCGGGCAAGCTGACCGCGATCTTCGACCGCTTCTATTCCGAGCGGCCGGCGGGCGAAAAGTTCGGCACCCATTCCGGCCTCGGCCTCTCCATCTCCAAGCAGATCGTCGAAGCCCATGGCGGCCGCTTGATCGCCGAAAACCGCGAAGACGACAGCGGCCACATCCTCGGCGCGCTGTTCACGGTGACCTTGCCGGCGGCGAACTAGCGCCGCTTGGCGTCCCGCCTGAATCCGATCTCGCTGAACGCGAATGTGACATCCCTTTCCCCGTTTCTCGGGGTGAGGGGTGAACCAAGTCGCAAGTTAGTCCGATTCCGACCCTTCGCAGTCCCCATCACGCCCGCCGCAGATTGGCGAGGATGAGCTCGCGCCAGACTCGCGTCGGTGTGATCCAGGCATCGCCCGCATTGTAGTTTCCCGCCAGGATGACGGCCGTGATGCCGACGCTCGGCATTATCCAGAGTCTTTGTCCGCCATTGCCGAAGCCGCCGATCCAGCGCTGCGGCGTTCCCGCGACCGGCGCTTCGCCGAGAAACCACTGGCGCCCATAATCGAGCCCATCGCCGGTCTTGATCGCCGGCCGCACCGACTCGTCGATCCAGGCACGGGAGACGATCTGGCGGCCTTTCCAGGCGCCGCCGTTGCGGACGATCTCGCCGATCCGCGCCGCATCCCGTGCCCGCAATCGAAGGCCGGATGCGGCCGAAGGCACGCGATCCCTGCCGGCGGCCCATTCGAAGACGGCAATCCCTAGGGGCTCGAACAGCGCCTCGCGGGCAAAGTCGGACAGCGACTTTCCCGCGCCCTTCGTGATGATGCGGCCGAGCAGCGCCGGGGCATTTCCGCCATAGATCCATCGCGTTCCCGGTGGCGCAACAACCGGACGTTCCAGGATGTACCGGTAGCGGTCGGGCGCCCGCTCCATGGCGATCTCGCTATTGGCGGGATCGGTGTAGGGAATCTGCTCGTTCCAGTCCAAGCCCAGGGACATGTTTAGGGCATGCTCGATTTTCAGTTGCTGCCGCTGTTGATCGCGGGCGAGGTCGGGATACTCGGGGAACTCAGCCAGAAGCGGCGCTTCCGGCGGCGGCACCAGCCGCCGGTCCAGGGCGATGCCATAGAGAATGCCGACGAAGCTCTTCGTCACCGAACGCAGATCGTGCAATGTCTGGGGTTTGAAGGCGACATGGCCGAGCGACTGCCCCCAATTCTCGTCGGGCCCCTCGTAGCAGCGCTCCAGCACAGGCTTGCCGGCCTGCAACACCAGCACCGCATGCAACCCCCGCAGCAGGCCCGAGCGAAATCCCGCATCGAGCCTCTCGCCGACATCGCCGGCGAAAGTCAGGCCGCGCAGATCCGGAGTTTGGGAAAACTCTGTGGGCACAAGCTCTGGTTTGTGCTGGGTCATGCTGATCTGTTCGGGGCCTGGCCTTACCGCGTCGTCTGTCATGTCGATAGTTGGAAAGCGCGAGCGTCATTCTCTCAGGACGCAGCGCCCGGGCAAGCAGGTTCTGTCGCCGTTGCGGCTGCAGGCTTATGGCATTTGAGTTCGAATATGCGCCATAATGGCCGGCCGCAAGTTGGCGGCTTGAGACTTGTTGCGTGGCGTAAACACAGAGATTGGGAGGTTGTCTTGACCTTGCGTAAATTCATCATCGAGCGGGATATACCGAAAGTCGGCGGCCTGGACCGCGATCAGTTGCGCGGCGCGGCCGCCAAGTCGAACGACGCGCTGCAGCAGATCGGCAAGGAGATTCAGTGGGTCGAAAGTTTCGTCGCCGACAACAAGACCTTTTGCGTCTATCTGGCGAAGGACGAAGCAGTCATTCGCAAGCATTCGGAGCTCAGCGGATTCCCGGCGACTAAGATCACCGAGATCAAACGGATGATCGACCCGACAACCGCGAG
>DATKFM010000336.1:0-3109 GCA_035544395.1 Verrucomicrobiia bacterium
CGCGGCGCCGTCACGGGCGCAGCACCATGCCTTCACGGGCTACGATGGAACCGGGGCGGCGCTTCACCGCCTCGTCGGCGATGCGATCCATGGTGGCGTCATCATGGCTGGGATCGTGGTGGAAGATGACGAAGGATTTCACTTCGGCCAGGTCGGCGAGGCGGGCGCCTTCCTGCCAGGTTGAATGGCCCCAGCCGGCATAGAGCGGATACTCGGCCTCGGTGTAGGAGCAGTCATAGATGAAGATATCGGCGCCGCGGCAGAGATCGACGATGTTGTCATCGGTTTGACCGAGCTTGTGCTCGGTGTCCGTGACATAGCAGATCGAACGGTCGCGATAGTTGATGCGGTAGCCGGTCGCATTGTTGGGATGATTCAGGGGCGCGGTCTTGATGGTGATGCCCGGCTTGGGCGTCAACACCTCGCCGGCGGTAAAGTCATGATAGCTGACCCCGGCGGTGAACACGCCCATGGGTACCGGGAACAGCGGCGCTTTCATCATGGTGCCGATCACATCCTGCAGCTTGGCGTCCGGCAGCAGATGTCCGGCCCAAAGGCGCAGCCGGTTCTCCGGCTTGAACAGGGCCTTGAAGAAGGGCAGGCCGGCGATGTGGTCGAAATGGCTGTGGGTGAAATAGAGGTCGGCGTCGACGGCTTCGTTGCGCAGACTTTCGCCCAGCGCCCGCAGGCCGGTGCCGCCGTCAAGGATGAACAGGTGCGGTCCGCAGCGGACCTCCAGGCAGGAGGTATTGCCGCCATAGCGGGCATAGTTCGGGCCCGGGCACGCGATGCTGCCGCGCACACCCCAGAACCGGACCAGGAAATCATCGGCTTCAGGCAACGGCTGCTTCCAATCCTTGTTCCGTCGGCGGTTTCGAGCGCGGCAGGCGAGGGCTATGCATGGGTCGGCCGCGGAAATTCATGGGTTCAATCAGGGTACCAGACGATAGCCGCCGGGCTCTGTGACGATGATCTCAGCCTGGGTGGGATTGCGTTCGATCTTCTGCCGCAAGCGGTAGATATGGGTCTCCAGCGTGTGGGTGGTGACGCCGGCATTGTAGCCCCAGACCTCGCCCAGCAGAGTCTCCCGGCCGATCGCCTTGTCGCCGGCACGGTAGAGATATTTAAGGATCGCGGTTTCCTTCTCCGTCAGGCGGATCTTCTTGTTGCTGCCGGCATTGACCAGCATCTTCACGCCGGGCCGGAAGCTGTAGGGCCCGATAGTGAAGACTGCATCGTCGCTCTGCTCATGCTGGCGGAATTGGGCGCGGATGCGCGCCAGCAGCACGCCCAGCTTGAACGGCTTGGTGATGTAGTCGTTGGCACCGGAATCCAGGCCGAGGATCGTATCGGCCTCGGTATCGGCGCCGGTCAGCATGATGATCGGCGAGGTGACGCCGTTGCGGCGGAGGATGCGGCAGACTTCGCGCCCATCCATGTCCGGCAGGCCGACATCCAGCAGGATCAAATCATAGCGCTGGGTCTTGCAGAGCTCGATCGCGGTTGCGCCGCTGTCGGATTCGGCGGTGCCGAATTCCTCATGGAGTCGGAGCTGTTCCGACAGGGACTGCCGCAAGGGGCCATCGTCATCGACCAGCAAAATCCGCCGTTCATGGGCCGGCCGGGCGCCGCTGCGCGCCGCCGATTCAGCGCCTGCGATCACGGCTTCACCTCGACGCCGCGCCAGAAGGCGATCATGTCCTTGATGTTCGCCGCCGCGGCGGAGGGATTGCGGTAGACCCAGGCGGCATCGGCGTTCTCGCGGCCGTCGACCAGCAGCGAGTAATAATTAGCCGTGCCTTTCCAAGAGCAGACCGAGGTGGTGTCGCTGGCGCGGAGGTATTCGGCCTTCACAGCGGCGGCAGGAAAATAGGCATTCCCTTCCACCGTCTCGACCCGGTCCGATTGGGCGATCACGCGGTTATTCCAAACAGCTGTCGGCATTGGCTGGTACCGGCCCGCCCCGGTTATTGTTAAGATATTGAAATTACAAGAATCTCGGTGAAATTGCAACTTTCGCCCCCGGCGCAGATGTTGGCTTCTTTTCCACTGAAAGCAACGCCATATTGTAGAGCGCAACGGGCTTGACCCCGGCGCGGCGGATCGGAGTTAATGCGCGCCCTGCTGCGGGCCGCCGGGCCGCCACTGTAAGGATGGGCTGAGGAACTTCGTGAGTCATTTGCTGAACAAGCGCGCGGCGGCGGAGATCGCGGCCACAGAGAGTCTGGAGAGCGTCGATCGCGCGGTGGGCGAACTCAGGCGCGGGCGGGCGGTGCTGCTGCGTGCTTCGGCCGAGGTTGCCGTTGTCGCGGCCATCGAGACGCTGGATGAATCCGGCCTGACGCAATTCGGCAAGGGCGGCGAGTCCGATCCTCTGCTGGTGCTGACGGCGCCGCGCGCCGCCGCGATCGGCTTGCAGGCGCCGGCGGATCAACCTGCCGGCGCCTGGCGCATGTCCCGCGCGGTGCTCGCCCGCTCGCTGCGCGACCTCGCGGATCCGACGACCCTGGCGCCGGCCCACGATCCCCGGGAGTTCCGCGCCGCGGAGCTTGGCGCCGAACTCCGCCAGGCATCGATCGAGTTGATCAAGCTCGCGCGGCTCCTGCCGGCCGCGCTGGTGGAGCCGCTCGACGAAAGCCGCCATGGTCCGGCCGAGAAGTTCGCACAGACTCGAGGACTCCTGGCCGTTACGGCGGAGGCAATCGGCAGCTATCAGAAGCTGGCGGCACAGAGCCTTCGGCCGGTCGGCGAGGCGCGCGTGCCCCTGGCCGGGGCCGAACAGACGCGCATCGTCGCCTTCCGCCCCAGCGATGGCGGGATCGAACATCTGGCCGTCATTATCGGCGAGCCGCCGAAGGATTTGCCTGTCCTGGCGCGCATCCATTCCGAATGTTTCACCGGCGATCTCCTGGGCAGCCTGCGCTGCGATTGCGGCGACCAGCTGCGCGGCGCGATCGCCGAGATCGGAAAGCAGGGGCAGGGGATCCTGCTCTACCTGGCGCAGGAGGGTCGCGGCATCGGGCTGGTCAACAAGCTGCGCGCCTATCGGCTGCAGGACAGCGGCGCCGACACGGCGGAAGCCAACCGGCAGCTCGGCTTCGAGGCCGAC
>DATKFM010000337.1:0-34651 GCA_035544395.1 Verrucomicrobiia bacterium
TGGACGGCGTGGCCGTCGGCCTGCCGGCCCTGCTCCGCGCCTTGAAGCTGCAGCGCCGTGCCGCCCGGGTCGGCTTCGACTGGCCGGATGCGCGGGATGTACTGGCGAAGATGCAGGAGGAGCTGGACGAGATCCGCGCCGAGTTGGATGGCGGCGGCAAGCCGGAGCGGGTGCTGGATGAGGTGGGCGATCTGTTGTTCGTCTGCGCCAACCTGGCGCGCCATCTGGAAGTGGATCCGGAAGCGGCCCTGCGCCACGCCAATGGAAAATTCGAACGCCGGTTCCGCCATATCGAACAGCGGCTGGCCGGCCAGGGCCGATCCCTGGCCGATTCCAACCTGGCTGAGATGGAAAGCCTCTGGCAGGAGGCCAAGAAGACCGAGGCTGGCGCCAAATAGCCGGCGCCCTCACCCTCAATCGTTGGCCAGAAGGTGGATCAGGCTGGAGGTGTCCCAGCGTTTGCCGCCGCGCGCCTGAACCTGGGCGTAGAACTGATCCACCAAAGCCGTCACCGGCAGGCGGGCGCCGTTGCGCTTCGCCTCCGCCAGGCAGATCCCAAGGTCCTTCCGCATCCAGTCCACCGCGAAGCCGAAGTTGAACTTGCCCTCGAACATGGTGCTGGCGCGGTTCTCCATCTGCCAGGACTGGGCGGCGCCTTTGGAGATCACGTCGATCAGCGTCTTGCCGTCCAGACCCGCCTTGGTGGCGAAGTTGATGCCCTCGGCGAGGCCTTGGACCAGTCCGGCGATGCAGATTTGATTGACCATCTTGGCGAGTTGGCCGGAGCCGGTCGGTCCCATCAGGGCACAGGCCCGGGCGTAGCTGTCGATCACCGGCTTGGCGCGGGCGAAGACGTCCGGCTCCCCGCCGACCATCACCGTCAGCTTGCCGTTCTCGGCGCCGGCCTGGCCGCCGGAGACCGGCGCATCCAGGAAACCGACACCCTGCCCCTTAGCCTTGGCGGAAATCTCCCGCGCCACTTCGGCCGATGCCGTCGTATGGTCGACCAGGATGGCGCCGCGGCCCATGCCGGCGAGCGCGCCCTTGTCACCAAAGACAACCGAACGCAGATCATCGTCATTGCCGACGCAGACGAACACGAACGAGGCGCCCTTGGCGGCATCGGCCGGTTGCGGGCTGCTCTTGCCGCCATGCTTGGCAGCCCAGGCCTCGGCGCGGCGTGCCGTCCGGTTATAGACGGTGACCTGATGTCCCGCGGCGGCCAGATGTCCCGCCATCGGAAAGCCCATCACGCCCAGGCCGATGAAGGCGACGTTCTGCTTTTCGCTCATGAATGCGTCCTTTCGATTGATGTGGCGATGCTAGCGGCCGTGGGGGAACCGGACAATCCGCAGCGATGCGTCTAACCGCCGTCGGCGAGCAAAGTCGCGCGCAGCTTGTGCCAGGCATCCTGATCCGGCGCGACCAGCAAACCCGGGCGCGAAATATCGGCCGGCATATAGGCGTCCCCGCGGTCGATATAGCCGGCATGGCCGCCAGCTTCCCGATGCAGCAACACCCCTGGCGCATGGTCCCAGGGCATCAGCTTCGTAAACACCGAGAAATGCAGATCGCCGGTCAGCAGGCGCCAGTATTCGATTGCCGCACTATGGCTGCTGCGGACGGCCCGCACGCGGTCACGCCTTTGCTGGAGGCGCTTATTGTAGAGCTTGTCGCCATAGGTGCCGGCCAGGAGGGTGCCGGTCATCTCCGCGGCGCTGTCAGGCGGCTCAGAAATATGAACGCGTTCGCCATCGATCCAGGCGCCGCCACCCGCTTCGGCGATGGCGGTTGCGCCGGTCACCGGACGATGGATCCAGCTGGCGACCAATTCGCCCTTCCGCGCCAGGCAGACCATGACGGCGAACTCGTTGCGGCCTTCGATGAAATTGTTGGTGCCGTCGATGGGATCGATGATCCAGACATGCTGCTCGCCGAGCAGGCGTTCGAGCAGTGCGGCATCGGTAGCCACGGCCTCCTCGCCCACGACAGTAGATCCGGGCATCAGCTCGTGCAGCGCGGCTGTCAGCCGTTCCTCCGCCGCCCGGTCGGCAATGGTGACGAGATCGCCCGCCGCCTTCTCAATCACATGGCCGGGCTCCAGCTTGCGGAACCGCGGCATGACCTCCGTCGCGGCGACGTCGGCGATCAGCCGGGAAACCTGGTCCAGACTTGGCCTCATGGCGGCGCGATCGTCAGGCCTGGGGCGCTTGCGACTTCCGCCGCTGCATCTGCTCGAACCGGCTGAGATCCGCCGGCGAGAGCCGCACCGAGAGGTAGGAGAAATCGTCATCGTCTCGGCGGCTGATCACTTCCCCATGATCATACAGCCAGGCCATCGTACTGCCGTCGCCATGGGCCAATTGGACGTCGACCATGGTCTGCTGGCGGCCGATCACCTCATCGATGAGCAAAAGCAGGCGTTCGCAGCCCTCCCCGGTCAGCGCCGAGATCGGCACCAGCAGCGGGTCCCGCGCCGCCTGTTCGGCAATCACCTGGCGAGCCTCCGGCGACATCTGATCAAGTTTGTTGAGGACCTGAATTAATCCGTGATCCACCTGTTCGCCCATGCCGAGATCGCGCAGCACACCCTCCACATCCCGCTGCTGCAGAATTGTGTCGGGATGGGAGACATCGCGCACGTGCAGGATGATGTCGGCCTCCAACACCTCCTCCAGCGTGGCGCGGAAGGCGGCGACCAGGTCGGTCGGCAAATCGGAAATGAATCCGACAGTGTCGGACAGGATGATCTCCCGCCCCGACCGCAGCTTCACCGCCCTCATGGTGGGGTCCAGGGTGGCGAAGAGCACATCCTTGGCCAGCACGTCGGCCCGGGTCAGTCGGTTGAACAACGTCGATTTGCCGGCGTTGGTGTAGCCGACCAGAGCAACCACGGGATAGGGCACCCGCTGCCGGGCCTTGCGATGCAGGCCACGGGTGCGGCGCACATCCTCGAGATCGCGCTTGATGCGGATGATGCGCTCACCGATCAACCGGCGGTCGATTTCAAGCTGGGATTCGCCGGGACCGCCGATGAAGCCGAAGCCGCCGCGCTGCCGTTCCAAATGGGTCCAGGAACGCACCAGCCGGCTGCGCTGATAGGTCAAGGCGGCCAGTTCCACTTGCAGCTGGCCTTCCCGCGTCCGCGCCCGCTCGCCGAAAATCTCCAGGATCAGGCCGGTGCGGTCGATGACCTTGCACTTCCACTCCTGCTCGAGATTGCGCTGCTGGACCGGACTGACGGCGGCATCGACCACCACCAGCTCGATGTGATTCTCAGCGATCAGTTCGCGATAGGTCTCCACCGCGCCGCCGCCGATCAAGGTGGCAGGGCGATAGCGGCTTACCTTCACCACGGCGGCATGCACCACATCCAGGCTGATGGCGGCGGCGAGTCCCACAGCTTCCGCCAGCCTGGCTTCCGGCGAGCGCCCCTGCCCCGCATCCTGGCGCAGGACCGGGCTAAGGATTAGGGCGCGACCTGAGGTCGTGGATTTGCCGTTACGTGCGACGCTGTGTCCGTTGGGCGGTGACGCCGTCAACTCATGCCTCTTCGCCCTCTTTCGCCCCCTCGAAGAGCTGGATCGGTCCGGCCGGCATGACCGTGGAGATGGCATGCTTGTAGACCAGCTGCGAGTGGGCGTCGCGGCGCAGCAGCACCGAGAAGTTGTCGAACCATGTGACAATTCCCTGCAGTTTTACGCCGTTCACCAGGAAGATCGTCACGGGGGTCTTGTTCTTGCGGATGCTGTTCAGGAAAATATCCTGAACATTCTGAGACTTTTCTCCAGCCATCGGCTCCCCTCTTTGTTCAATGTTATCGGGGCCTGGTTTCTTATAGGGCCTCCCCTGGCGGAAGCCGTCAACCTACCCGTCCCAAGTACCGTTTACACAACATCAATTCAGGCGGAAAGGCAAACCGTCGTCAAGAGGCGGGCGAAGCCGGTGCAGTCCGGGACATGATGCGCGGGCCCCGCCGCGGCCATCTCGGCCGACGGTGCCTCCAGATTGAGCAGGATGCCCGTGCAGCCGCTGGCGCGGGCGCAGAGCATGTCAATATCGGTGTCGCCGATGAACCAGACATCCGGGCCAGGGCTGACGCCGCTGTCGCCCAATGCAAGGTGCACGGGGTCAGGCGCCGGCTTGTCCCTCGCTGCATCCGTGGCGCCAACGATCCGTGAGAAGCGCGGCGTCCAGCCCAGATGCTCCACCTCCTGCCGCAGATTGGGTCCTGTCTTGTTGCTGACGATGCCGAGATAGAGGCCGATCTCCTGTGCGGCGTCCAGCATGGCGCCGGCGGCCGGCATCTCCGCCAGATGCTGCAGATGGATACGCTCATAGGCGTCCAGGTATGTCTGCAGGGCGAGGTCCGACTGTCCGGCGAACAGGCGCGGAAAGGCATCGCGCAATGATGTTTTCACGCGCGCCTTGCACTGTTCGACAGTCCAGGTTTCCTGCCCGAAGCGGCCGAGCGTGACGTTCATGGCGGCGTGGATAGCCGTCCAATTGTCCACCAGCGTGCTGTCCCAATCGAACAGTAAGGCCCTGGGCCGCGGCAGTTTGCCTTGCGAGGTGCTCTTACTTGCTGACATAGGCGAGCATGACCTCCCGCAGCTTTCGGGTCATCGGGCCTGGCTTACCGTCGCCAATCCGCGTGTCGTCGATCTTTGTCACCGGCAATACCAGCGACGTGCTGCTGGTGAGGAAAGCCTCGGCGGCGGCTTTCGCCTCGGCCAGGGTGAAGGGTCTCTCTTCCAGCTTGTAGTTATCGGCGGCGATGAGCTTGAACAGGGAAGCTCGGGTGATCCCGGCAAGGATCGCGGCGCTGAGCTGGCGCGTTATTACGCGCTTGTCCGCCGTGACAATCCAGGAATTGGTCGAAGTGCCTTCGGTGACATTGCCGTCCCGGTCCACCATCCAGGCCTCGAAGGCGCCCTGCACCGTCGCCTGCTGCTTGCCGAGCACGTTGGGCAGCAGCGACACCGACTTGATATCGCAGCGGCCCCAGCGGATGTCGGGGATGGTGATGACCCGCGCGCCCTCTTCAATCAACCGTGCGGTGGGACCGCCATAGTTTTTTGTGGTCACCACGAGTGCCGATTTCGCCGCAACGGGAAACTTGTGGTCCCGCGGCGCGACGCCGCGAGTGACCTGGATATAGAGGATGCCGCGCCGCAGGCTGTTCCGCTGAAGCATCTCGCGACAAACAAAGCGTATCGTGGCGCGCGAACAGGGCGGCGCAATCCTAAGTTCGCCGAGCGAATAGTCCAGGCGGTCCAGATGCGGCTCTTCGTCCACCAGGTGCCCATTGAAAACCGGCACCACTTCGTAGACGCCGTCGGCGAACTGATAGCCGCGATCCTCTATATGGACGCTGGCTTTGCGATGGGCGACGTAGCGTCCATTGACATAAGCGATACGCGGCATGGGAACTACACCTTGAGACTTGGCTGGTCGGAAGCAATCATCGGCAGGCTTGCAGAGAAATGCGGCTATTCTTCGTTCGCGGTGGCGCGGTCATTCGGCGTCAAACCCAGGGACCGCAGCTTGCGATACAGCGCCGATCGTTCCATGCCGATGAAAGCGGCGGTTTTCGCCACATTGCCGTCGAAGCGCGTGACCTGCGCCTCCAGATATTGTCGCTCGAACAGCTCGCGTGCCTCGCGCAGGGGCACCGCCATGATCTCGCCGTCAAGACGGTTTGGTTTGCTGTTGTCGGACATGGCGCCGATCACGCCCATGATCGCGTCGGCATGGATCGATTCGCTGGGCTCGCCTGGCGCCATGATCAGCATGCGCTCGATGACGTTGCGGAGATCGCGCACATTGCCCGGCCAATCATGGGACATCAGTACCGCCATGGCATCTTCGCCGACCATGCGGGGATGAAGGCCTTGAGTCTCGGATAGGCGGGAAACGAAATAGCCGGCCAGGATCGGGATGTCTTCCCGGCGCTGCCGCAAGGATGGCACGGGGATGGGCACCACATTCAAGCGGTAATAGAGATCCTGGCGGAAATGCCCCTCGTTCATCTCGCGCTGCAAATCCCGGTTGGTTGAGGCGATGACGCGGACATCGACGGAAACCTTGTCCTTGCCGCCGACGCGTTGAAAAGTCTGGTCCTGCAGGATGCGCACGATCTTACCCTGGGTCTCCAGCGGCATGTCGGCGACTTCGTCGAGCAGCAGCGTTCCACCGTGGGCCTGCTCAAACGTGCCGATCTTCGCGGGCCCGTCCGATCCAGCCTCGTTGCCGAACAGTTCCATCTCGAACCGTTCGGGACGCAAGGCCGCGCAATTGAGAATGACAAAGGGGCCGTCCGCGCGCTTCGAGCGCTGATGAATCATACGGGCGACAACTTCCTTGCCGACACCGGCCGGACCGGTGATGAGGACGCGGCTGTTGGTCGGCGACACGCGCTCGATGAGCTGCCGGACGGAATTGATCCCCGTGGACTGGCCTAGGAGATCGCCCTCGGCTCCCAGCTTGCTGCGCAATTCGGCGACTTCACGGCGTACCCGGGCATCTTCCAGGGCCTTGGAAATGCGAACCAGCAAATGCTCGGACTTGAAAGGCTTGTCGATGAAATCGACGGCGCCCAGCCGCATTGCTTCGACCGTGGTCTCAGTGCTGCCATGGCCGCTGATCATCAGGACCGGCAATGCGGGATATTCCTTCTTGATGACGTCAAGAATCTGCAGGCCATCAAGGGCGCTGCCCTGCAGCCAGATATCCAGGATCACGAGATTTGGCTGCCGATGCCGGATGGCGGCGAGCGCTTCGTCGCTGTTGCCTGCTTCGCGCGTGGCGTAGCCTTCGTCGGTCAGCAAACCGCCGATGAGCATCCGGATGTCGGCTTCGTCATCGACGATGAGGATATCAGCCGCCATGCGCCGCCCTGACCGGTTCGGTTTCAGTTTCGGCCGGCGCTGCCGTGTCGGTTTGCTTGCGGAAGATCATGCGGATGGTAGCGCCGCCACCGTCCCGATCGCCCAGCGCCAGCAGTCCGCCGTGATCCTCCATGATCTTCTTGACAATGGCGAGGCCCAGACCGGTGCCCCGCGCCCGCGTCGTGACATAGGGCTCGGTCAGGCGCTCGCGGCCTTGCACCGGCAGGCCACGGCCATTGTCACTGATGATGATCGACAGGTCTTCGGGACTTTCGGAGATCGCGATCTGGATCTTGCCGGGCTCATTGCCGCCATCGGTTCCCGACAGGCGGCCTTCGATGGACTCGCCGGCGTTCTTGAGCAAGTTGGTCAGCGCCTGTCCGATCTGGCGGCCATCGCAAGTGAGCGGCACCGCATGCTCCGGAAAATCGGTGGCGAACTCGATTTCGGGATTGCCGGCGCGCTGCAGGAAAATCGCGTGACGGCAGAGTTCGATTGCGTCGTTGGGTTCCATGACCGGCGCCGGCATGCGGGCAAAGGCCGAAAATTCGTCGACCATGCGGCCGATGTCGGCGACTTGGCGCACGATGGTATCGGTGCAGGCCGCAAAGGTTTCTGGATCGCTGGTGATCTCGGCCAGGTATTTGCGCTTCAACCTTTCGGCCGAGAGCTGGATCGGCGTCAAGGGATTCTTGATCTCGTGGGCGATGCGGCGGGCGACGTCAGCCCAGGCCGCCTTGCGCTGCGCCGACATCAGTTCGGTGACATCGTCGAAGGTGACGACAAAGCCGATGAGGCGCGAGGCGATGAATTCGGCGACGATGCGCACCAGCAAGGTGCGGGTTTCGGCGCCGCGCTCCAGGTTGATCTGCGATTCCGCGATCCAGGACGGACGCTGCCGGGCGGATTCCACGAGGGGCGCCATTTCCGGGATGATCTCGGAAATCGGCTGGCCGATGCGCGTGGAGAGATCGACCGACAGCAGGTCGGAAGCGGAGCGGTTCGGCAGATTGATGCGCGCCTGATCGTCCAGGCCGATGACGCCGGCGGACACGCCGGCCAGCACGCCTTCGGTGAAGCGGCGCCGTTCCTCAAGCTGCCGGTTGGCGTTCACCAGTTCTTCGCGCTGGGAGCTGATCTGTTCGATCATGCGGTTGAAGGCGCGGCTGAGGGCGCCCATTTCGTCGCCGGGCTCGCCCTCGGGCACGCGGGTATCCAGTTTGCCGGCGCCGATCAGGTCCGCCGCGGCAACCACGGTGCTGACGGGGCGAAACAGGCGCGCGGCGAAGGCCAATGCGGCCCAGATGGCCACGAACAGCAGGAGCAGCGCCATGGCGATGACGACGAACGCAAAGCGCGCCTGGACGGTAAGCCGCTCCACCTTCAGCCGGTCATAGTCATGTGTCGCCTTGGCCAGGGTTTCCAGATGCTTTACGACCGCCGGTGAAATCGGACGACCAGTCAGCAGGAACCGACCCGCTTTCGAGTCGAGAGCCACGAGCGCGCGCAAACGGTCATTGCCCGCCGTCGGGAAGACCAGCACCTGCCCCGCATTCGCCCTTTGCATCGCATCGGCGGGAAGCGCCAGCTCAAATTGAACGGCCATACTCAACTCAGCGCTTGCGATGACGTTCTTGTCGCCGTCGATGATGACCGCTTCATCGATCGGGCCGCCCTGGGTCCATCGCGTCAGCACCGGTTCCAAAACGCTGCGATTGAACGCGTCATCGCCGATGCGTTTCCGAAGATCGGCAGCCAGACCCGCGGTGCTGTTGGCGATGATGTTCTGCTGTTCCTTGGCGTAGGTCTTGGCGACGATGTCGGAGCTCTTCACGAATCCGCCGATCTGATCCGAGAAGTATTCGTTGATCGCGAAGATCACGAACAGAACCGAAAACAGGGAAATCACGACGGTCGGCACCATGGCGATAACGCTGAACCACAGCACCAGGCGCAAATGCAGCCGCGCGCCCAGCAGGCCGCGGCGGCGCTCCAGCCAGAGGGAGACCAATTGCCAGCTGACCACGGCACCGAGCAGGAGCAACAGCACCAGGTTGAGGACCAGCAGCAGGTTGACGGTCGTCTGGCTGAGGTTGTCGCCGAGTTCGCCGGTCAGCGCGAGATAAGTGACGAATCCCGACAGGACCGAAGCGGCCAATAGCGCAATGGCCAGGAGGCGCGTGATCGTCGGCCGGTGGGCGATTTCGCCCAGCCTGCCGAGAATATCCACCTTCGATTGGCTGAAGATTGTCATGTTCGATAGGGCCCTACGCTCCGCCGCCGGCCCTGGATGCTGGCGACGGACTGCCGGGCCTCTCTGCCTTTATCGCACGCTGCGGATGACCTTGATATCCAACTCGCGGATCTTCTTGCGCAAGGTGTTACGATTCACGCCGAGCAACTCTGCCGCCCGTATCTGGTTTCCGCGTGTGGCATCCAGGGTCAGGGCGATCAGCGGCCGCTCGATTTCGCGCAAGACCCTATCATAGAGACCGGCCGGCGGCGAACCCTCACTATGGGCGGCAAAATAAGCCCGAAGATGGCGCTCTGCGGCTTCGCCCAGTGATTCGCGGACGTCCGGGGCACTGCCGCTGTTCTCAACTACACCGGTCGCCTCGCCCAATTCCCGTTCGATGATGTCGGCGCCGATGACGTCCTCGCTGTAGAGAACGGCCAGACGGCGGACCAGGTTCTCCAGTTCCCGGACATTGCCCGGCCAGTGGTAATCCCGCAGGCGGTCGAAGGCGGTGATGTCCAGCGACTTGCCGCCCAGGCCTTCCTGCTCCGCCTGGTCGAAGAAATGCCGCACCAGCTCCGGAATATCGTCCGCGCGCTCGCGCAACGGCGGCAGGCGCAGCGGCACCACATTCAGGCGGTAGAACAGGTCCTCGCGGAACAGGCCCTGGCGCACCAGCTGGCGCAGATCACGGTGGGTGGCGGCAATGATACGGACATTGGCCCGGATCGGCGTGCGGCCGCCGACGGTGGTGTATTCGCCCTCCTGCAGCACGCGCAGCAGGCGGGTCTGCGCTTCCGTGGGCATGTCGCCGATTTCGTCGAGGAACAGCGAGCCGCCCTCTGCCTGCTCGAAGCGGCCGCTCTTGCGCTGGAGGGCGCCGGTGAAAGCGCCCTTCTCATGTCCGAACAATTCGCTCTCGATGAGGTCGCGCGGGATGGCCGCCATGTTGATGGCGACGAAAGGACCGGCGCGGCGCGGCCCGTATTCGTGCAGCACCCGCGCCACGATCTCCTTGCCGGTGCCGGATTCGCCGGTGATCAGCATGGTCAGGTCGGTGCGCATGACGCGGCCGAGGGCGCGATAGAGATCCTGCATGGCCGCCGAGCGGCCGACGATCGGCAACTGCTCCTCGCGGCTGTTGTTGTTGGCGATGGTCTGGTTCGGCGTCGAGAGCGCGCGCTGCACCACCTCCACCAGATGATTGAGATCGAACGGCTTTGGCAGGTACTCGAACGCGCCGCGCTCCGATGCCTTCAGCGCGGTGAGCAGCGTATTCTGGGCGCTCATGACGATGATGCGCAGGCCCGGCCGACGCCGCTGGATGCGCGGAATCAGGTCGAGGCCGCTCTCATCGGGCATGACCACGTCGGTGATCACGAGATCGCCGATGCCCTCGTCGATCCAGCGCCAGATCTGGGCCGCCGTGCCTGCCGTGCGGACCTCATGACCGAGCCGGGACAGCGCCTGGGTTAGGACCGTGCGGATCGAGCGGTCGTCATCGGCGACCAGGATGGTGGCGGGACCGGCCATGGTCACTCCGCCTCCGCCGGGGCTACGGGCAACCGCACGTCGAACTGGGTCCGCCGGCCGCTGCTGCGGCATTCGATGATGCCGTCATGGTCGCGCACAATCTTCGCCACCAGGGCCAGGCCCAGGCCCTTCCCTTCCGTCTTGGTGGTGAAGAAGGGCTCGAACAGGCGCGGCAGATGCTCCTCGGGAATGCCGCGGCCATTATCCTCGATGCTAATGCAGAGCGGCAGGTCGACGCGGTGGTGGCCGCCCGGCGCCTGGACCCGCACGCCATGTTGAAATGCCGTGCCAAGAATGATCGTTCCCGATTCATTATCAGTGGCTTCCGCGGCGTTCTTTACAAGATTCAGGAACAGCTGGATCAGGAGATCCCGATGGCCGAGCACCGGCGGCAGCGACGGGTCGTAGCGCTCGACGATGCGGCGGTCACGGGCGAAGCCGGCTTTGGCCAGCTTACGCACATGGTCCAGCACTTCGTGGATATTCACCGGCGTGCGGCCGATGGGCCGGTCGTCGGCGAAGATGTCGATGCGGTCCAGGATGCCGACCACGCGGTCCGTCTCGTCGCGGATCAGGCGGGCCAGCTCGCGATCCGACGGCGGCAGGCTGCCCTCCAGCAGTTGGGCGGCACCACGGATGCCCGACAACGGATTGCGGATTTCATGCGCCAGCATGCTCGCCATGGACGTGACGGTGCGCGTCGCATCCCGTTGGTTGAGATGGCGGTCGATCTTGCTGGCGATGGTCCGCTCATGGAGATTGACGATGTATCGGCCGGGCCACTCGCTGACAGGGGCTATGCTGATGCCGACCAGGCGGCGGCCCAGGCGCGGCAGTTCCAGGGCGACCTCATGCTCCGACAGGCTGCTGCCATGCTCGCGCGCTTGCTGCAGCAGGAGCACCAGCGGGCTGTCGGCGCCGGCGAGTTCATCCAGCTTGCGCCGCAAGAGCGCGTTGGCGCTCAGGCTGAAGAACTGTTCCGCTGCCGGGTTGGCCAGCAAGAATGCCAGATCGTCGCCGACGACAAAGACCGGCGTCGGAATGGCATTCAGCAGCGACATGCCATCGGGCCGTTCGGGCACGGCCGTTTCGTCCGGGATATGCAGGCGGAGGGAAGTTTGAGCGCGGGTCATGCTTCCCTCGTCCGTCAGGCGGCCAGCCGCTCCAGCAGCGGCGTGTAGAATCGGCGGATGGTCTCGATGACGGTGGCCGGCTCGTCGATGCGGTTCACGGTGGCGCGAAATTCGCCGGAGGCCGGCAGGCCCTTGCTGTACCAGCCCAGATGCTTGCGGGCGATGCGCATGCCTGTGGAAGCGCCGTAGTGGCGCAGCATGCTTTCGTAGTGCTCCAGCAGCGTGGCGAGTTGCGCCGATAGCGAAGGATCGGGCAGACGCTCGCCGGTCTTCAGGAAATGCATGACTTGCCGCAGGAACCAGGGACGGCCATAGGCGCCGCGGCCGATCATCACGCCGTCGGCGCCGGACTTGCCGAGCGCGTCTTTCACGTCCTCGAGCGTGGTGATGTCGCCGTTCACCACCACCGGCAGCTTCACGCTCTCCTTGACCTCGCGCACGAAGTCCCAGTCCGCCCTGCCCTCATAGAACTGGCAGCGTGTGCGGCCGTGGATGGTGATCATCTTGATGCCGCTCTGCTCGGCGATGCGGGCCAGGCTCGGCGCATTTCGGTTCGCGTGGTCCCAGCCGGTGCGCATCTTCAGGGTCACCGGCAGCTTCACCGCCTTCGCCGTGGCCTCGAGAATGCGGCCGGCATGGACCTCGTCGCGCATCAGCGACGAGCCGGCATGGCCGTTGACCACCTTCTTCACCGGGCAGCCGAAATTGATGTCGATAAGCGCCGCGCCGCGGTCCTCGTTGAGCTTCGCCGCTTCCGCCATGACCTCGGGTTCGCAGCCCGCTAGCTGGACGGCCATGGGGAACTCTTCTGGCGAATTCTGCGCCATCAGCATGGTCTGGCGGGATTCGCGGATCATCGCCTGGCTGGCAATCATCTCGGACACGACGAGGCCGGCACCGGACTGCTTCACCAGACGTCGGAACGGCATATCCGTCACCCCCGACATGGGGGCGAGGATTACAGGCGCTTCAAGCTGAACGGGCCCGATCCGAATGCCCATAATTTAGGCAGCCTCGATATTGCTCAGGAATTGGGCGGGATAATGGTCTGGGAGAGGGCGATTGGCAAGGGAAAAGCCAAGCCGGGCAAGCCGTTAACCTATAAGGATATCCTGTACGAATTTGACTCCAGGATAGGCCAAAGTCAGCAGCAGATAGATCACCAGGACCACCCGCGCGGCCCTGCGGCCGCGGAGCCCGGTCAGGTTGTGGACGATCAACAGGGCCACGATCACGGCGAATGCTGCAACTGCGAATATCGTCTTATGGGTGAATGTGAAGAGCTGACCGGTCTCGCTATAGAGGGTGCCAACGCCGGTGAGCAACCCTGCCGCGAGGACAATGGCCGATAGCCAGAGCAGCCGGTTCTGCAGCCGCTCGGCATCGGCGATGGCGGGCAAGTTCGCCGAGAGCGGACTTGGCTCGCGCCGCTTCAGCGCCCGCTCCTGCTGGAAGATCGCCAGTGCCGCGATGGCGGCGATCGTCGCCAGCCCGTAGGTCAGGATGGAGACGAGGATATGGGCATCCAGCCAGACCGGATTTCCGGTCACTGCCATCTCGGGATGGGGTCGGAAACTGAACGCCGCCAGCACTGCCAGGCAGAGGCAATAGAGCAGGATCAGCGCACTGAGTCCCCGCGCCGCCGGCCAGATCAGGGCGCAGAGTATGAAGAGCAGAAGCGTCGCCGCGTTACTCATGGTCAGCGCACCGCCCAGTCCGGCAAACTCATTGCCGACCAGCAGCCTGAATGCCGGCAGCGCCACACCGGCGCCAGCAACCAGAAGCAGCGGCCAGAATAGGCCGCCACCGGCCGATGCGCGCCGCGACTGGATCAAGGCGGGAATCACCGCGAGAATTGCAACAATGGACGCGAAGGTTACCGGCATATTCCGCTGCGGGGATTTCGTGGAGGACCGCAGCCCGCTATCAGCTTTGCCGCTGCTTGGCAACCTGGGCGGTTCTCTATAGCGTCTGCCGCCACGGAGAAATCATGGCTGGAAATGCAGTTTTGATCGTCGCCGCCGGCAGCGGCCAACGGCTCGGCGCCGAGATGCCGAAGCAGTATCTGCCGCTGGCGGGACGCAGCGTGTTGCGACGGTCGATCGACGCGTTCGCCGGGCATGCGCGCATCGATGCAATCCGTGTCGTCATCAGTGCGGATCACGGCGGTCTGTATCGGCAATCGACCGAAGGCCTGAAGATCCTGCCTCCAGTCAATGGCGGCGCCGCGCGGCAGGAGTCCGTGCGCAACGGGCTCGAGAGTCTTGCGGAGCTCAAACCCGACAAAGTGCTCATCCATGACGCGGCGCGGCCATTTGTGACTGGAGATGTCATCGATGGCGTACTCGCGGCGCTGGATCATCATCCCGGCGCAATTCCGGCGGTGCCGGTGATCGACACGCTAAAGCGCGGGAGCGAGAGCATCATCGTTGGCACCGTGGAGCGTGGCGGCCTGTGGCGGGCACAGACTCCCCAAGGATTTCACTTCGAGACGATCCTGGACGCGCATCGTAGACTCAGGGACAAGCAGCTCACCGATGATGCGGCGCTGCTTGAAGCACAGGGGTTAAGCGTCGAACTGGTGCCAGGCGCAGAGGGAAACTTCAAGATCACCACCATGGAAGATTTCGATCGCGCCAAGCGGCTCTTGGGCTCCGGCCAGGTTTTCTGCACGGGCAATGGCTTCGACGTGCACAAATTCACCGCCGGAGATCATGTGACGATCTGCGGTATCCGCGTGGAACATTCACATGCCCTCGAAGGCCATTCGGATGCGGATGTCGGGCTGCACGCCATCACCGACGCGATCCTCGGGACCATCGGTGCTGGCGATATTGGCCAGCACTTCCCGCCGACCGATGCGCGCTGGAAGGGTGCGGACTCGGCCGCCTTTCTCAGCCATGCGGCCAGCCTGGTCCGCGACCGCGGCGGCAGCGTCATCCATGTGGATGTGACGATCATCTGTGAGCGGCCGAAGGTCGGCCCGCATCGCGACACCATGGTGAGGCGCGTGGCGGAGATCCTGGGTCTCGATCTCCAGCGCGTGAGCGTAAAGGCAACTACAACCGAGGGGCTCGGCTTCACCGGACGGCGTGAAGGCATCGCCGCCCAGGCGACCGCAACGGTCGCCCTGCCTGCCTGATCCATGGTCGCGCCGGACGAATTGCGGACCCGGGCGGAGGCGCTGTTGAGCCTCTACCGCGCCAAGGGCGCAAAGATCGCGACCGCTGAGTCCTGCACCGGCGGTCTGATCGTCGCGACGCTGACGGAGATTGCCGGTTCTTCCGACGTCGTGGACCGCGGCTTCGTGACCTATTCCAATGAGGCCAAGACCGACCTGATCGGCGTGCCGGAAGCGCTGCTTGCCGCTCATGGCGCCGTGAGCGCGGAAGTAGCGGAAGCGATGGTGCGGGGCGCCCTCGCCCGCTCGGTCGCCAACGCGGCCGTCGCCGTCACCGGCATCGCCGGACCGGGAGGTGCGACGGCGACAAAGCCGGTGGGGCTGGTCTATCTGGCGGTGCAGCGCCGTGACGGAAAACCCATCGTGGAGAGGCAGGTTTTCGCCGGCGACCGCGCCGGCGTGCGGCTCGCCACGGTCGCCCGGGCCTTCGACCTCCTTGAACAAGCGATCAACGCCTAGACGCATCTTTGGCGTCGATTTCAGCGGTGCCGCCGATACCGCGCGCCGGCTCTGGGTCGCCGAGGGGCGCATGAAGGCGGGACGCTTCTCGATCACCGCCTGCTCGCCCATCGGCCATTGGGCTGGCGCAGGCGCCGGACGGGAAGACTGCCACAAGGCACTCGTGGAACTGATCGCAACCCATCCCGACGCCATATTCGGCTGCGATTTTCCCTTCAGCCTGCCGGAGTTCCTGATGCAGGGCCGGAACTGGAGCCAATTGGCCGAAGCATTCGCACGACAATTCTCCCTGCCCGAGGATTTTCGCGAGCATTGCCGGAAGCTGGCCGATGGCACAGAGCGCCGCCGGGTCTGCGATCGCGAAGCGCGGGTGCCGTTCGCCGCCTACAACCTGCGCATCTATCGCCAGACTTTCTACGGCGTCCGGGACATCCTGGCCGTGGCGGTGGCGCGCCAGGTTGCGGCAGTCGTTCCGATGCAAGAATACGGCGCCGACAAGGCTTGGATCGTCGAAGCCTGCCCGGCCTCGACTCTGAAATCGCTGGGTGTGTATCAGCCTTACAAGGGTGCCACGAAACCTCATCGGGTGCAGCGCGGGCGGATACTCGACTGCCTGCATCACTCGGGGCTCATCGCGCCCGTCGATAGCAGGCTGCGCGTGACGCTCCTCGCCGATCAGGGCGGCGATGCCTTGGACAGCGTCATTGCGGCCGCCGCGACCGCGCGCGCCTACAAAGACGGCAGACTGACCAAATCCGCCGAACCGCTCGAACTGATCGAAGGCCGGATCATCTGGTAGCGGCGGCGCCCGCCCCATAGAGCTTGTTGGCGCGGGCCTCGAATGCGGCGACCATCCGGCGCACGGCTTCGTTGAACAGCACGCCAATCAGCTTTTGCAGCACCGCCGAACGGAATTCGAAATCGACGAAGAAGTCGATGCGGCAGTGGTTGTTGCCGTGGGGCGCGAAATGCCAGTGATTGTTGAGGTGACGGAACGGGCCATCGGCATAGGCCACGTCGATCCGCTGCCCGGGTCGGTTCAGCCTCACGATGCTGGTGAACCGCTCACGGAACATCTTGAAGCCGATCACCAGGTCGGCGACCACTTCATCGGCTTCGCGCTTGCGGATGCGGGCGCCGACGCACCAGGGCAGGAACTCCGGATAGCGTTCGATGTCGGCGACGAGATCGAACATCTGCGCCGGCGTATAGGGCAGTACCCGTTGTTCAGCGTGAGTCGGCATCTTCAGGAGCTTAGGGCTGAATTCCCTGAAGCTGTGCCAGCCGGGCGGCGCGCAGTTGCCGGAAATCGTCACCGGCATGATAAGACGAGCGCGTCAGGGGCGATGCCGACACCTGGAGGAACCCCTTGCCCAGGGCATGGACGCGGAACTCCTCGAATTCAGCCGGCGGCACGAAGCGGTCCACCGGATGGTGGCGCGGCGTCGGCTGCAGGTACTGGCCGATGGTCAGGAAATCCACATCGGCCGAGCGCAGATCGTCCATCACCTGCAGTACCTCGTCCCGAGTCTCGCCGAGGCCCACCATGATGCCCGACTTGGTGAACATCGCGGGATCGATCTCCTTCACCCGCGAGAGGAGCCGGAGCGAATGGAAGTAGCGCGCACCCGGCCGCACAGGGCGATAGAGCCGCGGCACGGTTTCCAGATTGTGATTGTAGACATCGGGCCGCGCCGCCACGACGGTTTCGATCGCGCCGGGCTTCTTGAGGAAATCGGGCGTCAGTACTTCAATGGTGGTGCCGGGCGCGCGTTCGCGCACCGCCCGGATCACCCGCGCGAAATGCTCCGCGCCGCCATCCTCCAGGTCGTCGCGATCGACAGACGTGACGACGACATGGGACAGGCCAAGCTCGCCCACTGCCTCCGCCACATGCTCGGGTTCGTGGGGATCCAACAGGTCGGGCTTGCCGGTGGCGACATTGCAAAAGGCGCAGGCGCGGGTGCAGACGCTGCCGAGGATCATTACCGTGGCATGCTTCTGCTTCCAGCATTCGCCGATATTGGGGCAGGCCGCCTCCTCGCAGACGGTATTCAGCTTCAGCCGGCGCATCAGGTCGCGGGTCTGCTGATACTCCGGCGAGGTCGGCGCGCGGACGCGGATCCATTCCGGCTTGCGCGGCGTCTGGGTGGCCGGATTCTTGGCCTTCTCCGGATGGCGCGCAGCGGCGATGTCGGAGACGTTGCTCATGGCCTAGATGTGGATCGGCCGGCCATAGGCCGCAAGGACCGCTTCATGCATCATTTCCGACAGGGTCGGATGCGGGAAGACCGTGTGCATCAACTCGGCCTCGGTGGATTCCAGCGTGCGGGCGATCGTATAGCCTTGGATCAGCTCCGTCACCTCGGCGCCGATCATATGGGCGCCCAGCAGCTCGCCGGTCTTCGCGTCGAAGACGGTCTTCACCATGCCTTCAGGTTCGCCCAGGGCGATAGCCTTGCCATTGCCGATGAAGGGAAAGCGGCCGACCTTGACGTCCCTCCCCGCCGCCTTGGCGGCCTTCTCAGTCATGCCGACGCTGGCCACCTGGGGCCGGCAATAGGTGCAGCCGGGGATGTTCTGGATGTTCAGGGGATGCAGCCCCTTCAGCCCGGCAATCTTCTCGACGCAGATCACACCCTCGTGGCTCGCCTTGTGGGCCAGCCAGGGCGGACCGACGAGATCGCCAATGGCGTAGACGCCTGGCTCGCCGGTGAAGCCCCAGGGGTCGGTCACCACATGGGTCTTCTCGACTTTCACTTTGGTGCTTTCGAGGCCGATCTTCTCCACATTGCCGACGATGCCGACAGCGAGGATCACGCGGTCGACTGTGATCTCCGATGTCTTGCCGCCGGCGTCGATGGTGGCGGTGACGTTGTCGGTGCCTTTCTTAAGCGCCTTCACCGTGGCGCCTGTCACGATCTTCATACCCTGCTTCTCGAAGGCCTTGCGGGCGAACAGCGAGATCTCCTCGTCCTCCACCGGCAGCACGCGGTCGACCACTTCGACAACGGTGACCTCCGCGCCGAGATCGCGGTAGAAGCTGGCAAACTCGATACCGATGGCGCCAGAGCCGACCACCAGCAGCGACTTCGGCATCGCCTCCGGCACCATGGCTTCCTTGTAGGTCCAAACCAACTTGCCGTCAGGCTCCAGCCCCGGCAGGCTGCGCGCCCGCGCGCCGGTAGCCAGGATGATGTTCTTGGCCTTGAGATCGGCGACTGGCTTGCCGTCCTTCTCCACTTTCAATTTGCCGGTGCCGGCCAGGCTGCCATGACCGTCGAACACCGTGACCTTGTTCTTCTTCAGCAGGAACCCGACGCCGGCGCTCAGCTTGCCCGCGACATCGCGGCTGCGCTTGACGATCTTCTTGATATCGAAGTTCACGTCCTTGGCGCTGAAACCGTAGGCCTCGAGATTGTGCAGAATATGGCCGACTTCCGATGTGCGCAGCAGCGCCTTGGTCGGAATGCAACCCCAGTTCAGGCAGATGCCGCCCAAATGCTCCCGCTCCACCAGCGCAGTCTTCATCCCAAGCTGCGCGGCACGGATCGCCGTGACATAGCCGCCGGGACCGCCGCCGACGACGATGAGATCGAAGCTGGTATCGGCCATCGTCGTCTCCTACAGCAACATGCCCAGCGGTTCTTCGATCAGCTTCTTGAAGGCGGCCATGTATTCGGCGCCGACGGCGCCATCCACGACACGATGATCGACCGAAAGGGTACAACTCATGACTGTGGCGACCGCGAGCTGGCCGTTCTTCACGACAGCGCGCTGCTCGCCCGCACCGATCGCGAGAATGCAGCCCTGCGGCGGATTGATCACGGCCTCGAACTGCTTGATCCCGAACATGCCGAGATTGGAGAGCGAGAAGGTGCCGCCTTGATATTCCTCGGGCACCAGCTTGCCGTCGCGGGCTTTCGCGGCCAGTGCCTTCATTTCGGCGGAGATCTGAACGAGGCCTTTATTGGCGGCATCGAAGATGATCGGTGTTATCAGGCCGCCGGGAATGGCCACGGCGACGGAAACATCGACGCGGTCATACATGACCGTGCCGTCGTCGCTCCAGGAGGCATTGGCGGCGGGCACCTTCTTCAGCGTCATCGCCGCCGCCTTGATGATGAAATCGTTCACCGAAAGCTTGTAGGCGCCCTCACCCTTCTCCGGTGCCGCGGCGTTGAGAGCGGCGCGGCCCTTCAGCAGAGCATCGATCTCGCAATCGACCGTCAGATAGAAATGGGGAACGGTCTGCTTCGACTCCGTGAGGCGCTTGGCGATCACCTTGCGCATCATCGAGTGGGGCACGACGTGATGGGGCGTCGGTCCGGCCACGGCGGCAGCGGCGACCGGCGCTGCCTGCGGACGTCCTGCCGGTGCAGCAGCGGGAACGCCGCGCGCCAGGGCGCTGTCGATATCGGATTTGACGATACGGCCGTGGGGGCCGCTGCCGGTGATCCGGCCGAGATCTATCCCGGCCTGCAGGGCCATGCGCTTGGCGAGCGGGCTAGCGACGATCCGCGCGCCCTGGTCATGGCCATTGCCCTTCGCCGGCGCTGGGGCCGGAGCCGCGGATGCCGGAGCTGCGGGCGCCGATGCAGGCGCTGCAGCCGGCTTGGCCGCTGATGCGGATGGAGCGGGAGTTGGGGCGGGTTTCGGTGCGGCCTTGGCGGCTGCGCCGGCGAGCGCATCCGCGCTCTCACCTTCCTCCAGGATCAGCCCAATCAGCTCATTGACCTTGACGCCCTGGGTCCCGCTGGCGACGACGATCTTGCCCAGCGTGCCTTCATCAACGGCTTCCACTTCCATGGTTGCCTTGTCGGTTTCGATCTCGGCGATGACGTCACCCGCCTTGATCTTGTCGCCCTCTTTCTTCAGCCACTTCGCCAGATTGCCCTCGGTCATCGTGGGCGACAGCGCGGGCATGAGGATTTGGATCGGCATTGCGTCCTCCTTCCGGCGCTAGCTGCGGTAGCAGACGGCTTTTGCCGCCGCGACGATCTTGTCGGCATCCGGCAGAGCCAGTTTTTCGAGATTGGCGGCGTAGGGCAGCGGCACGTCCTCGCCCGCGACCCGCGCCATCGGTGCATCCAGATAGTCGAAAGCCTGCTCCATCATGACGGCGGCAAGTTCCGAGCCGATGCCGGCGAACGGCCAACCCTCCTCGACGGAAACCAGCCGGTTCGTCTTCTTGACGGAGCCGATGATGGTCGCGGTGTCCAGGGGCCTAATGGTGCGCAGATTGATCACCTCGGCATCGATGCCTTCCGTGGCCAGCTTATCCGCCGCTGCCAGTGCGAAACTGACCGGGCGAGAGAACGCGGTGATCGTCACATCCTTGCCCGGGCGCTCGATCTTGGCGCGGCCGATCGGCAGGACGAAGTCCGCCGCCGTCGGCACCTCGAAGCTCTGCCCGTACATCATCTCGTTCTCGAGGAAGATCACGGGATTGGGATCGCGGATCGCCGCCTTGAGCAGGCCTTTCGCGTCGGCCGCCGACCAGGGGGAGATCACTTTCAGGCCCGGGCAATGGGCGTACCAGCTGGCGTAGCACTGCGAATGCTGGGCGCCGACACGCGAAGCCGCGCCATTCGGCCCGCGAAAGACAATAGGGCTGCCCATCTGGCCGCCGGACATGTAAAGCGTCTTGGCTGCAGAATTGATGATGTGGTCGATGGCCTGCATCGAGAAATTGAAGGTCATGAACTCGATGATCGGCCGCAGCCCATGGAATGCCGCGCCGACGCCCAGTCCGGCGAAGCCGATCTCGGTGATCGGTGCATCGACCACGCGCTTGGCGCCGAACTCCTGCAGCAGGCCCTGGCTGACCTTGTAGGCGCCCTGGTATTCGGCCACCTCTTCGCCCAGGAGGAACACGGTGGGATCGCGCCGCATCTCCTCGGCCATGGCGTCGCGAAGCGCTTCGCGCACGGTCATCATAGTCGTGGGCCCGGCGAAGGTCGGCTCGGCGGCCGCCTTTGGCGCGGGCGGCGCTGCCGCGGGCTTTGCCGCAGCGGGTGTGGCCGCCGGCGCGGAAACTGGCGCGGCAGCCGCGGCCGGCGCCTTGGTTGCCGACGGTTTCTCGCCTTCACCAGCCAACAGCGCGATTGGCGTATTGACCTTCACATTCTCCGTGCCGGCCGGAATCAGGATTTCCGACAGCTTGCCTTCGTCGGCGGCCTCCACCTCCATCGTCGCCTTGTCGGTCTCGATTTCGGCAATGACATCGCCGGAGCGCACATTGTCGCCGACGGCTTTCAGCCATTTCGCCAGTTTGCCCTCGGTCATGGTGGGCGACAGCGCGGGCATCAGGATTTCAATCGGCATAGAAACCTCTTCGGACGGTAGGTCCGCCTCAGGCAGTCGCTTCCAAGAGAATGTCGGTATACAGCTCGGCCGGATCGGGCTCGGGGCTGGTCTGCGCGAACTCCGTCGCCTGGGCGACGACTTCCTTGATCTTGCGATCGATGTCCTTGAGCGCTGCCTCGTCGGCGACGTCCTCGCTCAGCAGCAGCTTGGTCAGATGCTCGATCGGGTCGTGCTTCTCGCGCATCTTCGCCACTTCCTCCTTGCTCCGGTACTTGCCGGGATCGGACATGGAGTGGCCGCGATAGCGGTAAGTCAGTGCCTCAAAGATATAAGGCCCCTTGCCACCGCGCACATGGGCCACGGCCTTCTCTGCCGCCGCATGCACCGCCACGACATCCATCCCGTCCACTTGCGCGCCGGGAATGCCATAGGCCTCGCCGCGGCGGTAGAAGTCGGTCCGGGCCGAAGCCCGCTCGATGCTGGTGCCCATGCCGTACTTGTTGTTCTCGATGACGTACATGACCGGCAGCTTCCACAGCGCCGCCATGTTGAAGGATTCATAGACCTGGCCCTGATTGACCGCGCCGTCGCCCATGTAGGTCACGCAGATGGCGCCGTCCTCGCGATAGCGGTGGGCGAAAGCAAGGCCAGTGCCCAGCGGTACTTGGGCGCCAACGATGCCATGGCCACCGAAGAAGTTCTTCTCGCGGCTGAACATGTGCATGGAGCCGCCCTTGCCTTTGGAGTAGCCACCGCGGCGGCCGGTGAGCTCGGCCATCACGCCCTTCGGATCCATGCCGCAGGCGAGCATGTGGCCGTGGTCGCGGTAGCTGGTGATGACCGTGTCCTTGGGCTCCAGGGCAGATTGGATTCCCACCACCACGGCTTCCTGGCCGATATAGAGATGGCAGAAGCCGCCGATCAGCCCCATTCCGTAGATCTGCCCCGCCTTCTCTTCGAAGCGGCGGATCAGCAGCATGTCGCGGTAGAATTTCAGCAGGTCATCGGAATCGGGCTGTCCATCATCGGGCCGCCCCTTGCGCTTAGCCCCAGAAGCCATTGCGTTCTCCCGGAAAATCGCAGGCCCTTGATGCAGGCCTGACTACAGCGTTAGGCAGAAACTAACGCCGCTGGGCCGGTAACACAAGCGAGGTTAACCGCCTGAATCAAATCACGAAACAGGCAATTATACAGAATTCAGTTAAATGAAGCTTCAGTGCCCGGAGGTGGACGGCAGCAGCAGGGTCCGATCATCGGGACCGGCGAAGTTCAGCATGGTGCGGGCCTGCTCTTCGAGCATATCCGGATCCAGGCTCTCGGCGCGCAATTGCGACACCCGGTGCTCGAGCGTGGCGCGTTCGGCTGCGAGATCTGCCAGCACCGTTTCGCTTTCGACGAGTTCGCGCGAATGCTGTAGCCAAGCAATCAGTCCGCGATCTCCTTGCACCGCGTGATACGCGAAATAGATGCAGATCGCCGCACCGAGAATCTGTGGAAGCAGCGCGCGCAGGCCTTTGCGGAAATCAAGAGTACCAAGCATGTGGGCACGGAATCACAGTTGATTCCCTGGCGTCAACAACTATTCAAGATCAGCGCGCAGCCGTGCTGCATCGATCTCCGTGCCGTCGACATCGAACATGCGTACCTTTGGCCATCGTTGATGCCATTCCTTTTGATGCAGGCGTTGGCGATAGGCATCGCTGCGGCGAATGCCCGCGGCTGTTGGTTTGATCTGTATCGCAAGCAGATCGCCGAAGCCGAACGGAGCAATCAGACCCACCGTGGCTCGTGGCACGAGCCGCACGGCCAGGGCCGTGGGTGTTTCCAACCAATGTGCGATGGCGTCCTCGGTATCGCGGTAAGCCGGATCATCGTTGTGGCCGTGCATCCGCGCCTGGTTCGTCACTTCCCATGGCACGCCGGGCATTCGACGTCCGAGTTCCTGTTCAATCCGCAGTTCGCTTTCCGGAGTCAGGTCAGAGGGATCGAAATAGAGGACATCGATATCAGCGAACCTGTCGGTAGGCTGAAAGCCATGCAAGTGATCCCAGATCGGCTGGCGGACGAACCCGGCGCCGATCGCGCCATCAGGCAATCCCAGCGACTTGGCCGCTTCGATCACACTGCGGCGGAATGGATCATCGACGATGAAATCGTAGACGTCCTGTGCGTCGCGCAGACGCGCGGCGGCGGCAAGCTGCGGCTTGTCAGCCACCCGCGCGCAGGGCGCCGCGGCCGGCATAGGCGGCGCTGGGACCCAGCTCTTCTTCGATACGCAGAAGCTGATTGTATTTCGCCGTGCGGTCCGAGCGCGACAGCGAGCCGGTCTTGATCTGCCCGCAATTTGTGGCGACGGCGAGATCGGCGATGGTCGCATCCTCAGTTTCGCCCGAACGGTGCGACATCACGGCGCGATAACCGGCCTTGTGCGCCATCTCCACCGCTTCCAGCGTTTCGCTGAGGGAGCCGATCTGGTTTACCTTGATCAAGATTGCATTGGCGATGCCGCCGCCGATGCCTTTGCGCAAGCGCTCGGTATTGGTGACGAAGAGATCGTCGCCGACGAGCTGCACGCGGCCGCCGAGCGCTTGGGTCAGCGCCGCCCAGCCATCCCAGTCGTCTTCGGCCATTCCATCCTCGATGGTGAGGATGGGATAGCGCTTCACCAGGTCCTCGTAGAACTTCACCATCTCGTCGGAGCCGAGAGTCTTGCCCTCGCCCTCCATCCTGTATTTGCCGCCCTTGAAGAACTCACTTGAGGCGACGTCGAGGCCGAGAGCCACCTGCTCACCCGGCTTGTAGCCGGCGCCCTCGATGGCCTTCATGATGAAGCCGAGCGCTTCGTCGGCGCGCGCCAGAGCCGGGGCAAAGCCGCCCTCGTCGCCCACATTCGTCGCCTGGCCGGCCGCCTTCAATTGCCCTTTCAGCGCATGGAAAACTTCCACGCCCATGCGCAGCGCCTCGGCGAATGTCGGCGCGCCGACGGGCAGGATCATAAACTCTTGGAAATCGAGGCCGTTGTCCGCATGGGCGCCTCCATTGACGATGTTCATCAAGGGCACCGGCAGGATATGGGCTCGCGTGCCGCCGACATAGCGGTATAGCGGCAGGCCGGACTCCGCCGCCGCCGCCTTGGCCAGCGCCAAGCTTACGCCGAGAATCGCATTCGCACCAAGCCGGGCTTTGTTGGTCGTGCCGTCGAGATCGATCATGGCGCGGTCAATCTTCAGTTGATCGAGCGCTTCCAGGCCAGAGAGGATTTCGAAGATGTCGCCGTTCACCGCGGCCACGGCCTTGGCGACGCCTTTGCCGGCATAGCGCTTTTTGTCGCCGTCGCGGAGTTCCACGGCTTCATGGGTGCCGGTGGAAGCGCCCGAGGGCACGGCGGCGCGGCCCATGGCGCCTGACTCCAGCTTCACATCCACTTCGACCGTCGGATTGCCGCGGCTGTCCAGGATCTCGCGGGCGTGGATGTCGATAATCGCACTCATCAGCTTTTCCCCTGTTAGCGCTCGAGCACGATCGGTTGCGCTTTCGCAATTCGGTCGAATTCCAGCATCGTTTCCAGCTGCCCGCGCAGCCGCTTCAGCGGCACCATGTTGGGGCCGTCGCTGGGCGCGTGATCGGGATCCTGGTGAGTCTCCATGAATACGGCGGCGACGCCGACGGCAATGGCCGCGCGCGCCAGCACGGGCACGAACTCCCGCTGGCCGCCGGTCGTGGCGCCCTGCCCACCCGGCTGTTGCACGGAATGAGTGGCGTCAAACACGACGGGATAACCGGTCTGCGCCAGGATCGGCAGGCTGCGCATGTCGGATACCAGCGTGTTATAGCCGAAGCTGGCGCCCCGCTCGCAGAGCAGGATGTTCTCGTTGCCGGTCTCCGCGATCTTGGCCGCGACCTGCTTCATGTCCCAGGGTGCAAGGAATTGTCCCTTCTTCACATTGATCGCCCGGCCGGTCTCGCCAGCCGCCAGCAGCAGATCGGTCTGACGGCAAAGGAATGCCGGGATCTGCAGCACGTCGACCGCCGCCGCAACGGGCGCGCACTGATCAGGCTCGTGGACATCGGTCAGTACCGGGCAGCCGAATTTCTCCCGGAGTTCCGCCATGATCGGCAGGCTCTTGTCCATGCCGAGGCCACGCGCGCTCTTGCTGCTGGTGCGGTTCGCCTTGTCGAAGGAGGTCTTGTAGATGAGTCCGATCCCGAGCTGGCCGGTCATCTCCACCAGTGCCTGACACATCTCCTGGGCATGGGCCCGGGACTCCAGCACGCAGGGACCGGCGATCAGCGTGAACGGCCGATCGTTGGCGATGGCAAGCTTGCCGACAGAAACGGTCCGCGGTGATGGCATCACAGGGTCCTGGTTGGCGTTCGGGCGCCCTTCATATCCACTGGCGTCCAGCTTGTCGATGGCGCCCCGTGTCGCGGGTTCAGGATGCCAGACGGCGGATAGCGGCGAAGAAATCGGTGAGTTTCAAGGGGTCCAGCCGCCCTTCGGTCCGCACGCCGGTACAGATATCCACCCCATAGGGCTGCACCTGGCGCACCGCGTCGAGGATATTGCGGTGATTGAGGCCACCGGCCAGGAAAACCGGGCATTTCACGGACTCGACGATTTGCCGGCTGCGATTCCAGTCATGGGTCCGGCCGGTGCCCCCGAGTTCCTTGATCTCAAGCGTCGGATTGCCGGAATCGAGCAGCAGCGCATCGACGCGGCCGGCGATCCGCCTGGCCTCCTCCACGGCGGCATCGCCGGTGACGTGCACCACCTGAACGATGCGGATGTCGGGCAATTCCCGGCGCAGATCCTGATAGACATTCTCGCCGACGGCGTCGACGAGCTGCACGGTATTGGTGCCGCAACGGCGGATATGCTCGATGATCGGCGCGGAGTCCGTGCGGCTGGTAAGCAGAAACGTGCCGATGAATTTCGGCACGGTCGCGGCTATCGCCGATATCTGGTCGTCAGGAATCACGCCGGGGCCACTTGGCATTTCCGAGACGAGGCCCAGCGCCGACGCGCCATGGGCAACCGCCAACTGCGCCTCGGCAACCGATCCGATGCAGCAAATCTTGATGCGGGGCATCATGCCGGTGCGGCCCTGCTGCCGAGGCTAGACAAGGCGGGATTGCTGAATTGCCGCGCCGATGAACGACGTGAACAGCGGGTGGGGTTCGAACGGTTTTGACTTCAGCTCGGGATGGAACTGCACGCCGATGAACCAGGGATGGCCGGGCATTTCAATCATCTCCGGCAGCAATCCATCGGGCGACATCCCGGAGAACCGCAGGCCGGCTTTCTCCAGCCGCTCTTTGTAATTGATGTTCACTTCGTAGCGATGGCGGTGCCGTTCGCTGATCATGTCCTTGCCGTAAATCCCGCGCAGCTGGCTGTTGGCCGTGATCTGGCAGTCATAGGCGCCGAGGCGCATCGTCCCGCCCATATCGGCCTCTTCGTTGCGCCGCTCGACCACGTTGCCGCGGACCCACTCGGTCATCAGGCCGACGACCGGTTCCGCGCAGGGCCCAAACTCCGTGGAACCTGCGTTGCGGATGCCGGCGAGGCTCCGCGCGGATTCGATGACGGCCATCTGCATGCCGAAGCAGATGCCGAAATACGGCACCTTGTGCTCGCGGGCGAAACGCACCGCGGCGATCTTGCCTTCGGTGCCCCGTTCGCCGAAGCCGCCGGGCACGAGAATGCCGTTCACGTCTTCCAGATAGTGAACCGCGTCCTCGCGCTCGAAGATCTCGGAATCGATCCAGTTCAGATTGACCCGTGAATTGTTGGCGATGCCGCCATGGGTCAATGCTTCGGCCAGGGATTTGTAGGCATCAAGCAGCGAGGTGTATTTGCCGACCACGGCGATCGACACCTCGCCCTCGGGTGCACGGATGCGCTCGACGATCGTCGACCAGGTGTTGAGATCGGGCTCGCGGACATTAAGCCCAAAATGGCGGCAGACTTCAGAATCGAAACCCTCGCCGTGGTAGGCGACCGGCACTTGATAGATCGTATCGACATCCAGCGCCTGAATAACCGCCTCCGGACGGATGTTGCAGAAGAGCGCAATCTTGCGCCGCGCATCGGCGGCGATCTCGCGATCGCAGCGACAGAGCAGGATGTCGGGCTGGATACCGACGCTCTGAAGTTCCTTGACCGAATGCTGGGTCGGCTTGGTCTTCAGCTCGTGGGCCGAGGGAATCCAGGGCACCAAAGTCAGATGCACGAAGAGCGACCGTTCCCGGCCGAGCTCGTTGCCCAATTGGCGGATGGCTTCCAGAAAGGGCAGGCTTTCGATGTCGCCGACCGTGCCGCCGATCTCGCAGATCACGAAATCGGCGCCGTCTGCATCGCCGAGGATGAATTCCTTGATCGCATCCGTGACATGGGGAATGACCTGGACCGTGCCGCCGAGATAATCGCCGCGCCGTTCTTTGGCGATCACGGTGGAGTAGATGCGGCCGGTGGTGATGTTGTCGCTGCGGCGGGTCGAAACGCCGGTGAACCGCTCATAATGGCCGAGATCCAGATCGGTCTCCGCACCATCGTCGGTGACGTAGACCTCGCCGTGTTGGTAGGGACTCATCGTCCCGGGATCGACGTTGAGATAGGGATCCAGCTTGCGCAGGCGGACCTTGAATCCGCGTGCCTGCAGCAGGGCTCCGAGAGCCGCCGCCGAGATGCCCTTACCGAGTGAGGAGACCACGCCGCCGGTGATAAATATGAACCGCGTCATGGAATTCCGTTATGTCGCGAGTCGGGGGTCGCGGCAAGCCTTGGTTCCGACATGCCGGACGAATTCGCAGACAAGTATGACGTCCTATTGATTTGTGGTCGGCGGTGACGCTGGTGTCGTAGAGTCTGTCGTGCCGCCGCCGGAACTGCCGGTTGTGCCGCCGGCCGAGCCATCGGTCGCAGGCGCAGTGCTTCCAGCCGGCACAGCAGGCGCTGCCGGTGCCTCCTGGGAAACGGGGGCTGTTAACGATTGCGGGGCGCTGCGGTGGGAGGCGATCCAGGCCAATGCGAGCGTGACGCCAAAAAAACCAACCGCAAGCCAGCGCGTGACCTTTGTCAGGAAGTTCGCCGCAGCGCGGCCAGTCATCAGGCCACCCATGCCACCACCGGAACTGCCGCCCAACCCTCCCAGCCCGCCCTCGTTCCGCTGGATGACGACGATGCCGATAAGGGCGATCGCGATCACCAGCAGCAACACGTTCAGAATCTGACTAATGACGTCGGTCATGCATATCCTCGGATGGGTGGGTAAGCGGCATCGGCCGCGGGTCCGCCAAATGACCAGGGGGACGGCGGCTATTTAGTCGCTTTCGACCTGTTGCGCTAGGGGCATGATTGGATAATACCCGCGAATTCCTCGAGTTTCAGGCTGGCGCCGCCCACCAGCGCCCCATTTACCTCAGGAACAGCCATTAACTCCTTGGCATTCGATGCTTTTACAGAGCCGCCGTAGAGCAGGCGCGAGCTACCGCCATTGTCTATCGAACTGAGCGCAAGACGCCGCAATTGGCCATGGACGGCAGCGACCTCGTCATTTGTCGGCACGCGTCCACTGCCGATGGCCCAGACTGGTTCATAAGCGATGACGGTATTTTCGGCTGCAGCTCCCTCCGGCAGGCTCCCCATGAACTGCGCCGTCACCACGTCAATCGTTCGTCCGGCCTGACGCTCGGCTTCGGTCTCGCCGATGCAGACAATCGCAATGAGGCCGGCCCGCAGCGCCGCCGCCGCCTTGTTCTTGACGATCCCATCGGTTTCCCCATGACCCGCGCGGCGTTCGGAATGGCCGACTATGACGTAGCGGCAACCCAGATCTGCCAGCATTTCCGCGCTGACATTGCCGGTATGGGCGCCGCTCTTCGCCCAATGGCAGTCCTGCGCGCCGAGTTGAACGGGACTTCCGGCTATCGCCGGAAGGATTGGCCCCAGCAACGTCGATGGCGGGCAAATCAGAATGTCCACGCCCTGCGCTACCGCGGAACCGGCGCCCTTGCTCCAGTCCGACAGATCGGCTGCCAGTTTCAGCCCGTCCGCCCGGAGTCCATTCATTTTCCAATTGCCCGCGATAAGCGGACGCAGCCGCGATTTTGCCATTTGCCTGGAACACCCTGATAGTGACCCTGTGGCCTCCTAACATGCCGTATGAAGCGAAACCAGCAGGCCGGCTAGGCTCCGGAACGCGGTTGCCGGTATGTCCCCGCGAAACTATGATGCCGCGCGGCCGAAACCCTTGGGTTGTCAGCCAAATCCTTCAATCATGCAGCCCGATAGCGAGTTCCCGTAGATGCTGACCGCCCTTCGCTCGAAAGCCACGTCCTGGGTCGTCAAAGCCCTCCTCACCGTGCTGATGCTCTCCTTCGCGGTCTGGGGCGTAGGGGATTTCCTGCGCCAAGCCGGCGACAAGGAGCGCGCTGTGGCCACCGTCGGCGGCGATGAAATTCTGACCTCCCAACTGCGCCAGCGGCTAAGCGCCACTATCAGCAGCGTCAGCCGGCAATCGGGCGTAACGATCGACACCGAACAGGCTAAGCAATTCGGTTTCGACAAGATGGCATTGGATCAACTGATCGAAGATCGCGTCTACTCCCAGTATGGGGCGCAAATCGGCGTGCGAATCCCGCTGGATATGATTCAGCAGCGCATCCAAACTTCTCCGCAGTTCCAGAACGCTCAGGGCCAGTTCGATTCCCGGATGTTCGACTCCTGGCTTCGCAACTTGGATCTCACGGAAAGCGATTTTGCCGAGGAATTCCGCGTCAACACGATCAAGAGCTTCATCATCGGCAGCATCAACAATGGTGTCGCCATGCCGAAATCGATGGCGGAGAGCATCTACTCATCGCGGGGCGAGGAGCGTGTCGCGAAAACCATCCTGATCGCCGACGCGAGCATCACCGAACAATTCACGCCGGACGAAGAGACGCTGAAGAAGTATCACGAGACCAACAGCGCCAATTATCAGGCACCGGAGTATCGCGCGGTCACGTTGGTTCGTTTGGACCCGGAGGCGCTCGTCGCTTCGATGCCGGTCACCGATGAGGAGATTGCCGAGACATATGCAGTCGACCAGGCAAAATACCTGCTCCCGGAAACACGCGACATCGAAATGGTGACGTATCCGGACGAAGCCGCCACCAAGGCCGCCTTCGATCTGCTGAAGTCCGGACGGAGTCTGAGCGATGTGGCGCAGACCGGTGAAAAAACCGTGAAACCGATTCAGGCGGCGACTCTCGACAGTCTGACGCAAAGGTTGGGCGACGAATTTGCCAAAGCGGCATTCGCGGCAGCAGAAGGCGCTGCAACCGATCCAGTCGAAACTCTAGAAGGTTGGGTCATCGCCCGCGTGGCAAAGATCGCGCCGCAGCGCCAGCAAACGCTGGATGAGGTCAAATCCGCCATTAAGCACGATCTGGGTCTTTCGAAAGCCCAGGACGAGATTCATGATATCGGCAACAAGTTCGAGGATCTGCGCGGCGCCGGCCAGAAACTCGAGGATGCGGCTGCTGCGCTGAAGTTGCCGGTCACAACCATCGCAGCGACTGACAGCGCCGGCCAGGATGACTCAGGCGCACCAATTGCCGGCGTCGCCGGTGATCAAAGTATGCTGCAGGTCATCCAAGCGACGGCTGAAGGCCAGGAGACACGTTTGGAGGATGGCGGCAACGGCGGCTATTATGCCTTGCGGGTCGACAAGGTCACGCCGGCGGCAACCCGTCCGCTGGACAAGGTGCGCGACAAGGTAATTGCCGATTGGCAAGCTTCGAAACGGCGGGAGGCTGCAGCCGCCAGGGCCCAGGATCTGGCCCAACGGATCCAGGGCGGTGAAACGCTGGACAAGATCGCTTCGGAGTCCGGCGTGACCGTGATGACATCCGAACCTTTCACGCGGCGCGAGAGTTCGCCGACCGCCGATCTATCTAGCGCTCTGATCTCGAAAATCTTCGAACTGAAGGTCGGCGATGTTGCGACCGGGCGATCCGGTAGTGACGACGGCGAGGTCCTGCTGGTCGTTTCAGAGATCAAGCCTGTCGACATCTCGAAGCGCACAGTCGAGGTCCAGGATCTGCGGGATGAGGTCAAGCAGCAGATCGCTGACGACATCGCGGCGCAGCTCACTGGCGCCCTGCGTACGAAAGTCGGGGTTTCAGTCGATCAGTCGGCGGTCGACGCTCTGTTCTAGACGATGCAGAGCGCTCCCGAATTCGAGCCGTTCCGCCGGATCTACGAGGCGGGCCAGCCCCAGGTCGTCTGGACCACGCTGGTGGCCGATCTTGAGACGCCGGTATCGGCGATGCTCAAGCTGACCGATGGCCGGCCCAACAGCTTTCTGTTCGAATCCGTTCAGGGCGGCGCGACACGGGGCCGCTACTCCTTCATTGGGCTGAAGCCGGACCTGATCTGGCGCTGCCGGAACGGCAAGGCCGAGATCAACCGGCGCGCGCGGCTGGACAGCGGGAAATTCGAGCCCTGCTCCGAACCGGCGCTGCAGTCGCTGCGCGCGCTGGTGAAGGAATGCCGGATGGAAACGCCGTCGTCCTTGCCGCCCATGGTTGCCGGCCTGTTCGGCTATCTCGGCTATGACATGGTGCGGCAGATGGAGCGGCTCCCCTCGAAGAACAAGGATGTTCTGGGGGTGCCGGAATCGATCCTCCTTCGGCCGACTGTGATCTCGATCTTCGACAATGTGGAAGATTTGGTGACCGTGGTGACGCCGGTCTGGCCGCGCAAGGATCTGAGCGCCCGCGCTGCATATGAACAGGCCTGCGAGCGGCTCGGCGAGATCGTCGATGATTTCGACCGCAACCTGCCCCATCAGCGTGATGGCCTGTCGGATCTGGATGGCCTGCCGGAGCCGACCTCGAACATGTCGCGGGAAGCCTTCCACGCCATGGTGCTGAAGGCGAAGGAATACATCTACGCCGGCGATATCTTCCAGGCAGTGCTGTCGCAGCGCTTCTCCCTGCCCTTCAAATTGCCGCCGCTGTCCCTCTATCGCGCGCTTCGCCGGGTAAATCCGTCACCGTTCCTGTTCCATCTGGACCTGGATGGCTTTTCGATTGTCGGTTCAAGCCCGGAAATTCTTGTGCGGCTGCGCGAGGGACAGGTGACGATCCGGCCTATTGCCGGAACCCGCCGCCGCGGCGCCACGCCGCACGAGGATCAATCGCTGTCACGGGACTTGCTGTCGGATCCCAAGGAACTCGCCGAGCATCTGATGCTGCTGGACCTCGGACGGAACGATGTCGGACGCGTCGCCAAGATCGGCAGCGTCAAGGTCACACAGCGCAACGAGATCGAGTACTACTCCCACGTCATGCACATCGTCTCGAACGTCGAGGGCGAGATCGAACCGCAATATGACGCCCTCGACGCCCTGATCGCCGGCTTTCCAGCCGGCACAGTGTCCGGCGCGCCGAAGGTCCGGGCGATGGAGATCATCGAGGAGCTGGAGCCGGACCGCCGCAGCGTCTATGCCGGCGCCATCGGATATTTCGCAGCCAATGGCGCGATGGATACCTGCATCGCCTTACGCACCGCTGTCGTGAAGGACGGCGTCATGCATGTCCAGGCCGGCGGGGGCGTAGTCGCCGACAGCGATCCCGAAGGCGAATACCAGGAAAGCTGCAACAAGGCGCGGGCACTGATCCGCGCCGCCCAGGAAGCCGTGCGCTTTGCCGCCGTGGGGCGCAATCGCTAGCTCAGTTGTTCAGGGATAGCGTGGTCGTCCGGTCGTGTTGCGCCGCGATGTCGCTGATCGGCACGAGGACATAGCCCCGCTCTGCCAGGGTCGGCAGCCACTCCTTCAGGGCCGCAATGGTGCCCGCATGGGGATGGCCGATGGCGACGGCATAGCCATATTTCCGCGCCTCGCTCTCCAGCACCCTTAGCTGTGCTTCCACGGCATCAGCGTCGAACTCATTGTCGAGGAAGACATCCCGTTCGGCGAAAGGCAGGCCGAAATGCTCGGCCAGCATTGGCGCCACAGTTTCCTTGGTGGTGCGGGAGTCGACGAACATCAGGCCCCGGCGCTCAAGCTCCTCGAACAGCCAGCTCATGCGTTCGGTGGAGGCGGTGACCCGGCTGCCCATGTGATTGTTGATGCCGACATAGCCCTCGAAGCGATCCAGGTCCCAGGCAAGCTGTTGGTCAAACGCTTCCCGGGTCTGCTCCGTAGTCAGGGCATGGGGGCCGGGATTCACCTTCCCTTCCGGCTCCATCGGGACATGCACCAGGACTTCATGTCCGGCCTTGCGCGCCGCCTGCGCCAGCTTCGGCGCCTCCTCGGCGTAACTCATGATCGCCAGGGTCAACGGTGGCGGCAGCGCCGCTACGCGGTCGAAGGCGGCCGGACTCAGGCCAAGGTCATCAATGATGACGGCGATCCGATACCGCCCGTCCGCAGCCGGTGCCGCGACCGCATTGCGCCGCCACTGCGGCATCGGTTCCTGCGCGCCGATATCGGCGCCGCCGCCGGCCGCCGGCGTCGGAAACTCCTGCTTACCCGCGCCTGGCGCAATTGCCGCCAGCTGTATCGGGTCGGCATGGACGAAATCGGCGACAGCGACGCCCACGTCCGGCTCAACAGCCGGCAGCGAGGCTTGCGCCTGGCTCGCGTCTCCGTCGCTGTCGAAATCCAGCGGATTCGCCCAGAACCAGCCGAAAGCGCTGGCGATGATCAGCCCCAGGACGGCAAGGCCAACAACCTCATGCAGGGCCACATGACCGGCTTCCAGGAGCCAGCGCGGCATTCGCCGGCGCGCTGCTTGGCTCTTGCTTTGGGCCTGTGTTTCCTGGGAAATTTCGCTCATCGCTTCCTCGAATCCACAACGCAGGGAGCCCGCCCGATTGGAGTTGCGGCCAACCGGTGCATCCCCTATGCCGCTTCGT
>DATKFM010000338.1:0-27203 GCA_035544395.1 Verrucomicrobiia bacterium
TCGTTCTCGGCCAGCTGTTTCAGAATGGCGAACATCATATCCTGCTTGCGCAGGTTGCTCGCGCTCTCGATCTGCAACTCCTCGGCATAAGCCAATAGCTCGGCCGGGGACTTGCGCTTCAACTCCTGAAGATTCATGGCGGACTCGGATTCCGTATAATCGGGAAAGGGATGGCGGCTGACCGTGGGGGAAGGTGCGGGATCTCGGCCAACGCGCCGGTTGTCCCCTGGCAGGCGACAGGCTTTGCAGCCCTACGCAACTATCAATTTCTGTCGGGGTAATGGCGCGGCGGGCGACGCCCGCGCAAGGACACTGAAATCTTTAGCGAAACCCGCCGTCGGAGTCAAATCGAGAATAGAGCTATCTCATCAGGGTAAACAAAGACTTAAGCCTGCGCTAAAACGGCCGCACAACGATCAAAATAACGATCAGGATCATCAGCGCCGTCGGCACCTCGTTGGCAAACCGGTAGAAACGCACCGGCCGGCTGTTCCGGTCGGCGGCAAAGTCCTGGCGCCATCGCGCCAGCAGGTGATGGAAGTGGCTGAGTCCCATCACCAGCATCAGTTTCAGATAGATCCAGGCGGCGCCCCAATCCACCACGCCCGGCGTCAGCAACAACAAGATGCCGAAGATGAAAGTTCCCGCCATCGCCGGGTTCATGATCCCCCGCAGCAGGCGCCGCTCCATGATCTTGAAAGTTTCGGACTGGGGCGATCCCGCGGATGCATCGCAATGGTAAACATACAGCCGCGGCAGGTAGAGCAGCCCGGCCATCCAGGCAATGACGCTGATGATATGCAGCGCCTTGATCCAGGGATGGAGATCCGCCAGCAGGTCCGTCCACATGGCGCTATTCTAGGCGGCGTGGTTCAGACAGCAACTTGCGACGGCAGCGCAGATCCTCCGGCCCTCGGCTGACGTCACCGGCCGCGTGTCAGCCAGCAGCGTCTTTACCATATCTGCCAGACCGCCGATGAAGGCCGGCTCCGTGCCCACCGTCGGCACCCGAACATAGATGGGAACGCCGGCGTTCCGGGCCAGGTGGGCATATTCGATGTCGAGCTCCACCAAAGTCTCCGAATGCTCCGAAACAAAAGCGATGGGAACCACAACCAGCGGCGTTTTGTCCGCTCCGGCCCGGCGGATCTCCTCGTCGGTCGAGGGTCCGATCCATTCCAGGGGTCCGACCCGGCTCTGATAGCAGACCAGCCACTGATCGGCGGCGAGACCGGCGGCCTGCGCCACCAGCTTGGAGGTTTGTCTCACCTGTTCTGGGTAGGGATCGCCCCGGTCGACGATGCGCTTCGGCAACCCGTGGGCGGAAAACAAGACACGCGGTACTCCAGAACCTGTCGCCTGTGCCTTCTCCACCCCGGCCCGCACCAGGCCTGCCAGCGCCTTAACCATGCCAGGCTGCCCGGGATAGCAGCACAGCAACTGCCCCGCCTCCGGCAAGCTGGCCTGGGCCGCGGCGGCAGCCCATGATCTGTAGGACGACGCCGTGGTCGTGGATGAAAATTGCGGATAGAGCGGCAAGAGGATGATCCGGTCCGGCCGGAACGCCGCCACCTCCCGCGCCACTGCCGGCGCCATCGGATGCCAATATCGCATGCAGGGATAAGCTCTTACCTCGCCGATCCCTATAAGCGCCTGCTCGAGGGCTCGCGCCTGGGCGATGGTATTGGCCAGCAGCGGTGAGCTGCCGCCAATCTTGCCGTAGATTTCCTGGGCGATCGGCGCCCGCCGCCGGGAAATCAGCCGCGCCAGGAGCCAGCGCAGCGGTTGCGGCGTGGCAATGATCGCCTTGTCGTTGAAGAGATTGAACAGGAAGGGCTCGACCGCGGCCGGATTGTCGGGACCGCCGAGATTGAACATGACGACGGCAACCCGCGCCATGGTTAAGCCGCGCCCTGCCAGCCATGGACGATGTCGCAGAGCTCGGCCACATGATCCGGCGGCGTGATCTGCAGGATGCCATGGCCGAGATTGAAGACGAAGCGGCCCCCGCCCAGCGTCTTAAGGATATTTTCTGTCGCCGCTTTCATGGCGGCGCCGCCCTGGACGACTAGCAGCGGATCCAGATTGCCCTGCAGGATTTTCTTTGGCTGCAATTCCCGCTTTGCCCAAGCCGGCGGCAGGCTTTGATCCAGGCTCAGCGCATCGCAAGCGCATCGGCTGGCATATTCGGCATAGGAAACTCCGGCGCCGCGGGGAAAAACGATGACCGGCACATCCGGATATCGTTGTTTGACGCGGCGAACGATCTCCGCCGTCGGTTCGAGGCCCCAGCGCTGCAATTCCGCTGCCGCCAAGGCGCCGGCCCAGCTATCGAAGATCTGCACCGCATCCACGCCGGCCTCGATCTGCGCCAAAAGATAGTTGCTGGTCGCGTTAACCAGGATGTCAATCAAGCGAGCGAAGCCGGTGCTGTCGCCATAGGCCCAGGCTTTCGCTTTCTCAAAGTCACGGCTGGAACCGCCCTCGATCATGTAGCTCGCCACGGTCCAGGGCGCGCCGGCGAATCCCAACAGCGCCCTATCCTTCGGCAACTGTTCCCGGACCAGCCGGATTGCCGCCATGACCGGCGCCACCCGTTGCCCGAAGCCTGTGGAGTCCAGCCGCTTCAGATCCTCGGTCCGGTCAAGAGCATCAAGCACCGGCCCGCGTCCCTCCTCGAACCGGACCGGCTGGCCGAGACCGTGGGGCACCATCAGGATGTCGGAGAACAGGATGGCGGCATCCAGCGGAAACCGCCGCATCGGCTGGAGTGTGATCTCCGAGGCCAGCGCCGGCGTCAGGCACATTTCCATGAATCCGCCGGACTTCTCCCGGAGCGCCCGGTATTCCGGCAGATAGCGCCCGGCTTGACGCATCAGCCAGAGCGGCGTCCGGGGAGCCGAACGTCCTTTCAGGACCTCGATGAGGGTGGATGTCTGTAGCGTCACCGGTTCCATTGGCAGGCTGGCAAAGGGTCCAGCTGCCTCTCTTCCTACTATTCTAAGAATCTAGAGAAGTAGTAGTAGATAGTGGATGGGGTTGAAACACCGGGATTAAGGGATTCCAGGGGCTTATTCACAGGCTGGCGGGGATATGTGGATCGATTGATCACAAGCTGGGAATAGCCGGGATCACCTCGGAAATCGGGCCCGCTGACGGGGGTCCATCGACACCGATGATGGATCATAAAGCAATGTCCTCTGTGGATGAGTTGTGGGCAACTCCCGGCAGCCGCATTCGTACCGAACCTTCGTGGTGTGGCGTCATCTGTCGCAACGGCGGTGGACGCAATGGACGGGATCGGTAATCCTTTGGCAACCATGTTGCCGCAAGCCGGCTTCTCCCCAGGACTCCCAGGATTGCCCCCTCCGTGAACAGCATCGAACCGGCCAAGATCTTCCATCTCCATCTCGTCTCCGACGCCACGGGCGAGACGATCAACAGCGTCGCCCGCGCCTGTCTTGCCCAATTCGACCAGGTGGAACCCCACGAACATGCCTGGACCCTGATCCGCACCTCCAAGCAGTTAGAAAAGGCGCTGACGGGCATCGAGGCCCATCCGGGGCCGGTGCTCTTTACCATGGTCAATGAAAAGCTGCGGATGGAACTGGTCGCCGGCTGCCACCGGCTGCAAGTGCCCTGCATCCCGGTGCTCGATCCCGTGATCATGGCGCTCGCCAGTCATCTGGGCATGCAGGCGCAAGGTCTGCCCGGACGGCAACATGAATTGGATGCCGAATATTTCGGCCGTATCGATGCCATGAACTTCGCACTCAGTCATGACGATGGCCAATCGGCGCAAGACTACGACCTGGCTGACGTCATCCTCGTCGGCGTGTCCCGGACATCGAAGACGCCGACTTGCATCTATCTCGCCAACCGCGGCATCAAGGCGGCGAACGTCCCCATTGTCCCCGGTTGTCCGGTGCCGCCGGAACTGTTGACGGCACGGCGGCCGATGGTGGTGGGCCTGACGAAGGATCCCGCGCAATTGGTTCAAGTCCGGCGCAATCGTCTGCACTTGCTGTCGCAAGCGGAAGACACCGACTATGTGGATCCGGAAGTCGTGCGCAAGGAAGTGGCGCAGGCGCGAAGGCTTTGCGCCGAAAACAATTGGACCGTTCTGGATGTGACACGCCGATCGATCGAGGAGACCGCCGCGTCGATCATTCAAATGCTCAGCAAACACCGGGGTGGCGAGGCGGCGCTCGAATGACCGGCGCGATCGAAGCAACGGATCGCGCCGCTCTCTGCAATTCCACGACACACCTTATATTAGCGTCCGGCAGCAGAGCCCGCGCCGACATGCTGCGCGCCGCCGGCCTGCGCTTCGATACCGTGAAGCCCGCTGTCGATGAAGAGGAAGTTAAGCACTCGCTGCGTGCCGCCAAGGCGCCAGGTTCCGTGATCGCCGAGACGCTGGCGGAACTCAAGGCTCAGCGTGTCTCATTGCGACATGGCGCCAGCTATGTCATCGGCGCCGATCAGGTCTTGGAGTGCGATGGGAAACACTTCGACAAGCCGGCAAGCCGCGCCGATGCGCTCGGCCAATTGCAAGAGCTGCGCGGAAAGTCCCATGACCTGATCTCCGCCGCGGTGGTGGTAAAGGATGGGTTAAGGCTCTGGCACCATACCGACCGCGCAACCTTGAGCTTGCGTCCTTGCAGCGACGAATTCCTCGCGCGATATCTGGACGCCATGGGCGACAGAGTAATGACAACAGTCGGCGGCTATGAAATCGAAGGGCTGGGGGCGCAGCTGTTCAGTAGTACCCGCGGCGATCACTTCACGATTCTTGGCCTGCCGCTCCTGCCGCTGCTCGGCTTTCTCCGGGACGCGGGAGTCGCGCCGGCATGACGGCGATCGCCACCCACAGCGGCAAAAGCAAGCTGGCCGGTGTCATCGGCTGGCCGGTATCCCATTCCCGCTCGCCGCGCCTGCACGGCTTTTGGCTAAATTCCTATGGCGTTGACGGCGCCTACCTGCCGCTGGCGGTACGGCCGGAACAGGCGCGCGACGCCATCCGCGCCTTGCCGCTCCTGGGATTCGCCGGCGCCAATGTCACGCTGCCCCATAAGGAGGCGGCGTTGTCGGCGGTCGACCGGGTGACTCCCCAGGCACGCCGCATCGGCGCCGTCAACACCATCATCGCCGCCAGCGACGGCACGCTGGAGGGCAGCAACAGCGACGGCTTCGGGTTTCTCGAAAATCTCCGGCAATGGGCGCCGCAATGGCAGGCCGGGCAAGGCCCCGCGGTGCTACTCGGCGCCGGCGGCGCGGCCCGGGCGATTGCCGCGGCGTTGGTGGATGCGGGTGTGCCGGAGCTGCGCCTCGTGAACCGGACCGCCGCGCGCGCCGAACAGCTCGTCCGCGATATCGGCGGACCGATCAGGCCTTGTGCCTGGGAACAATGCGGCGCGGCGCTGAAAGACGCCACGCTGCTGGTGAACAGCACCACGTTGGGCATGAAAGGCCAGCCGCCGCTGGAAATCGACCTCAATCCGCTGCCGCCGACCGCCGTGGTCTACGATATCGTCTATGTGCCGCTGGAGACGCCCTTGCTTTCAGCCGCGCGGGCGCGCGGCCTTGCTACCGTCGATGGCCTGGGCATGCTGCTGCATCAGGCGCGGCCCGGCTTTGCCGCCTGGTTCGGCGTCGAGCCTGTCGTCACGCCGGAACTGCGGAGTTTCATTCTGGCCGACCTGGCGCCCTAGGCCATGCGCGTCATCGGGTTGACGGGTTCCATCGGCATGGGCAAATCGACAGCGGCGGCGGCGCTGCGGCGTCTCGGCATTCCCGTCCATGATGCAGACGCCGTGGTTCATCGCCTGTTGCGCTCGGACCGCGAGACAATTGCCGCGGTCGAAGCGGAGTTTCCCGGCGTCACCGGACCCGGCGGCGTCGACCGGCCGGCGCTTGGCGCCAAGGTGTTTAACGATCCTGCCGCGCTGCGCCGCCTGGAGGCGCTGATTCATCCCCGCGTCCGCCGCAGCGAAATTGCCTTTCTGCGCCGGGCTCGCGCCGCGCACCGTTCCATCGCCGTGCTCGATATCCCGCTGCTGTTCGAAACCGGTGGCGAGGCACGTTGCGATGCCACCATGGTGGTCGCCGCGCCGCGCTTCCTGCAGGAGCAGCGGGTGCTGGCCCGCCCCGGCATGACCCGGGAGCGGCTTGCGGCTATTCGCCAGCGTCAATCCTCGGATGAAGAAAAGCTGCGGCGCGCCGACATGGTCATTCCCACCGGGCTTGACCGCCGCACTGCTTTGCGGATTCTCAAGCGGGCCCTCGCCGTGGTAAGAGTCTCCGCACCGCCGCACCGCGGGCTGCGGCGCGTCCTTCGATAGCAAAGAGATTGAGATCCACCATGCGCGAAATCGTTCTCGATACCGAAACCACAGGTCTCGATCCCAAAGATGGGCACCGGGTGGTGGAAATCGCCTGCCTGGAGCTCAGCAACCACATCCCCACCGGCCGTCACTATCAGGTTTATCTGAATCCCGAGCGGGATATGCCGGCCGAGGCCTCGGCCATTCATGGACTGACCACGCAATTCCTCGCCGACAAGCCGCGCTTCGGCGAGGTCGTGGAGAAATTCCTGGAGTTTGTCAGCGATGCGCCGCTGGTCATCCACAATGCCGAATTCGATATGCGGTTCCTGAATGCGGAACTCACCCGCGCCGGCAAGTCCGGATTGGATTACACCCGCGCTGTCGACACCCTGCTGCTGGCGCGGCAGAAATTTCCCGGCGCGCCCGCCAGCCTCGACGCCCTGTGCAAGCGCTTCGCCATCGACAACTCCGCGCGCAATTTCCACGGCGCGCTGCTGGATGTGGAGCTTCTGGCGTCGGTTTATCTGGAGCTGATCGGCGGCCGCCAGGCGGGCCTGGAGCTGGTGGCGTCACGCTCTCGGGCGCAGACTTTGTCGGTCATCGGCGTGCGCCAGTTGCGCCCGCCCCGTCCCCATGCCGCCAGCGAGGCCGAGCTCGCGGCCCACGCGGAGCTGCTGAAGCAGATCGCGGAACCGATCTGGAATGCTTGAGGTGCGGCCTTAGGCTTGCGCCTGCGCGCCACCGCCCTGGGCCGCCGCCGCCTTCTTCTTGTGGTCACGGTACAACGCGTGGAAATCTATGGGATGAACGAGCAGGGGCGCGAAGCCGCCTTCCTGCGTCATCTGTGTCACCAGCGCCCGCACATAAGGAAACATCAGCCGTGGCGCCTCGATCATCAGCAGCGGCTCGATCTTGTCTTCCGGCACTTCGCCGATCTGCACCATCGCGGCATATTCCATGTCCAGCAGATAGGCCGCCTTGCCTTCATGGGCGGCTTCGACCCGCAGTTTCAGCACCACCTCGAAGTTCGGCGGACCCACCGGCGTAATACGAAGGTCAACGCCCACTCGACCTTGCCGCACCTCCAGGGCGTGGCTCAGGATCGCCGGCGAGTGCGGGTTCTCGAAGGACAGGTCCTTCAGATATTGGACCAGGATGACAATAGGTGGAGCGCGATACGTCGCGGCGGGCGTGGGCGCTTCGGGCGCCCCGGTGTCGGTGTCGGTCATGGGTTCATGCTCGGAACTGGGTTTGCTCGATCGGTTGCCGGGCGCGGCCTAACATGGCGGCGGGGCCGGCTCAATGTGCTTTAGCTCGCTGGATTGCTTTAACGCGCCGGACGGTTGGCGCCTTCCTGGAAACCGCCATGGGGATCGAAGGGTACTGCCTCGCCATTGCGCGCCTCCTGCCCGGTCAATCCCCGGATGAAACCCCAATGGGAGATTACCGCCACCCTGTCCCAGTCGGTCAGGCCGCGGACATGATGGCGGAAACGGTCGCAGCGGACCGCCAGCTCCGCCTCGCTCTCCTCGGCCGGCCACCAGACCTCGTCCAGATGATCGAAGCGCAGATGGGGCCAGGCGCCGGCCAGATGGGTGCGCGCCGTTCCGACATCGCAGGAGAAGGCGGCCCGCTCGCGGACCAGAGGCTCGATGACCATCGGCAGGGCCAATTCCCGGGCGATGATTTCTGCCGTCTGGATGGTGCGGCGATAGGGACTGACCAACAGCCGGGCCATCTGCCGCGGCGCCAGCATTTCCGCCGCGCGCAAGGCCTGGTCGCGTCCGACCACGGTCAAGGGCGGATCGGGAATGCCGGGATCGACGCGAGTCCGGTTGTAGGCCGCGTTCCACTCCGATTGACCGTGTCGAATCAAGATCATAGGCGTCCGGTCCGGGCAGCCGTGGAATCTGGGAAATCGTCACTAACCATCGGGCGATGCTTGCTCTTTGACCGACAATTCCCCATGTTAGCATTAGTGCTATGGGCTGCGGCCTTGCAGGCGGAGTGATCTAGCGCAGCGGCTTGCCGCGGTCCAGCCGCCCGAACGATAGATGGGCTGATGCCCTGGGAACGACTAAGGTCTTGATGGCGGCGCGCAGTCGGAACCTGAAAGGCATTGAGCAAGCTGCGGGCCGCATCGCGGTCGAGGAGAGTTTGGGCTGACATGCCAGGTTTAGACATCATCATTCTCGCGGCCATTGCCCTGTTCGTGGTCGTCAGGCTGTACAAGGTGCTGGGTCAGCGCACAGGCCATGAGCGCCCCCATGATCCGTTCGCGCCGCGCCCGGCCGAAGACGCCCGTTCCGACAAGGTGATCTCGCTTCCCGATCGCGGCCGCCGGGCCGATGCTCCAGCGGACCTGGCAGTTCGTCCGGCCGATCCGTCGAAGACCGTGCCCGCGCCGGCGTTGCTGCCGGGTCTGGGCGCGATCCATACCGCCGATCCCTCGTTCGATCCCGACGGTTTCCTGGCGGGCGTGCGCGCCGCCTTCGAGATGATCGTCGGCGCCTTTGCCGCCGGCGATGCCGCGACCCTGCGGCCGCTGCTGAACGACGAGGTGTTCGAGAACTTCAAGCGGGCGATCGACAACAGGACCATCGCGAACGAAACTCTGCAGACCACCTTGGTGGGCATCAAATCCACCGACATCATCGAGGCGGAACTGCAGGGGCGCGTGGCGGAAGTCACCGTCACCATCGTCAGCGAACAGATCAACGTGACGCGCAACGCCGAGGGCCAGGTCGTCGATGGCGATCCCGTGAAGGTGGAGCCGGTGACGGATATCTGGACCTTCGCTCGCCAGGTGCGCGCCCGCGATCCCAACTGGGTTCTGGTCGCGACCCGCAGCCCGAATTGATCCCCAGCAGTTTTTCCCGTTTCATCGCTGCCGCGCTTGCCAGTGGTCTCCTGTTCGGATGTGCGGAGAAACCATCGGCGCCGAAAGACACCGCCAGCCTCACGGCAGTCGCCTTTGCCGATCTGCCGGGGTGGGGTGGCGATAATGCTGCTGCCGCCTTGGCGGCATTCCAGCGTAGCTGCGCCGTCTTCACGAAATCGCCTGGCGATGCCGCTGTCGGGCCGCAGGGCATCGGCGGCACGGCGAAGGATTGGCAAGACGCTTGCGCCGCAATCCCGGCCGGCGGCTCCAGCGCGCCAGCTCTCAATTTTTTTGAACAGGAATTCAAGCCCTACAGCGTGACCGGCGCCAAGGGCGCGGAAGGCTTGTTTACCGGCTATTACGAGCCGGAACTCGCGGGATCCCGCCGGCGCAGCGCTGAATACAGCGTGCCGCTTTACCGCCGGCCCGCCGATCTCGTGATGGCGGATCTCGGCGAGTTCCGCACCGATCTCAGCGGCAACAGCCTCGCCGGCCGCGTGGTCGATGGCCGGCTCAAGCCCTACAGCACCCGCGCGGAAATCGACGCGGGCGCGCTCGCGGGGCACGACCTGGAGCTGCTCTGGGTCGCCGATCCCGTGGACGCTTTCTTCCTGCAGGTGCAGGGCTCGGGCCGCATCCGATTGGCCGAAGGCGGCACCACGCGGGTCGGCTTCGCTGCCCATAACGGCCATGGCTTCGTCAGCGTCGGCCGCATCCTGGTGGATGAAGGCAAGCTGACCAAGGACCAGGCGACGGCCCAGACCGTGGCGCAATGGCTCAAGGATCATCCGGCCGAGGCGCCTGGCATCATGGCGCGCAATCCCCGCTTCATCTTCTTCCGCGAGATTGAGGGCGATGGGCCGGTCGGCGCCCAGGGCGTGGTGCTGACGCCGGAACGCAGCATGGCGGTCGATGGCGCCCTGCTGCCGCTGGGGGCGCCGTTCTGGATCGACAGTACCTGGCCCGCCGGCACCGCTCAGGCCGGCGAACCTTTGCGCCGGCTTCTGATTGCCCAGGATGTGGGCGGCGCCATTAAGGGCGCAGTCCGCGGCGATCTTTTCTGGGGCACGGGCGCGCAAGCCCTGGAGGTCGCCGGCCGCCTGAAACAGCCCGGCCGCTATTACATCCTGCTGCCCAAGACCGTGAAGATTCCGGTACCGGTGAGCTGACCTGTCGCCGCCTTGCCATCCCCTGGCGGCCCGGCCATTGTCGCGCCAATGAGTTCGCCTGAATCACCCCCGACCGCAGGCCACCGCGTCGGCCTGTTCGTCACCTGCCTGGTGGATCTCTACCGTCCTTCGGTGGGCTTCGCCGCCGTGAAGCTGCTGGAGCAGGCCGGCTGCAAGGTGGAAGTCCCGGCGGCGCAGACCTGTTGCGGCCAGCCCGCCTATAATTCCGGCGACCGCGCCGATGCCCAGAAGATCGCCCGTCAGGTGATCGCCGCCTTCGAGCCGTTCGACTATGTGGTGGCGCCCAGCGGCTCCTGCGCCGGCATGATCCATGCCCACTATCCCGCGCTATTGTCGGATGATCCGGCGTGGCGCGAGCGGGCGCAGCAATTGGCCGCGCGCACCCATGAGCTGATTTCCTTCCTGGTTGATGTCTGCGGCATGACTCGCGTCGCCGCCAGCTTCGCCGGCAAGGTCACCTATCATGATTCCTGCTCGGGCCTGCGGGAGCTGGGGGTGAAATCCCAGCCGCGGCAGTTGCTCGACAGCGTCGCCGGATTGAAACGCACGGAGCTGCCGGGCGCGGAGATCTGCTGCGGCTTCGGCGGCACCTTCTGCGTCAAGTATCCGGAGATCTCCGATCAGATGGTGCGGGAGAAGACCGCCGCCATCGCCGCCACCGGCGCCGATATCGTGCTGGCCGGAGATATGGGTTGTCTGCTCAACATCGCCGGCAAGCTGACCCGCGAAGGCCGGCCGGTGGCCGCGCGCCATGTGGCCGAAATGCTGGCGGGCCTCGATGAAACGCCGCCCATCGGCGCGCCGCGCCGCTGACGGAACGCCGGCATGCACACACCCACCAGCCACGCCTTCAAGGACAACGCCCACCGGGCGCTGGGCGACCCGCAACTGCAGCAGGCGATGTCCCATGTGAAGAAGAACTTCATCGCCAAGCGCGCGAGCGCGGCTGCGCGGCTGCCGGAGTTCGAGGCGCTGCGCGACGAAGCGCGCGCGATCAAGGATCACACCCTCGCCAATCTCGACATCTATCTCGAGGCTTTTGAGACCAAGGTGAAGGCCGCCGGCGGCCATGTGCATTGGTGCGCCGATGCCGACAGCGCGCGGCAGACGGTGCTGCGACTCTGCCGCGAAGCCAATGCGCGCACGGTGACGAAGGGCAAGACGATGATCGGCGAGGAAATCGCCATCAACGATTTCCTGGAAGAGAACGGCATCACGCCGGTGGAAACCGATCTCGGCGAATACATCATCCAGCTTCGCGGCGAACTTCCCAGCCACATAATTGCGCCCGCGATCCATCTGACCAAGGAGCAAGTGGCAGATGCGTTTCGCGAGGCCCATAAGGATCTGGATCCGAAGCGACCGCTCACCGAGCCGCGGGAAATGCTGGCGGAAGCACGGGAGAAACTGCGCAGCCGTTTTCTCAAGGCCGATGTCGGCATCACTGGCGCCAACTTCCTGATCGCGGAGACTGGTTCTTCAGTGATCGTCACCAACGAAGGAAATGGCGATCTCACGCAGATCCTGCCGCGCATGCATATCGTGCTGGCTTCGCTGGAGAAGGTGGTGCCGACGCTGGAAGATGCCTCGACAATCCTGCGGGTGCTCGCGCGCTCTGCCACGGGCCAGGAGATGTCGGTCTACACGACCTTCTCGACAGGCCCGCGGCGGCCCGAGGATGTGGACGGGCCGGATGAATATCACGTCGTGCTCCTGGACAACGGCCGCAGCACGATGTTGGGCAGCGAATTCGCCGAAGCCCTGCGCTGCATCCGCTGCGGTGCATGTCTCAATCATTGTCCGGTCTATCAGGCCGTCGGCGGCCACGCTTATGGCTGGGTCTATTCCGGACCCATCGGCGCGGTGCTGAATCCGGCGTTGATCGGCGTCGAGGAAGCGGGCGCGCTGCCGAATGCCTCCACCTTCTGCGGCCGCTGTGAGAGCGTCTGCCCCATGCGCATTCCCCTGCCGAAGATGATGCGCCATTGGCGCGAGCGGGAGTTCGAGCGGCATCTGACGCCGCCACGCTACCGCTGGGGGCTGAAGCTCTGGGCGTTCCTGGCGACCCGGCCCGCGCTCTATCGTTTCGTCTCCGGCATGGGCGCACGCATGTTGGGCGCCCTCGGCAAAGGCCGCGGACGATTCTCGTCTCTGCCGCTGGCCGCCGGCTGGACCGCCCATCGCGACATGCCCGCCCCCGAAGGCCGCAGCTTCCAGTCGCTGTGGGCCGCGAGGAAGTCTCGGTGAGCGACTCCCGGTCCGCCGTTCTCGGCAACATCCGCCGCGCCCTGAAACGCGGCGAGCCGACGGCCGATCAGCGCCGTGTTCCCGAGGCGCGCCTCGCCGCCGGGAAGACCAATCTGCTGCCGGAGCGCGGGCAGCTTGAACCGAAGGCCCAGGCGGCGCTGTTCCAGGAGATGGCTCAGGAAGCGTCGGCCACCGTCACGCGGGTGAAGGATGCCGCAGCTATTCCTGCCGCCATCGCCGATTACCTGGCGCGGGAGAATCTGCCGGCGCGGCTGCGGCTCTCGACTGAAAATGACATCACCGGCCTACCCTGGTCGACCCGGCCGCTGCTGGAGATTACCCGAGGCGCGACCGACGGCAGCGACGAGGTCTCGGTCACCGGCGGCTATGCCGCCATCGCCGAGACCGGCACTCTGATGCTGACTTCCGGCGCCGAACGGCCCACCACTCTCAACTTCCTGCCGGAAACCCACATTGTCGTGCTGCCGGCCGACCGGGTCGTCGGCGCGCTGGAGCAGGCCTGGGCCAAGCTGCGGGGCGAATTCGGCGCCGGCAACATGCCGCGCACGGTCAATTTCATCACCGGCCCCTCCCGCAGCGCCGATATCGAGCAGACCCTGCAGATGGGCGCCCATGGGCCGCGGCGCCTTCATATCATCCTGATCGATGGCGAAGCGGCCGCCGGATCCTAAGGAGCGGGAGCTCTGGCGCACGGCGATGCGCGATGTGAAGCCGCTGCGCGCCCACAAGCCGGCGAAGCCGAAGGTTGAGCACGCGCCCTCGGCGCCGGCGAAAGAGCCCGCACCGGCCAAGGCCACGGCAAAGAAAGCGAGCGCACCAGCAGCGCCACTGCCGCCCAAACCAAAGCCCGCCGCCGAGCTCGCCGTCGGCCGCCTCGCCGACATGGACAAGCGCCTGGCCGAGCGGTTGCGCCGCGGCCAACTGCCTATCGAGGGCAAGCTGGATCTCCATGGCCTGACCCAGGAAGAGGCCCATGATCAGCTCGGCGGCTTCATCGCCATCTCGCAAAAGCAGGGCCGGCGGTGCATTCTGGTGGTGACCGGCAAGGGCATGTGGCGCGAAGGCGCCGGTATCCTGCGGGAGAATGTGCCGCGCTGGCTGAACGAGCGGCCGAACCGGGCCCGGGTGCTGGCCATCGCCCAGGCGCAGCCCCAGCATGGCGGCGCCGGCGCGCTCTATGTCCTGCTCAAGCGCCTGCGCGACAATGGCGCGAAAGGAGGTTCGCGATGATGAATTTGACGGGTTCCTGCCACTGCGGCGCGGTGTCATTTACCGTGAAGTCCCACACGCCCCAACCCTATATGCGCTGCTACTGCTCCATCTGCCGGAAGACCGCAGGCGGCGGTGGCTACGCCATCAACATCATGGGCGAGGCGCGCACGTTGAAAGTGAAGGGCCGCAAGCATCTCGGCGTCTACCGCGCCACGCTTGAGGAAGGCGGCGTGCGCATGCACAGCTCCGCCCGCCGGCATTTCTGCAAGCATTGCGGCAGCGCGCTCTTCATCGCCGATCCCCGCTGGAAGAAATGGGTCTATCCCCACGCCTCGGCCATCGACACGCCGCTGCCCGTGCCGGTGGAAACGGCGCACATCATGCTGGATTCCAGATGTGGCTGGGCGGAAGTGCCCGGCGGAAAGCGCAACCGCAAATTCCGCGAATATCCCGATCAGTCGATCGAAGAATGGCATAAGACGCGCGGGGTCTACTTGAAGTGAGCGGAGTGTTCCAGATCAGCTCCCGTGGAAGCAAAGTAATGTCCCCTCTCCCCCTGAGGGAGAGGGCAAGCAACATCCGCTCTGCGGATGTTGCGCGGGTGAGGGGTCTGGCGCCGGCAGGCGTCGATGAATCTGAAGAGGCGGATCAGGCGTATTCCATCGAAGAGAAGCCATGCATCGCGCTACCGCGCGTGAAACCCCTCATCCCCCGCCCCTTCATCCCCAGATGGAGAAGGGGAGTTGTACGGCAATGACCCCCTTCGGCCGCCGCCTGCGCGAACTGCGCGCCGACCGCAGCATCCTGCTGAAGGACATGGCATCGGCGCTCGGGGTGTCGTCGGCATATCTATCAGCATTGGAGCACGGCAATCGCGGCCGTCCGTCTTCCGGCCTGGTGCAGCAGATCTCTGCTTACTTCAATCTTGCCTGGGACGATGTGGACGAACTGAAACGCCTCGCCCAACTGTCTCATCCACGCGTGGTCGTGGACACGGCGGGTCTGTCGCCAAAGGCGACAGAATTGGCGAACAGGCTCGCGGAAGTCATCGACGAGCTCGACGAAGAGACCGTCGACCATCTTCTCAATACGATCGAAGAGAAGCGCCGCTGAAATACCGCGGACTTAACTCGCGCAATTCAAATCTTGTTTTCCCGCTTTCGCGGGGAAAACAATGAAGGGGATGGCGCGAGCGATGTATTTACAGAATAAACCGGCTCAGATCCGCGTTCTTTGCCAGGGGCGCGACGCGTTCATTCACCAGAGCGGCATCGATGGTGACGGTAGTGCCCGGGCGGTCGGTGGCGCTGAAGCTGATTTCCTCCAGCAGGCGTTCCATGACCGTGTGCAGTCGCCGGGCGCCTATATTCTCGACCGATGAGTTGATCTCCGCCGACAGATCGGCGATCGCGTCGATGGCGTCGTCGGCGAAGTTCAGCGTGACGTCCTCGGTCTTCAGCAATGCGCGGTATTGCTTGATCAGGCTGGCTTCCGGTTCCGTCAGGATGCGCTTGAAATCATCCCGCGTCAGCGCCTTGAGCTCGACGCGGATTGGCAGGCGCCCCTGCAGCTCCGGCAGCAGGTCCGCCGGCTTGGCCATGTGGAACGCGCCCGAGGCGATGAACAGCACATGGTCGGTCTTCACCGGCCCGTGCTTGGTGCTCACCGTCGTGCCCTCGATCAGCGGCAACAAGTCCCGCTGCACGCCTTCGCGGCTGACATCGGCGCCGCCGCGGTTCTCCGCCCGGCCGCAGATCTTGTCGATCTCGTCGATGAAGACGATGCCGTTCTGCTCCACCGTGTCGACCGCCTGCTGGCGCAACACCTCGGGATCCAGCAGCTTGTCGCTCTCCTCCGCCATCAGCACCTTGTAGGAATCGACCACGGACATGCGCCGCGGTTTCGTCTTGCCGCCGAAGGCCTGGCCCAGCACTTCGTTCAGATTGATCATGCCCATGCTGGCGCCGGGCATGCCGGGAATCTCGAACGTCGGCAGCGCGCCCGCGCCGCTTTCCTTGACCTGCAGCTCGATCTCCCGGTCGTTGAGCTCGCCGGCGCGCAGCATCTTGCGGAACTTGCTGCGGGTATCCGGGCTGGCGCTGTCGCCCACCAGCGCGTCCAGCACCCGCTCTTCGGCCATCATCTCGGCCTTCGCGGTAACCTGGCGGCGCAATCTCTCCCGCGACTGGTTCATGGCGATCTCCAGGAGATCGCGGATGATCTGCTCCACATCGCGGCCGACATAGCCCACCTCGGTGAACTTGGTCGCCTCCACCTTGATGAAGGGCGCATCGGCCAGACGCGCAAGGCGCCGGGCAATCTCGGTCTTGCCGACGCCGGTGGGGCCGATCATCAGGATGTTCTTCGGCAGCACCTCTTCGCGCAGATCGTCGGGCAGCTGCTGGCGGCGCCAGCGGTTGCGCAGCGCGATGGCGACGGCGCGCTTGGCCTCGTCCTGGCCGACAATATAGCGGTCTAGCTCGCTGACGATCTCCCGCGGCGTGAAGGCGGCGGCGCCCTTGATGGCGGCCTCACCCGCCGCGGCGGCGGCAGGACCGCGCAGATCTGAATTCTCGTTCATAGGCTTTCGACGGTGATGTTTCTGTTGGTGTAGATGCAGATGTCGGCGGCGATTTCCATCGACCGGCGGGCGACCGCTTCGGCCGACTGGCCGTCGAGACCCACCAGCGCCCGCGCCGCGGCCAGCGCGAAGCTGCCGCCGGAGCCGATGCCGATCAGCCCGTCGTCGGGCTCCAGCACGTCACCGGTGCCGGTCAACACCAGGCTGACCTGCTTGTCGGCCACCGCCATCATCGCCTCCAGCCGGCGCAGATAGCGGTCGGTGCGCCAATCCTTGGCCAGCTCTACGCAGGCGCGGGCGAGCTGGCCCGGATGCTGCTCCAGCTTCGCCTCCAGCCGCTCGAACAGGGCCAGCGCATCGGCGGTGGCGCCGGCAAAACCGGCGATGACGTCGCCGCGGCCGAGACGCCGAACCTTCTTGGCGGTGGATTTCATGACCGTGTTGCCGAAGCTGACCTGGCCGTCACCGGCGACGACCACGGCGCCGTTCTTACGCACCGACAGGATGGTAGTGCCGTGCCATTGGGGGATTTCTTCGCGTGACATGCCCCTTCCAGATAGGCCGCCGCCGCCAGGGCCGCAACCCCACGGCGGCGCCGATGGGGCAAGGGCGATATACCTTTGTCACCGCCCCTGGGTTCAAGTCCGGTGGCAGGCCGATGTTTTACCTGTTACAAGGCCGCAGACCCCATTTTCCCGCCGAGTCGAAGTCCCATGCCCACCACCCTGGTCGAGCGGCTGACGGCCTTTCGCAATAACGACCTGCAGGAACTCTGCGAGGCGGCGGAGGAAGGCATCAAGGCCGGCGGCGGGTTCGGCTGGCTGAAACCGCCGCCGCGGCACATCATGGAATCCTACTGGCGCGGCATTCTGTTGAATCCGGACCGGCATGTCTTCGTCGGCCGGCTCGACGGCACTATCGCCGGCACGGCGCAGCTGGTGCGGTCGGCCCGCAACAACGAGGCACAAGCCGGCTCGGCGCAGATCACCACGCATTTTGTTGCCCCATGGGCACGGGGGCACGGCCTGGCGCGGGAGATTGTGGTGGCGGCGGAGAAGGCGGCGCGGGAGGCTGGCATCCGCGTGGTCAATCTGGATGTGCGGGAAACCCAGGGCGCCGCGATCCAGCTCTATCAATCCCTGGGATTTCAGCATTGGGGCAGCCATCCGCGCTATGCCCGGGTGGACGGAATCTGGGTCGGCGGCCAGTTCTTCTGGAAGGAATTGGAGCCTGTGGCCCAATCATGACGTTTTTCTTACGATTGTAACAATTCGCTGGCAGGGCCGCTTCTTGGGCGGTATTAGCGATGTCGATGGGGAACAACAGTAAGCAGACCTTGGACGCGACGATCCTGGATCGTCTCTACAAGGTGATCGAAAGCCGACGCGGCGCCGATCCCGAAAAGTCCAACACCGCCCGGCTTTTTGCCAAGGGCACGGACAAGATCGCCCAGAAGCTGGGCGAAGAGGCCGTGGAGACCCTGATCGAGGGCATCCGCGGCCGGAAGAAGGACCTGGCGCTGGAAAGCGCCGATCTGCTGTATCACCTGCTGGTGCTCTGGGCCGACCGCCGCCTGCGCCCCGCCGAAGTCTGGGCCGCGCTGGCCGCCCGCGAGGGCATCTCCGGCATCCAGGAGAAGCGCAATCGCAAAGGGTGAGGCACTCGCCCGCCGGGTTGTCCCGTTGTATCTCTAGGCGGCGACTCTCCGAAGTCAGAGGTTTCCATGTCCTATGACACCAACAATGTCTTCGCCCGCATCCTTCGCGGCGAGATTCCCTGCAAGAAGATCTATGAGAACGAGCATGTGCTCGCCTTCCACGACATCAACCCGCAGTCGAAGGTGCATGCCCTGGTGATTCCCAAGGGCGCTTATGAGTCGATGGATGATTTTTCCGCCAAGGCCTCCGCAGCGGAGATCGCGGCGCTATTCCAGGCCGTGGGTAAAGTGGCGCGGGATTTGGGAGTTGCCGAGTCCGGCTATCGCATCCTCGCCAACAGCGGTCGCCACTCCCATCAGGAAGTGCCGCACCTGCATATCCATATCTTCGGCGGCCAGGCGCTCGGCCGGATGATTCAGCCGCTCTAAAGGCGAACCGTCAGGCCGCGATGGCGCCGCGGCCCTCCTGCTGCGGCAGGCGCACGGTCACCGTGGTGCCGCTGCCCAGCTTGCTGTCGATCTGGATGTTGCCGCCATGGAGCTCAGCCAGGCGCCGCACCAGCGGCAGGCCAAGGCCCGTGCCGGAATATTTGCGGTTGAGGGCATTGTCCACCTGGCTGAACGGCGCCAAGGCCTTCTCGATATTCTCCGGCGCGATGCCGATGCCGGTGTCGCGCACCCACAGCAGCAGATCGCCCGAAGGCCCAACCCGCGCGCCCAGGATGACCTGGCCGCCTTGCGGCGTGAACTTCACCGCATTGGACAGCAGGTTGATCATGATCTGCTTCACCGCCCGCTGATCGGCCTGCACCTTCGGCAGTTCCACGGCGAGGTCGGTCTTCAGCAGCACCTTGTTGGCGCTGGCGCGGTCGCGCACCAGCCGCAGGCAGGACTCGACCGCATCGGGCAGCTTGAAATTCTCGAGATGCAGCTCGAACTTGCCGGCTTCGATCTTCGAGAGATCGAGGATGTCGTTGATGATCTCCAGGAGATGCACACCGCTGTCGCGAATGTCCTTGATGTATTCCTTGTATTGCGGCTGCGCCATGGCGCCGAACATCTCATGCTGCATGATCTCGGAGAAGCCGATGATGGCGTTCAAGGGCGTGCGCAGCTCGTGGCTGACATTGGCCAGGAATTCCGACTTGCTGCGATTGGCGAACTCCGCCTGCTCCTTGGCCTGGCGCTGCTCCGCCTCGGCGATGATCCGGTCGGTGATATCGAAATGCACGACGACGGCGCCCATGCGCTCGGCCGTCGACACCGGCCGGACCAGGAAATTGTACCAGCGGAACTGGTCGCCCACCGGACGCATATATTCATGGGAGAAGCTGCTGGCATTTTCCGCCAGCAGATCGGCGACGCCGCGCGCCATGGCGAGGGAATCCTCGCCGTGGGCGCCCAAGGCATGATTCAGGAACTCGACATAGTTGCCGCCGACGATCGCCTCGCCCTCGCCCTCGGACTCGCGCCACATCCTGTTGACGGAGATGATGGTGCCGTCCGCATCCAGCAGCGCCACCTGCGCCGGCAGTGAATCCAGCGTCGCCGCGTGGGTCTCCGCCAGACTGCGCAGGTCGCTCTCGCTCTTGCGCAGCGCCTCTTCAGCGCGCACCCGGTCGGTGACGTCGGTTTGAATGCCGACGAAATGCACCAGGCTGCCGCGATCGTCGAACACCGGGCTGACCGACAATTCGTTCCAGAAGGTGCGGCCGTCCTTGCGATAGTTGCGCAAGGTCACGGTGGCGGCGCGGCGCAGCTGGATCGCGCGGCGCAGACGCTCCACGGTGCCGCGGTCGGTGTCGCGCCCCTGCAGCATGCGGCAACTGCGGCCGATCGCTTCGTCGGCATTGTAGCCGGTGATTCGAGTGAAGGCCGGATTGACGAACACGATGGGATTGCCTGGCAGGTTCGGATCGGTGATCAGCACGCCCGTGGTGGTGGAGGACACGGCGGCCGCCAGGCCGCTGTTGCGCTGGGCCAACTCCGCCAGTTGCCGCTCGCGCGCCTTGGCGTCGCTGATGTCGGAATAGGTGATGCTGAAGGCGCCGCCGGGCATCGGGTTCAGGCGGGCGCGGATATCGACATTTCCGCGGATCACTTCGGCGCGGCCGCCGGCCGGCGGCGGCGCGCTCATCCGGCCGCCGGGCAGCCAGTCGGGATCATTGGCGGCTGGGGCAAATTCCGTGGGCAGCAGCCGCGCCAGATCGGCCCAGGCCATGCCCTTGCGCAGCTTCGCGCCCGGCAGGTTGAACAGTTCGACGAAGCGCCGGTTCCAGGCGATCAGGCGGCGGTCGCCATCGACCACGCTCAACCCGTGCTTCAGGGAGTCGAAGGTCGCCTGCAGCAATTGCGAATTTGCTTCCAAGGCGCCTTCGCGGCGCTTGCTGTCGGTGACATCGGTGATGATCAGCAGCACGCCCTTGTCGTCGGTCGGCCGCTCGACGATCTGCAGAAAGCGGTCGTCGCCGCGATGCTGCACATGTTCGGACGGCGTTGCGCGATGCTGCGCGAGGCGTTTCTGGATCCAGGTCTCAAGCTCGCTGTCTTCGATGTCGACCAGCGGCAGGCCCACCAGGCTGCGCCGCAACAGGTCCTCGAAGCGGATGCCCGGCTTGACCTCCTCGGCCATGAAGCCATGGAGCTCGCGATAGCGGCTGTTGCAGAGGATCAGGCGGTCGTCGGCATCGAAGAGCGCGAAGGCGGCCGACATGCTCTCGATCGCCTCGCCCAGCCGCGACTCCGACATATGCAGGCGGCGGTCGAACTCGATCTCCGTGGTGATATCAGTGGCCGTGCCGCGGAAGCCCAGGAAGCCGCCATCGCCGCCCAGGACCGGCTTGCCGCTGAGGCGCGCCCGGTGCTGGCGGCCGTCGGTGGCCGCGAATTCGACGGTCAGATCGTGGAACGCGCGGCGATGCTTGAAATAGCTTTCGACGTCATGCCAGGCGCTGGAGTTTCCCTGACCGCCGCCGAGCAGGGTCAAGGCGCGGCCCAGCACGCTGGAGGGATGCAGGCCGGTGAGCTTCTGGAAGCGCGGTGAGACATAGGTCAGCCGCGCATCTTCATCGGTTTCCCACACCCAGTCCGACGCCGATTCCGCGACGTCGCGGAAACGCGCCTCGCTGCGGCGCAGGGCCTCGATGGCGAAATGCTGCCGCTGCTCGTTGGATAGCAGCAGGCAGAGCACCACCAGGCTCAGCGGGTAATAGACGAACATGGTCACGCCCAGGCTGCCCAGGGCGGTGGCGTTCATGCCCGGCTCGAACATGTGCCAAGGCAGCGCCAGCACGGCCAGCGTCATGCCGGCCATCAACATCTCGCGCGAATTTCCCAGACGCGAGCGGCGCCACCAATTCACATAGAGCCAGATGCTGAACCCGGTGCAGGTGGCGATCGGCGCCAGATCGGCAATGGCCGACCCGCCAGACACCACGATGCTGTGGATCGCGACCAGGATGGCGGCGACGGTTACGGTCAGCGGCCCGCCGAAGGCGCCGGCAGCCAGCAGGATCGGCAATTGGCTGTCCACGGGCTGGCCGGGGAAGATCGCCACCGGCACGCTCTGGCTGAGCACGGCAATGACGGCAAAAATCGCCCCTGCGGCAATCGCGCCGATGCGGCCGGCATGGCGCAGCAGGGCGACACCGAACAGGCTGTACAGGAGGACAAGCGCCAGCAGGACGGCGAGGTTTTCGCCGAGATCTACCAGTACCCGGAATAGTTCGTGCAGCGTCATAATCCCAAGGCTCGATCCGGCGGAGGCGGGAAGGAAGCGACCCCGCCGGATCCATGAATTAACCAATTAACGCGGCTTAACGATGCCGCCGATTCGTAAAGATGACGTTAAAACACCTTAGGAGATCACCTGAGTGACCTGTTGCAATTCTGTGATATAGCGATTGAATCCTGTCTGGCCTGCGGCATTTGTGCGCCGCAGCAATGGGATAGGTATGGGGACCGATGAGCACCGCCGACCAGGAATATGACGGCCGCATGCTAACCATGCTCCAGCTCATCTGGGGCGAGGGCTTCCTCTCCCCGGGCGGCGCTCAAGCGGTGCGGGAGATCGTGGCCGGCATCCCGCTGGATGGGCGCCGGGTGCTCGATATCGGCTGCGGCCTCGGCGGCCTGGACCAGGTGCTGGCCGGCCTCGGCGATTGCCACGTCACGGGGATCGACGTGGCACAACCTCTGGTGGCGCAGGCCCAGGCGCGCATCCGGACCGCCGGCCAGGATCGCCGGATCGAGTTCCGTGCCTATGAGCCGGGTCCGCTGCCCTTTCCCGACGGCAGCTTCGATCTGGTGTTCGGCAAGGATAGCTGGCTGCATGTGGAGCAGAAGGATTTCTTCTTCGCCGAGATCTTCCGCGTGCTGAAGCCGGGCGGCCGCCTCGCCGCCGGCGACTGGATGAAATCGGCCGGGGACTACAGTCCGGACATGCTCTACTTCTTCAAGATGGAGGAACTGACCTATTTCCTGGTCACGCTGCCGGAGTATGAGCGGATCATCGGGCGCGCCGGCTTCACCGAAATCCGCACCCAGGACATCACCGATGCGAACAGTGCCGAGGCCCACGGCGAGTACCGGCGCCTGAAAGGCCCGCTCTACGATGCGATGACCGCGCAACTGGGCGCGGAGTCCCGGGATCATTTTATCGAGGACTGGCGGAGTCTCACCGTGGTGCTCGATAAAGGAGAATTGCGCCCCGCGCGATTCTGGGCGAGAAAACCAGGCTAGATCAAAATGCCTGTCAGCAAGCGATAGTCCCCGCACCATGCCCCGGAAACCCCAGAAAGTCCGCCTCAGCCGGCAATCGGCCAAGGCCCAGCGCCGGCAGCGCGTGATCGACGCGGTGTTCGACTGCATCAGCCGCAAGGGCATCGTCGACACCACGGTGGCCGACATCGCCAGCGCCGCGGGCGTGGCTAATGGCACGGTGATCCAGCATTTCACCAGCAAGCAGGCGCTGATGACCGAGGCGCTGAAGCAGCTCACCCGGGAGTTCGACACGATCTCCGAGTCCGCGGAGCAGATTCCCACCGACGATCCGGCGGCGCGGTTGCGGGCGGTGGTGCTGGCTCATCTCCATCCCGCGCTCTGCCGGCGCGAGCGGCTTGCCACCTGGTTCGCCTTCTGGGGCGAAGCCAGCGCGCGGCCGATCTACCGGCGGTTGTGCCGCGCCCGGGACAAGGCCTACTACCAGCGCATGGAAGCGCTGGTGCGGGAGCTGGCCTGGGCCGGCGGCTATGCGGAGCTGGACGTCCATGCCGCCACCCATCTGCTGGTCGCCGCCTGCGAGGGCATCTGGCTGGCCATGCTCACCGGTTACATCCGACAATGGGACGGCGAGGCGGCGCTGCGCCAGCAATTGGCCGCGCTGTTCCCCAGGAATTTCGGCCCGCGCGACCTCACCAACCAGGCCATAGATTAAATAATGCAGTTATTTCAATGAATTGCGTTCATAAAATGAACGCTCATTCAAGATAATTGACGAATTGGGACTGGCCCGCCATCTTGGCGCCGCGCGATCGGGCGCGAGGGGCAATCTCCATCGGGATTCCAGGCCATGCAGCCAGCTTACGACTGCATCATCATTGGCGGCGGCCATAACGGGCTGACTTGCGCGTCCTATCTCGCCATGGGCGGCGAGAAGGGCGGCCGCAACAAGCTCAAGGTCCTGGTGCTCGAGCGCTACCACAAGGTCGGTGGCGCCGCGATGTCCGAGGAGATCTATCCCGGCTTCACCTATTCGACCTGCTCCTATGTCTGCAGCCTGCTGCGGCCGGAGATCATGCGCTTCCTCGACCTGCCGCGGCACGGGCTGCAGGTCACGCCCTACGAGACCAACGGGTTTCCCAATCCGGAGGGCGAGGGGATCGTCACCTACAGCGATCACGACCGCACGCGGGAGTCGCTGCGCCGCCATTCCCATCACGACGCGGAGACCTACGACTACTATGCGGCGGAGATCATGCGGCAATGCCGTTTCATCCGGCCGCTGATGAGCGTGACGCCGCCGGATCCGACGCGGCTGAATCCCTTCGCCCAGAATCGCATCAATCCCTGGGGCCGGCACAACGATCTGGAAAGCCTGCTCAAGATCGGCCGCGAGTTCGGCCGCATGGGCGAGAAGCAGATGTACGAGATCATCCGCTTCTGGGGCATGAGCATCGGCGATTTCCTCGACGAGTATTTCGAGAACGCGCGCTGGAAAGGATTCTCGGCGACCTCGTCGATTATCGGCACCGCGCTGGCGCCGTCTTCGCCCGGCACCGCCTATGTCTTGCTGCATCACTATATGGGTGAGGTGGATGGGCAGATTGGCGCCTGGGGCTTCGCCCGCGGCGGCATGGGCTCCGTCAGCGCCGCCATGGCCTCGGCGGCGCGCGAAGCCGGCGCGGAAATCCGTACCGGCGCCGAAGTGGCCCGCATCATCACCCGCGACGGCCGCGCCATCGGCGTGGCATTGGCCGATGGCGAGGAGATCCATGCCCGCACCGTCATCACCAATGCCGATCCCAAGCGTACCTATCTGAAGCTGATCGAACGCTCGGCGCTGGATGCCATCGATCCCGACATCTACACCTATGCGAAGAACTTCAAGATCCGCGGCTCCTCCGGCAAGTTGAACATCGCGCTTTCCGGCCTGCCGCATTTCGCCGGGCTGCCGCAGGAAGCGAGCTGGGGCACCATCGATATCGGCGGCGATTTCGACTACATCGAGCACGCCTTCGACGACTACAAATATGGCCGCTGGTCAAAGCGCCCGTTCCTCGATTGCGTGATCCCGACCACGGTCGATCCCACCATGGCCCCGCCGGGCCAGCACTTCATGTCGGTGTTCGTGCAGTATGTGCCCTACGCCCTGGCGGAAGGGCCCTGGTCGCCCGAGATGCGCGCTCAATACGAGAAGGACGTGCTGGACACCATCGAGGCGAGCTGCCCCGGCTTCCGCAAGCTGATCCTCCATGTGCAGACCCGCACGCCCTGGGATATCGAGAACGAGGTCGGCATCACCGAAGGCAACATCTTCCACGGCGAGCTGACGCTGGATCAGCTGCTGTTCAACCGGCCGTTCCCCGGCTTCGGCCAGTATCGCGGGCCGTTTGACGGGCTCTATATGTGCGGCTCGGGCACACATCCCGGCGGCGGCGTCATGGGTGCGCCCGGCGCCAATGCGGCGCGGGAAATCCTGCGCGACTTCAAGAACCGGGTGATCCGGTGAGCGCCGCCTATGACGCCATCGTCATCGGCGGCGGCCATAACGGGCTGACTGCGGCGGCCTATCTCGGCAAGGCGGGGTTGCGCACCCTGGTGGTCGAGGCCGCCGACAGCTTCGGCGGCGCGGCGGTGACGCGGGAATTCGCGCCGGGATTCAAGGTCTCCGCTGTCGCCCATCTGCTGCATGGCCTGCATCCGCGCATCATGGCCGATCTGCAGTTGGAGAAGAACGGCGTGACCTACGCCGCGCAGAACCTGGCCACGGCCGCGCTGATGCCCGGCGGCGGCCGGCTGGAACTCAGCAGCGACGCGCCGCGCACCCGCGCGTCTTTGAATCAGTTCTCGGCCAAGGATGCCGACGGCTATCCGAAGGTGATGGCGCGGCTGCAGCGACAGGCGAATGCGCTTGCAGTCATGCTCACGCGCACGCCGCCGCGGCCGGACCTGTTGGCCAATGACTGGCAAGGCAGGATCGGCCTGGGGCTGTTGGCGTTCCATATGCGCCGTCTCGGCCGCAAGGACATGCTGGAGCTGACCCGCATCCTGACCATGAACTCGGCCGATCTGGCGAACGACTATTTCGAGAGCGATGTCCTGAAAGGCCTGCTCGCCTTTGAAAGCGTCTTCGGCCTGTTCCTCGGCCCCCGTTCACCCAGCACCGTCTACAATCTGCTCTACCGCCTGGCCTCGTTCGGCAAGCATGGCCTCGGCGGCTTGCATCTGCCATTGGGCGGCATGGGCAGCGTGACGGCGGCGCTGGCCGCCGCCTGCCAGTCCTTCAAAGTGGAGCTGCGCGCCAAGGCGCCCGTGCAGCGCGTGCTCATGCGCGCCGATCGCGCCCAGGGCGTTGTGCTGGAGAGCGGCGAGGAGATCGCCGCCGCAATCGTTCTTTCCAGCGCCGATCCAGCCCGCAGCATGCTCAAGCTGGTAGGGCCGGAGAATCTGGACACCAACTTTGCCCAGCGCATGCGCCATCTGCGGATGAACGGCTGCTCGGCGAAAATTCATCTGGCGCTGGACAGCCTGCCGGATTCCTGGCGCCAGGGTCCGGCGCGGCTGATGATTGCGCCCAGCTCCGACTATGTGGAGCGGGCCTATGACGACGCGAAGTATGGCCGCGTCTCCGCCGCGCCCGCGCTGGAGGTGGTCATCCCCACGCTCCATGATCCGTCGCTGGCGCCCGCAGGAAAGCATGTGATTTCCGTGATGGCCCAGTTCGCGCCCTACAAGCTGCGCGACGCCACGCCCGATCTGGCGCGGCAGCAGATCCTGGACCGCACGCTGACGGTGCTCGCCGCCCATGCGCCGGATCTGACCCGGCGCATCCTGGCGACGGAGGTGCTGACTCCCCACGATCTGGAATCCCAGTTCCGCCTCACCGGCGGCCTATGGCATCTCGGCGAAATCACGCTGGACCAGGTGTTCCTGTTGCGGCCTGTCGGCGGCTATCAGCAATACCGCACTCCGGTGCCGGGCCTCTGGTTCTGCGGCGCCGGCGCCCACCCCGGCGGACATGTCACGGGATTGCCCGGCGCCAACGCGGCCCGCGAAGCGCTACGTCACCGCGCCGACTGGAGCCGGCCATGACCCATCTCCGGCATATGCAGCCCTTTCTGCGCAAGACGCCATTCCATGAGCGGCTGTCGGCGCTCTGCCATTCCAACGACTGGATCCGCTGGATGGGCTTCATGGCGCCGAACCGCTTCGATTCGGTGCAGCTCGAGTATTTCGCCATCCGCAATGGCGCCACCATCTTCGACGTCTCGCCGCTGATCAAATACCGCATCCAGGGCCGCGCCGCCGCGCGCTTCGTCGATCACCTGGTCACCCGCGACGTGACCAAGGTAAAGCCGATGCAGGT
>DATKFM010000339.1:0-15481 GCA_035544395.1 Verrucomicrobiia bacterium
TTCAGCTTTTCGAGAATGTCTGCAATATCGATTTTCAGGAAGTCGGCAGTTACGGCGAGGCCGACATCGCCTGGTGGCTGGTCCCGCCCAACTATCTTCAGGGGTCTCTCGGCGCTCACGATGTTCCCGATGGCGAATGGCCAGTGGCTTATGGCTGGTTCAACGCGCTGCATGGAAGTTGGACTCAGGCCGGGCTGCAGCAGGGCGGCTACGGCTTTCTCACCATCATTCATGAGCTAGGCCACGCCGTTGGGCTAGCACATCCGTTTGACGGCGGTGCAGAAGGCGACGCCAATCCGTTTCCGGGCGTTGATGGCCCGTACGATCTCGGCGATTTCGGACAGAACCAGGGCATCTGGACAATGATGAGCTACAACGACGGCTGGCGAGCCGTGCCGTCGAACTCCGATGCCTATGGCTGGGAAGGCACGCCGATGGCCTTCGACATCGCGGCGTTGCAGGCGCTCTACGGCAAGAACACGAGCTTTCAGACCGGCGACAATTCATATGCGCTACCTAGCGTCAACGCATCCGGCACGTTCTGGTCCTGCATCTGGGATGCGGGCGGAGAAGACACGATCAGTGCGGAAGGTCTTGCAAGAAACGTCTTCATAAACCTGAACGATGCGCCGCTGACCGGCGCAAATGCCGGTGGCTATGTGTCCTGGATGGCCGGAATCCGCGGCGGCTACACGATCGCCAACGGCGTCGTCATCGAGAATGCGATCGGCGGCAACGGCAATGACATGATTGTCGGCAACGAATTCTCCAACAAATTGATCGGCGGCCTCGGCAATGACACGATGGTCGACGGCGACGGCGCCGACACTGTGACAGGCGGCCGGGGCAACGATCTCTATGTCGTCGATGATCTCGGGGGGTCTCTCGCCGAGGATGAAAGCGGCAAGCTCGGCGGAATTGATCTCGTGCAAAGCAGCGTGACCTTTGCACTCGGCCAGAACTTTGAGAATCTCACGCTCACCGGCGTAGGAAACACCGGGGGCACGGGCAACGAACTTGCCAACATTCTGATTGGGAATGCCGGCAACAATACCCTCGATGGCGGCTCGCTGGGCGACAAGATGAGCGGCGGCGCCGGCAACGATGTCTATGTGATCGATGATGCCGCGGATATTGTGGTGGAGAGCCTGGCGGGCAGCGCCGGCGGCGTCGACAGAGTCGAAAGCAAATTAGGGCTGACCCTCGGCGCAAATCTCGAGAACCTTACGTTGACAGGCAGCGACGATGTCGCGGGCAAGGGCAATGGGCTGTTCAACGAGATTCTCGGCAATGACGGCGGCAACAATCTTCTCGGCTTTGCCGGCAATGACACACTCACCGGCGGTGCGGGCAGCGATACCGTGGATGGCGGAGTCGGCGCCGACAAGCTCACGGGCGGGGATGGTGATGATCTTTACATTCAAGACAGCGCGCTGGATATCATCAGCGAATCCGGCGCGACGCTGAATGACGAGCTGCGCACCAACCAGGCATTCTCGGATACGATTGCGGGCATCGAGCATTACAATTTCCTCGGCGGAAAGGCGGTGAACTTCACCGCAGACGACCAGGACAACCGGATATCCGGAACGAAACTCGCGGACACGCTCTCCGGTCTCGGCGGCGACGACACGCTTATTGGTGGCGCCGGTGGCGACAGCCTGTCGGGCGGCGAGGGCGACGATGTCTACGGAGTCGATAACAAACTCGACCGGATCGGCGATACCGGCGGCATCGATGCCGTGCAGAGCGCCGTCGCCTATACGCTGGGCGCAGGTCTCGACAACTTGACGCTGACCGGCATGGCGGCAAACGGTACGGGCAACGAGATCGGCAATGAAATTGTCGGCAATGCTCTTGCCAATAAGCTGGATGGCGCCGGCGGAAATGACAGCCTGACCGGCGGTTTCGGCAATGACGTCTACTATGTCGATTCCGATGGCGACGATGTCATCGAAACCGACCCGACGGCGAAGGGCGGCATCGATACCATCGTCAGCAAGGTCGATTATGCGCTCGGCGATTTCGAGGAGAACCTGACGCTGGATGCAACGGGCGGCGGGAAGCTGGCAACCGGCAACGAACTCAACAATGTCCTTATCGGCAACGGCCTGGCCAACCGGCTGGACGGCGGCGACGGGAAGGACAAGATGGCCGGCCTTGGCGGCGACGATACCTACGTGGTCGATGGCACGGGCGATATCGTGACGGAGACGCTCAAGGGCGATGCCGGCGGCACCGACACCGTCGAGAGCGAGATCAACTATATGCTCGGCGCCAATCTGGAGAATCTGACGCTGATTGGCATCGGAGACATCTCGGGCACCGGCAATGGGATGGAGAACATCCTCACCGGCAATGACGGCGACAATCTGCTGAATGGCGGTGCCGGCGCCGACAAGATGAGCGGTGGCAAGGGCGACGATATCTATGTTCAGGATAACAAGGACGACGTAATCACGGAGTCAGGCGGCGACGCCAATGATGAGCTGCGCACCAACCAGGCGCTGGCCAACGTTCTTGCCGGCATCGAGCATTACAGCTTCCTCGGCGCTGCCGCGGTCGCCTTCACCGCCGATGGCGCCGCGAACCGGATCAGCGGCACCAAGACCGGCGACAAAATCGACGGCGATGCCGGCAATGACAGCCTTAGTGGCAACGGCGGCAACGACACGCTCACCGGCGGGATCGGCAATGACAGCCTGAATGGCGGTACCGGCGGCGACAGCCTGATCGGCGGCGACGGGAACGATACCTATGTCGTGGACAGCGCCGGCGACAAGATCGCTGACAGCGGCGGCGACGCCGAAACCGTGCAGAGCCTGATCGGATTCAAGCTGATTGATGGCCTGGAAAACCTGCAATTGCTGGGTGCGGCGGCAATCGGCGGCACCGGCAATGGCGAGGCCAACATCATCACCGGCAACAACGGGGCCAACAAGCTGTCCGGCGCCGATGGCGCCGATTCCCTTGTTGGCGGCGGCGGCAACGACTCGCTCTACGGCGACGCTGGCGCGGACAGCCTCGATGGCGGACCGGGCAACGACGTCATCTTTGGCGGCGCCGGCGCCGACAGCATCGAAGTCGGCAATGGCAATGACCGCATCTTTTTCATGAGCAAACTGGACAGCGGCGACGTGGTGACCGGCTTCGATGGAAACGCCGCCGGCGGCCAGGACCAGATCAATTTGGATGCCTTGCTCGATTCCCTCTTGATTGCCGCCAAGAACCGCGCAACCAGCGTCGACATCCAGGACAATGGCCCAACAGTCGAAATTCACGTCGATGCCGACGGCGACACGGGCAACGGCGCCGAATTGCTGATTGTGACGCTCAATACGATGGACGACATTTCCTTTGGTACTGATGTCATCCTCGGCACCTGATCCCGTCAGCCGGCCGCCATCCAGTCATCCACCAGCCGCCGCGCGATGGAATCCCGGCGCGATAGGCGAAAGGTCTCGTTCTCCGGCGAACGGCGCAGTTCCTCGCGGCTATACCAGCGTGCGCTCTCGATCTCGTCGGGCGACAAGTGAAGTTCCGTGCTTAGCGCCCGCGCCATGAAGCCCAACATGATCGAGGCGGGGAATGGCCAGGGCTGCGACGAGTGATAGCGCACGTCGGCGACAGGAATACCCACTTCCTCCATCACCTCCCGCGCCACCGCTTCCTCCAGGCTCTCGCCCGGCTCGACAAAACCAGCGAGCACGGAGTGCATGCCCGGCGGCCATTGCGCCTGGCGTCCGAGGATGATGCGGTCGCCGTCATGGATCAGCATGATCACGGCCGGATCGGTGCGCGGAAAATGCACGGCGCCGCAACCGGGATTGCCGCAGCGCCGCTGATGCCCGGCCTGCTCGCTGACGGTGCCATGGCCGCAGACGCCGCAGAAGCGATGCCGCGAATGCCAGTGGATCAGTCCGCGGGCATAGGCCAGGAGAGCGCCGTCGTCCCGCGGGATCACGGCGCCGACGCTGCGAAGATCGGTGAAGTCCGCGGCCGCCATCGCCGCCGCCGGCGCCGGATCCTCGAGCTGCGACAGCTCCAGCGCGAAATGGGCGATGTCGCCGGAAATGCCGAGAAAGACCGCGTCGGATCCGCCGATCCAGGCTTCGGCCTGAGCCAGGGAGAGCCAGGCCGCGCGCGGCGCCTCGCCGATGCCGGCCACCAGGTTCTGCGCCCGCCAGATCGGCAGGATGCGGGTGGCGCCGTCCCGCAGCAGCCGGTCGATCCAGGCCTGGTCGCCGCGCTGCTGCGCCCGCCGGTCCAGCGGCAGGGCAGCGTAGTAGTTCGGTCGCGGATCGGGCGGCAGGCTCATGGTGCATCCTTGCGGCGGGACCGCGTTAATAATTCCTATACCAGCCCGGCGCTATAGGAATATCTGGCGCGGCCGGTCGGGCCGCTCCCGGCCCTTGGGCCCAATTGAGCACCGGAAGTTCGGAAATCCGGTATCCGGCGGCGGCAAACGCCATGGCGCAGGTTTTCTTATTCATACGGAGATTTGTCGATGAAGAAGTTCAATCTCGGCGCCATCGTCGCGCTGTTCGCACTGTCGCTGGTGCTCGGCGCCTGTGCGGCCGACCGCTACGCCTATCATGACGGCCACGGCAATCGGGGCGCCGGCGAAATCGAACTCTGAATACCGCCGCGCGCCTGCTCATCGTAGCGGGCGCGCGTCCTCACACCCGCCGGTTCTGCTAGCAACTCTCTCATTTCGGAGGCGATGAAGCTTTGTCGCCTGGCTCCGCGTAAGCCTGGCGCAGATGCAACGGCTTGGCGCGGCGGCGATGCGCCATATTGAGCGCCTCGACGAAAATCGAGAAACCCATGGCGGCGTAGATGTAACCCTTCGGCACATGCACGCTGAAGCTGTCGGCGATCAGCGTCGTGCCGATCAGGATCAGGAACGACAGCGCCAGCATCTTCACCGTCGGATGCCGCTCGACGAAGCCGGACACCGGGCCGGCAGCCACCAGCATCACGATCATGGAAATGATGATCGCCGCGGCCATGACCGGAATCTCGTTCGCCATGCCGATGGCGGTTACCACGGAGTCGATCGAGAACACCAAATTAAGCAGCGCGATCTGCGTCACCACGGCGGCCATGCTGGCCATCACCTTGGCCGAAGAATGGCCCTCGTCGCCCTCCAGGCTGTCGTGGATTTCATGGGTCGCCTTGTAGATCAGGAACAACCCGCCGGCGAACAGCACCATGTCCTTGCCGGAGAAACCGGTGCCGAAAAGCGTGAACAGCGGCTGGGTCAGGCCGATGATCCAGGCGATCGCGAGGATCAGAACCAGCCGCGGGATCAGCGCCATGATGATGCCGAGCCGCTGCGCGGACTTGCGCTGCTCCTTTGGCAGCTTGCCAACCAGCACGGCGATGAACACCAGGTTGTCGATGCCCAGGACGATTTCCAGCGCCGTCAGCGTCAGCAGGCTCAGCCAGATATCGGGATTCATAATCCAATCCATCGTCGCGCCGTACCTTCCATAAGCTTGCCGGCAAGATGAACGCCGGATGAATAAAATTGCTGTTTAGGGGCTCCCTGGCCGCAAGATGCCCAATATCTGGCAGGGCAGCAAGGAGGGGCATTTCGCTTGAAACTCTTGCTATATTCCCCAGATTCATTATCTCTAAGAGGGTCCTTTTGGGGCGCGCGGACCGGCAGATCGAGAGCTGGAGGGTCATCATGCGCAACATCGCTTTACTTGTGGCCATCCTGAGCTTCGCGGCGTTCCCTGCGCTGGCGCAGTCGGCCTCGACGACGGGCACACAAAGCGCGGCGCCCGCGGAACCCCGCGTCGAGCTGGCGGCATTTCCGCAGCCGGGAAAATTGACTTACGCGGTCATACGCGATGGCAACAAGATCGGCAGCCAGGTCGTCGAGTTCCAGCGCAACGGAGATCAGCTCCTGGTCCTGACCTCGGTGAAAATCGAAGTGTCGCTGCTGGGCATCACCATCTACCGCTTCGTCCATCGCAGCGAGGAGGAATGGAAGGGCGGTGAATTGGCGCGCCTCACTTCCAATACCGACGATGACGGCGACAAGCGCGTCGTCGATCTCAAGCTCGTCGATGGCAAGCTAAAGGGGCAGTATAATGGCCAGGCCAAGGAATTCCCCGCGGGCATGATCCCCGCCACCTTCTGGCATCCGGCCTCGATGAGGCAGACCACGCTGCTGGATCAGGTCAAGGCGCGCAACCGCCAGATCACTGTCAAGGATCTGGGACTCGAGACGATCACCGCTCGGGGCAAGAAAATCGAGGCCCATCATTATTCGGTCTCCGGCCAGATCAAGCGCGAGATCTGGTACGGGCCCGACGGCCGGCTGGAAAAGCTGCAGTTCGAAGGCAAAGACGGCTCCGACGTCATCATGGTCCTGAGCTGACCCCAGGCGATTCGCGGCCCGCTTACAAGGGTTGCCCTGGGCGAGGCGAGGGCTGATATAGTGCCTTCGGGAGGTTGGCGGCGGACGGGCGCCTCGCCAACCCGGTCAGGTCCGGAAGGAAGCAGCCGTAACGAGTTTCCGCCCGGGTCGTTTGCCAGCCTCCCACCTCCGACTCCCTGAGACGGATAAGAATTCTGCGATAGCGGGCCGCGGCCGCTATCGCTGATAGTCAAGTCCCTGATAACGGGCGATCTGCGCATCCGGCGATGCGCGACTGGAAAAGTTGAGGAGACGCCTGCCCGCCATGCCGGCCGCCGCCGAACCCGCCGCTCCCTATCGCGTTCTCGCGCGCAAATACCGGCCGCGGGATTTCACCGATGTCATCGGCCAGGAAGCGATGGTGCGCACCCTGACCAATGCCATGGCCGCCGGACGCCTGGCCCATGCTTTCATGCTCACGGGCGTGCGCGGCGTGGGCAAGACGACGACGGCGCGGATCATCGCCCGCGCCCTGAACTGCGTCGGTCCCGACGGCAAGGGCGGCCCGACGGCGCAGCCATGCGGAAAATGCGACAATTGCATCGCCATCGCCGAGGACCGCCATCTCGATGTCATCGAAATGGACGCGGCGAGTCGCTCCAAGGTCGAGGAGATGCGCGAGCTGCTTGATGGCGTCCGCTACCGCCCGGCCAGCGCGCGCTACAAGGTCTACATCATCGACGAAGTGCATATGCTTTCCACCAGCGCCTTCAACGCGCTGCTGAAGACGCTGGAAGAACCGCCGGAGCATGTGAAGTTCATCTTCGCGACGACGGAGATCCGCAAGGTGCCGGTCACCGTGCTGTCGCGCTGCCAGCGCTTCGATCTGCGCCGTGTCGATACCGAGACGCTGTCCCGCCATTTCCTGAAGATCGCCGCTTCCGAAGGCGTGACGATCGCGCCGGGTGCGGTCGGGCTGATCGCCCGCGCCGCCGACGGGTCGGTGCGCGATGGGCTCTCGCTGCTGGATCAGGCGATCGCCCGCGCGACCGGCGAGATTGCCGAAGCCGATGTGCGGGACATGCTCGGACTCGCCGACCGGGTGCAGATCTTCGATCTCTTCGACAGTTTGATGCGCGGCGACGCCAAGGCGGCGCTCGATCTTCTCGGCGGCATGTATGCGGCCGGCGCCGATCCGTCGGTCGTGATGCAGGACCTGCTCGACCTCACCCACTGGCTGACGCGGGTGAAGCTGGTGCCCACTGTCGCCGAGGCGCCGGGCGTGCCCGAGGCGGAGCGCGTTCGCGGCAAGGCGATGGCGGAAAAACTTTCGATCCCCTTGCTGTCGCGCTGCTGGCAGATGCTGCTGAAGGGGCTGGGCGATGTGCATTCGGCACCCCAGGCGCTGCAGGCGGCGGAGATGGTGCTGATCCGCCTCACCCACGCCGCCAGCCTGCCGCCGCCGGCAGATCTCATCCGCCAGCTCCAGGAAGGCGGCGGCAATGCCGCCGCAGTACAGGCGCCGGCGGGACGCAGCGGCGGCAACACAGGGCCGTCGATGCAGACGTCCCAGGCAAAATCGCCGCCGGTGCTGGCCTCGTCGCGCGGCGACGGCGGCGATCGTCCGCGCGCCATGGCCCAGGGCGGTGCGGCGATGATGGCGGCTCCCGGTGTCGCCGACGCCGCGCCCTCGACAGCGGCACCTGCGCCTGATCCCAAGAGCTACGAAGAGGTCGTCGCATTGCTGCAGGAGCGGCGAGAGGCGATCCTCTATGCCCAGCTCCATAACAATGTGCATCTCGTGCGCTTCGAGCCGGGCCGGCTGGAGATCCGGCCCGAGCCCCAGGCGCCCGCCAATCTTGCCAACCGTCTCGGCGCCCTGCTCGGCGAATGGACCGGCCGCCGCTGGGTGGTCGCCGTCTCGTCCGAGCCCGGCGACCCCACGTTGGCACAGCAAAAGGCAACCGGTGAAGCCCAGGCGCGAGCGGCCATCGAGGCCCATCCCCTGGTGCAGGCGGCAATGACGGCCTTCCCTGGCGCGATGATTGAAACCGTGCGCAGCTTGGATCTGCCCACCGACACCCCCACTGACGGAGACACTGACGGATGAAGAATCTCGGCAACATGCTGAAGCAGGCCCAGGAGATGCAGGCCAAGATGCAGGAGGTGCAGGCCAAGCTGGAAGCGGCCGAGGTCAGCGGCTCCGCCGGCGGCGGCATGGTCACGGTCACGCTCAACGGCAAGGGCGTGATGCGGCAGATCAAGATCGATCCGAAGATCGTCGCCCCCGGCGATGTGGAAATGCTGGAGGATCTGATCCTGGCGGCGGTGAACGACGCCCGCGCCAAAGTGGACAGTCACGTCAAGGAAGAGATGGCCAAGGTGACCGGCGGCCTGCAATTGCCCGCGGGCATGAAGCTGCCCTTCTGAAACCCTGCGCCGTGACCCAGGCGGCATGACGCTTTCCGACATCGAACGGCTGATCCAGTTGCTGGCTAAGTTGCCGGGTCTCGGCCCGCGCTCGGCCCGCCGCGCGGCGTTGCAACTGTTCAAGAAGCGCGAACTGCTGATGCTGCCCCTGGCGCGGGCGCTGGAAGAGGCGGCCGCCAACATCCGCACTTGTGGGACCTGCGGCAATCTCGACACCAGCGATCCCTGCGCGATCTGCACCGATCCCCGACGCGACGGCGCCAGCCTCTGCGTCGTCGCCGATGTCGCCGATCTATGGGCGTTGGAGCGGGCGGCGGCTTTCCGCGGCCGCTATCACGTGCTGGGCGGCCTGCTCTCGGCTCTCGACGGCGTGGGACCGGAGCAGCTCACGATCGCCGGGCTGCAGAAGCGCATCGGCGCCGGCGGCATCAAGGAAGTCATCCTCGCCATCGCCGCTACGGTCGACGGCCAGACGACGGCCCATTACGTCGCCGACCGGCTGGAAAGCAGTGGCGTCGCCATCACCCGCCTGGCCCATGGCGTGCCCGTGGGCGGTGAGCTGGACTATCTTGATGACGGCACCATCACCCAGGCCCTGAAGGCCCGCCGGCCGGTCTGAGGTGCAAAAGGACTTTCTCGACGTAATTTCCGGGGTTTGACGGCATATCCGCTTGACTCCCCGGGGGCCTGTCACAACGATAGTAGACCGGTCGCGGGAACGGGCCGGGCAGGCAACGAACCACGTCGAGAAACAGACGGACAGGGAGATCGCCATGAATCGGATAGCCTTGCTGACCGCGGGCGCGTTTGCGCTGGCGGCGAGTTTTGCGGTCACGCCCAGTTGGGCGGAGACGCCAAAGGACACGTTCGTCCAGGCCAAGCAGATCGACGACATCATCACGCTCGATCCGGCCGAAGTGTTCGAATTTTCCGGCGGCGAGATGATCGCGCAAATCTATGACCGCATCATGACCTATGAGGCCGAGGACACAGAGAAGCTGGTCCCCGGCGTGGCCGAGAGCTATTCGGTCAGCGACGATGGCAAGACCATCACGCTGAAGATCCGCCCCGGCCAGAAGTTCCATTCCGGCAATCCGCTTACCGCCGAGGACGTGGCGTTCTCGCTACAGCGGGTGATCAAGCTGGACAAGACTCCGGCCTTCATCCTGTCCCAGCTCGGCTGGAACAAGGACAATGTCGACAGCCTGGTGAAGGCAACCGACGAACTGACCGTGCAGCTTTCCATCCCCGAGGATTTCGCGCCGACGCTGGTGCTGAACTGTCTCTCCGCCGGTGTCGCATCGGTGGTCGACAAGAAGCTGGTGCTCGAGCACGAAGTGGATGGCGACCTGGCCTACGCCTGGATGAAAGACCACTCCGCCGGTTCCGGCGCCTTCATGCTGAAGTCCTGGAAGGCCAATGAATCGGTGGTGCTCGATGCCAATCCGAACGACCGCCATGGCGGTGCGGGTATAAAGCGCGTCGTCGTACGCCATGTGCCGGAACCCGCCGCCCAGCGCCTGATGCTGGAAAAAGGCGACATCGACATGGCCCGCAACCTCACCGCGGACCAGATCCAGGGAATTGCCGGAAACACCGACATCGTCGTCGCGGCCTATCCGAAAGCGGACATCTTCTATCTCGGACTTAACCAGAAAGACGAGCATCTGAAGAACCCGAAGGTGCGGCAGGCGCTGCGCTGGCTCGTGGATTACCAGGGCATGGCCGACACCTTCCTGAAGGGCAAGTTCAAGGTGCATCAGTCCTTCTGGCCGTCGGGCTTCTATGCCTCGCTCCTTGACACGCCGTTCAAGCTCGATGTCGCCAAGGCAAAGGCGCTGCTGGCCGAAGCGGGCTACCCCGACGGTTTCGAGATCAATCTCGATGCCTCGAACAGCTCGCCCTCGTCGGACATGGCGCAGTCGATCCAGGCAACCATGGCCGAAGCCGGCGTGAAGGTGAATATCGTCCCCGGCGAGCAGAAGCAGGTGATCACCAAGTACCGGGCGCGGAATCATCAGATGGTCCTGCTCTATTGGTCACCGGACTATATGGACCCGCACTCCAACGCCGACAGCTTCGCCCGCAATCCGGACAATTCGGATGATGCGAAGTCCAAGCCGCTGGCCTGGCGCAATGCCTGGGATATCCCTGACATCACCGCCGAGACCGACGCCGCGGTGCGGGAGCGCGATGCCGACAAGCGAAAGGACATGTACCTTGCTCTGCAGAAGAAGCTGCAGGACGATTCGCCATTCATCATCATGTTCCAGAGCACGGAGCAGGTCGCGCAGCGCAACAACGTGAACGGCTACGTCTCCGGACCCACGTTCGACATCATCTACTATCGCCTGATAACGAAATCCTAGTCGGGCAGCGGCAAGGTTCGGCCGCGACCCCATGACATCGCGGGCCTCATCCCATAGCCGGGATGAGGCCCGCACGTTCAGGGGGCACGTGACCGAACCGGGCCATCTTCTGACGCCATCGGGCACAGAGATTCCTCCGTGACACAGTCCCGCGAGTTGACGGGTGCGCCGGCCTTTCAGTTGCGCTGGGCCGGCGGGTGGCTGCCGAAGACATTCAATCTGATCTTCTCGATACTGTTGACTTTCTTTGGACTGCTGCTGATTACATTCCTGATCGGGCGCGTCATACCCATCGATCCGGTGCTGGCCATCGTCGGCGATCGGGCGCTGCCCGATGTCTACGCCCGCGTGCGCCTGGAACTCGCGCTGGACGAGCCGCTCTACTATCAGTTCTGGCTCTACATGACGAAAATGCTTCACGGCGATTTCGGCAAGTCCGTGATCACCTCGAAGCCGGTCGTCGACGACATCATCCGTTTCTTCCCTGCGACCATCGAACTGGCGACCCTGGCGACTCTATTGGGCGCCGTCATCGGCGTGCCCATGGGCGTCTTGGCGGCCAAGTTCCAGGGGCGCTGGCCGGACCATGTCATCCGGGTTCTGGGGCTCGTCGGCTATTCGGTGCCGGTGTTCTGGCTCGGCATCGTGGGTCTGGTGGTGTTCTACAAATGGCTCGAATGGGCGTCGGGCACCGGCCGCCTGGATGTCTTCTACGAGGACATCATCGATCCCGTTACCGGCATCATGCTGATCGACGCCGCGTTGGCGCGGGAGTGGGACATCTTCTTCAATGCGCTTAGCCACCTGGGGCTACCGGTGTCGATCCTCGGCTACTACTCGCTTGCTTATATCAGCCGCATGACACGCAGCTTCATGATCGAGCAGCTGAGCCAGGAATATGTGACGGCGGCGCGGGTGAAGGGCCTGTCGGAGTTCCGCGTCGTCTGGCGCCACGCACTGGGCAATGCCATGCTGCCGCTGGTCACCGTTATCGCCCTCAGCTACGCCTCGCTGCTGGAGGGAGCGGTCTTGACCGAGACCGTCTTCGCCTGGCCCGGCCTTGGCCGCTACATCACGGACTCCCTGTTCAATGCCGACATGAACGCCGTGCTTGGCGGGACGTTCGTCGTCGGCCTGGCATTCATCAGCCTCAATCTGCTGTCTGATTTCCTCTACCGCATCCTCGATCCGAGGTCGCGATGAGCGTGACCGCAGCGCCCAACCAAGGCCTGCGTGCCTGGCTGCTGGCGTCGGCGCCCGGTTCCCGCTGGCAGGCGCGCTGCGGCAACGCCTATCTCGCCTGGCTCAAGCTCCGCGGCAATCCCCTGGCGATGGCCGGGCTGGGGATTATTGCGGCATTGCTGTTGATGGTGATCCTGGCGCCGCTGCTGGCGCCCGGGACGCCCTATGGCCAGGATTTGGCGCACCGGCTTCTGCCGCCTTCTGCGGAACATTGGTTCGGCACCGATCAGCTCGGCCGGGACATATTCACCCGCGTCGTCCACGGCGCCCATCTCACCCTGATCATCGTCGTGCTTGTCGCCATCCTGGCGGCGCCGGCCGGCCTGCTGGTCGGCACTGTTGCCGGCTATGCCGGCGGCATCGTCGATACCGTGCTGATGCGGATCACCGACGTATTCCTGGCCTTTCCGCGGCTGGTTCTGGCGTTGGCCTTCGTTGCCGCGCTGGGGCCTGGCATCGAGAACGCGGTCATTGCCATCGCGCTCACCTCGTGGCCGCCCTATGCGCGCGTCGCGCGAGCGGAGACCTTGGCGCTGCGCAGCAGCGATTTCATTGCCGCCGCAAGGCTGCAAGGCGCCTCGCCGGGACGCATCGTGCTGCGGCATATCGTGCCGCTCTGCCTCTCTTCGGTGATCATCCGCGTCACTCTCGATATGGCGGGCATCATCCTGACCGCGGCAGGCCTGGGCTTCCTCGGCCTCGGCGCACAGCCGCCATTGCCGGAATGGGGAGCGATGGTGGCTGCCGGCCGCGACTTCATCCTCGAGCAATGGTGGGTGGCGACCATGCCGGGTATCGCCATCTTCATCGTCAGCCTCGGGTTCAACCTGCTGGGAGACGGGTTGCGCGACGTGCTCGACCCGAAGCAGCGATGAACGACACCGGGCCGCTCCTCACCGTCGAAGACCTGCATGTGCGCTTCGCCACGCGCCAGGGCCTTGTCCATGCCGTGCGCGGCGTCAGCTTCAATGTCGGCCGGGAGAAGCTCGGCATCGTCGGCGAGTCCGGCTCCGGCAAATCCATGGCCGGCCGCGCCGTGCTGCGCCTGGTGCCATCGCCGGGCGAGGTGACCGCGCGCAAGCTCGATTTCGAGGGCACCGATTTGCTGCGGGCCGGCAGCCGGGAAATGCGCCGCATCCGCGGCAAGCGCATTTCCATGGTGATGCAGGATCCGAAATTCTCCCTCAATCCCGTGATGACCATCGGCCGTCAGATCGCCGAGGCCTATCGCGCCAATAGCGGCGTGCCGAAGGCGCAGGCACGCGAGCGCAGCCTGGAAATGCTGGCGGCGGTGCGCATCCGCGATCCCGAGCGCGTCTATGCCGCCTATCCCCACGAACTCTCGGGCGGCATGGGCCAGCGGGCGATGATCGCCATGATGCTGATCCGCGATCCCGACCTGCTGATCGCCGACGAGCCCACCTCCGCCCTCGACGTCACCGTGCAGATGCAAGTGCTGGCGATCATCGACGATCTCGTCAGCCGGCGCGGCATGGGGCTGATCTTCATCAGCCACGATCTCAATCTGGTGGCGTCCTTTTGCGACCGCGTGCTGATCATGTATGCCGGCCGCATTGTCGAGACCTGCCGCGCCGCCGATCTGCACAACGCGCAACATCCCTATACCCGGGGCCTGCTGGATTCCCTGCCGCGCATCGATCGGCCGGCGGGCGATCTGCCGGTGCTGCGTCGCGATCCCACCTGGAGTGCGGAGCCGGTGGCATGATCGACGTCGGCGATCTCAAGGTCGTGTTCGGCAGCGGCGTGGCCGCCGTCCATGCGGTGCGCGGTGTCAATTTCCATGTGCCCGAGGGCGAATCCTACGGCCTGGTCGGTGAATCCGGCTCCGGCAAGTCGACGGTCCTGCGGGTCCTCAGCGGCCTGCTGCGGAACTGGAGCGGCACGGTCGTGATCGCGGATCAGCCGCAGGAGCCCAAGCGCGACCGCGCCTTCCACAAGCTGGTGCAGATGGTGTTCCAGGACCCCTACGGCTCGCTGCATCCGCGCCAGACCGTCGACCGCGCCCTGGCCGAGCCGGTGGCGATCCACGGGCTTGGCGACGTGAACCGCCGCATCGCCGCTGCGCTGTCGGATGTCGGCCTCGATGCCAGCTTCCGCTTCCGCTATCCGCATCAGCTCTCCGGCGGCCAGCGCCAGCGGGTCGCCATCGCCCGCGCGTTGATCCTGGAACCGCGCATCCTCCTGCTGGACGAGCCCACCTCGGCGCTGGACGTGTCAGTGCAGGCGGAGATCCTCAATCTGCTCACGCGGCTGCGGCGCGAGCGCAATCTCACCTTCCTGCTGGTCAGCCACAATCTCGCTGTCGTCGCCCATATGTGCGACCGGCTGTCGGTCATGCGCGAAGGCGTCATCGTCGAGGAACTGACCGCCGCCCGGCTGCGCGCCCAGGAGCCATCGCACCCCTATAGCCAGCAACTGTTCAAGGCCAGCACCGGCTATGACCGCGCCGCCGTCGACCGGCTGGAAGCGGTTGCCTGACGCTCGACCGGCCGGCAACCCTCACATACGATCCCTGATATGCGCTATCTCGCGGCCGATGTAGGCGGAACATTCACCGATCTGGTGCTGGTCGACGTCGATCCCGCCACCGGCGCCGGCCGCGTTCATCTGGACAAGGTATCGTCGGAAGCGACCGGCTCGGCCGCGGGCATCGCCGAGGGCATCAAACGCATCGCGGCGCAAGCGGGGCTGCAGCCCGGCGATATCGATCTCTTCGTCCATGGCTTTACCGTCGGCACCAATGCCTTCCTGACCCGCAACGGCGCCAAGGTCGCCTTCGTCGCCACGGCGGGATTCCGCGACATCCTGGTGATTGGCGATCAGCAGCGGCCGAACCTCTATTCCCTGACCGATGCGAAGCCGCCCGCTGTCGTGCCGCGTTCCCGCACCATCGAGGCGGCCGAGCGCATCGATGCGTTTGGCAATGTGGTCACGGCGTTGACGAAAGTGGAAGCCGAGCGTGTCGCCGACGCCATCGCCAAGCTGGAACCGCAATCGGTCGCCGTCTGCCTGGTCTTCGCCCATCTCAATCCCGCCCATGAGCGGA
>DATKFM010000340.1:0-37639 GCA_035544395.1 Verrucomicrobiia bacterium
GATCGCGACGGCGGGAACGCCCAGCTCACCGGCCATGCCGACTTGATCCACCACTGCCGAGATTGTCTGCCGCGACACGCCGGGCATGGAAGGCACGGCCTCCACCTTGCCCCCTTCATGAACGAAGACCGGCCAGATCAGATCTTCGACGGACAGGCGGTTCTCGGCCACCATCCGCCGCGACCAGCCATCGGCCCGGTTCCGCCGCATGCGGACGCGCGGATACTGGCCATGGGGGGCCGGCCCACCAGCCGGGCGAACCTCCGGCGCGGTCTCCAAGGGACGCAGCAGCGAGCGGACTTTCGGCGACGGTGGGGTCATGACGGGTTCCTGGACGGCGACTGTAACAATCGCAAGATGACATTCTAGGCTGCTCGCGCCTCAGCGGTCCAGAAGGGCGGATTGCCGCGCCCGTTCCGGCGCCTAGCGCTCGGTCCTGCTGCCGCCGTTTGGCACGATGCGATAGGCGCAGCGGCGGGCGCCAGTGAGGATGTGGTCGGTCCGCTCCACCGTGGCGGTGGGGAGGAGGGACTGGAAGATGGCCAGCTCCGAGCGGCAGAAGCCCTGGCACTCCCGCGCCGCGGCGCAGACCGGGCAGTGGTTCTCGATCAGCCAGAGGGTGCCGTCGCTGTCGCTGCGGCATTCGGCCATGTAGCCCTCTTCGGCGCGGGCGGCCGCCAACCGCTCCACCTTCTGCTTCAGGCTCCGGGCCGTCCCCAGCCGCCCGGCATAGGCCGCCTTGGACGCGGTCTCGCGTGCGGCAATCATCCGGTCGACGCCTTCCTCGCCGAACACGGTGCGCGCTGCCGCCAGGATCTCCAGCGTCATGCCGGCATGGGCGTCGGGGAAGCGGCTCTGCGCCGCCTCGGTCAGGCGCCAATGGCGCTTCGGCCGGCCGACGGTGAGGCGGGCGTCGCGATGCTCGACAAGGGACTCGGCCTGGAGTTTCATCAGCTGCTGCCGCACGGCGACGGCGGTGATGCGCATCGCCTTGGCCAGGGTGGTGGCGGTCTGCGGCCCGCGGGTCTTGAGCAGGAAGAGGATGCGGTCGGCGGAAGCGTCGGACATGCTGGAAACATGCGCCGAACCGGCGTCGGAAGGCAAGATAATTTGATAAGGAATCGATTGACATATTGCCGCGGTGGCGCGAGAATTTAGAAAGAATATCTTTGTAAATTATAACCACGGCTGCATCAGCGCGGGAGAGCGGCGATGACATGGTCCTCGGCACTGCCTCTGGAAAAGCTGCGCCGCGACGGCACCGCCATTGCAAAGATCGGCGGCAAGCAGATCGCCTTCTTCCATGTCGATGGCCAGATCTACGCCTGCAACAACCGCTGCCCCCATGAAGGTTATCCGCTACGCGAAGGCACGGTGAACGGCGACTGCGTGCTCACCTGCAACTGGCATGGCTGGAAGTTCGACCTGAAGACCGGCGACAATCTGTTCCAGGGCGACCGGCTGCGCCTCTACCCCACGCGGCTCGAGAACGGCACGGTGATGGTCGATATCACGGACCCGCCGCCAGCCGATCGCCAGGCCCGGGCCCTCGAAAATCTGCGCACCGCCTTCGGTGATCACGAATATGACCGCATCGCCCGCGAGGTGGCGCGGCTGGTGAAGGCCGGCGGCGATCCTGGCCGGGCCATTGTGGCCGCCATCAGGTGGTCCCATGACAAGCTGCGCTTCGGCATGACCCACGCCTTTGCCGCGGCGGAAGGCTGGCTCCGCCTCCATGACCGGCTGAAAGACGATCCCGAGCGCGCCCTGGTGGCCGTGGTGGAGCCCATCGCCTACATGGCCTTTGACAGCCTGCGCGAACCGGCGCGGCCCTTCACGACCGATCGCGCCAAGTTCGATCTCGCCGAGTTCGCCGCGGCGCTGGAGGCGCAAGACGAACCGAAGGCGGTTGCCATGGCCCGGGGTGCGCTGGATGCGGGCAGCGGGTTCGCCGGGCTGGAACGCGCCCTGACCGCGGCCGCCCTCCGCCACTACGCCGATTTCGGCCATCAGCTGATCTATGTCGGCCATGTGGGCCGGCTCGCGGCGCGACTGGGACCGGAGGTGGAGGAGCCGCTGGTGCTGGCGTTGATCCGCTCCCTAGTCAATTCGTCTCGCGAGGACCTGATTCCGGAGTTCCGCCACTACGGCAAGGCGCTCGATCGGTGGCCGCAGCATCCGGCCAACGGCCTGGCCCCGCCGCCGGAGCATTTCCGCGGCCGCTCGGTCAACGACACCCTGGACCTGGTTGCCGACGCCGCGGCGACCGCAGCGCCGGCGGCCCTCTGCACCTCGCTTTTGGGTGCAGCCGCGGCCGAGCTGCTGCATTTCGACACCCGCGTGCAGCGGCGCACCGACAACAAGGTACAGGAGAATGTGGGTTGGCTGGATTTCACCCATCCCATCACCTTCACCAACGCACTGCGCCGCCTGAGCGCCCGGTATCCGGAGGTCTGGCCGGCCGGATTGCTGCAGATGGCCTGCTTCCTTGGCCGTAGTGCCGCCTTCGTCGACCGGGAAGACCCGCAGGACGGCTGGTTCGTGCCGGGCATCGCCGCGCTTTCGAGCCGCGCCATCGACCGGATCTTCGACCATGGCGAACCGGACTACATCCACTCGGTCCATCTGGTGAAAACCTTCCTGGCCGCCGAGGAGGAAATCGCCAGCGGCCTGCCGCCGGTGACCACGAGCACCCTGCTGGCAGCGGTGAACCGCTATATCCACGAACCGCCGAAGCGCCGCCATATCCGCCGTGTGGCCCATCAGGCGATGGAGTTCGTCGCCCTGGAAGATTGAAAAGGGTAGCCCCATGACATCGATGATAATCTTCGGCGCCAGCCGCGGCTTGGGCGCGGCCTTCAATCTGTCTCTGCCAGCGCGGGGCGACAGCGTTTGGCTGGTGTCCCGCAGCCGCCCCGATCTTGACTATGACGACGGTGTCACCAGGAACTGGATCGAAGCCGACCTCGGCACCGCGGATGTCGCGGCGCGGGTAAGCGCCGCCGTTGGTTCGGCGACGCTGGATGTGGCGATTTACAACGCCGGCATCTGGGAGAGCAGCGCATTCGGTCCCGGCTACAGCTTCGACGAGGTGCCGGACTCGGAGACTCAGAACATCCTGACAGTGAATCTCACTTCGGCGATCACCTGCCTGAAAGCGGTGCTGCCGAACCTGCGGAAATCCGAGGCGGCGAAGATCGTGCTGATCGGGTCCACGTCGGGCCTCGACAATATCGGCCAGCCGGAAGTGGCCTATACGGCGTCGAAGTTCGGACTGCGCGGCGTCGCCCATGCGCTGCGGGAAGTGGTGCGCAAGGATGGCATCGCCGTGACCTGCCTCAATCCCGGCAATATCGGCACGATCATGGTAAAGGACGGCAAGATCGCAGCCCGGCCGCACGAAGCGCGCGACATGATTCCGCCGCAGGACCTTGTCGAACTGGTCCGCTGCGTCACGCGCCTGTCCAACGCCTCCTGCGTCAAGGAAATTGACGTCATGGCGATGACCGACAGCGTGTAGACATCAGCCAGCGCAAAGCATGAATCCGCGGGCCTATCTCCGGCGTATTGGCGTGACAGGGCCGCTCCGCGCCGATGTGCGTACGTTGAAGCGTCTGCATCGCCAGCATCTCTTTACGGTGCCGTTCGAGAACCTAAGCATCCATATGGGCGAGCCGGGGTCGATCGACCTTGTGGCACTCTACGACAAGATCGTGCGCCGGCGGCGTGGCGGGTTCTGTTACGAACTCAACGGGCTGTTCGCTGAGCTGCTGCGGCGTCTCGGCTATCGCGTTACCTTGCTCTCGGCGGGCGTTGCGAAGGACTCCGGCGGCTTCGGGCCAGAATACGATCATCTGTTGCTGCTGGTGGAGTTGGATCGCCGCTGGATGGTCGATGTCGGCTTCGGCGAGAACTTCAAATCGCCACTGGACCTGGATGCGACAGGCCCGCAGGTACAGGGCTCGAAGGCCTACCGGATCTTGCGCCGGGATGAATTCCATCTGCTCCAGGAACGGAGCGGGGCAGGGCGGTGGAAAGATTCATACCGCTTCACATTGGCGCCGCGCGAGCTGGACAACTTCGATGCCATGTGCCGCTGGCATCAAACCTCGCCGGACTCTCATTTCACCCGCAATCGCGTCTGCTCGCTGGCGACGGCGCTGGGGCGCAAGACACTGACTGGGATGAAGTTGATCGAAACCGGCCGCAATGGCGCGCGGCGCGTGCGCGGCGTAGCCAATGACGCAGAGTACCGCCAGTTGCTGCGCGAACAGTTCGGCGTGCGGCTCCCGAAAGGTTCAGTGCTCCTGCGCTCGCAATTGTAGGAGCAGAGGCGGGCCAATGAGCCCGCCTCATTCATGAGATGATCGCCGTTATTCACCAGGCGATCAGATCACTCCGCGGCCGCCTTCAGGCTGCCCCCAGCCTTCAGCGCCTGGTCGAGGTCGGCAATGATGTCGTCGATATGCTCAAGGCCCACGGACAGGCGGACATAATTCTCGGAGACGCCGGTCTGCAGCTGCTCTTCCGGCGAGAGCTGGGAATGGGTGGTGGAGGCCGGGTGGATGGCGAGGCTGCGCGCGTCGCCGATGTTAGCCACATGGTAGAACAGCTTCAGCGCGTCGATGAAGCGACGTCCAGCCTCCTTGCCGCCCTTGATCTCGAAGCCCAGCAGGCCACCGAGGCCACCCTTCAGATAGGCCTTGGCCCGGCGCGCGAACTCGCCTTCCTGCACGCTCGGGTGGATGACCTTGGTCACCGACGGATGCTTCTTCAGGTAGTCGACGACGGCCTGGGTATTGCGACAATGCTCGCGCATCCGCAGCGGCAGCGTCTCCAGGCCTTGAATGAACATGAAGGCGTTGAACGGGCTCATGGCATAGCCGAGGTCGCGCTGCAGCGTGACCCGCGCCTTGATGATATAGGCGATGGGTCCGAGCGGCTTTACCGCCTGGGTCCAGACCGCGCCATGATAGCTGGGATCCGGCTGGTTCAAGAGCGGGAAGCGGGCGGCGTGCTTCTCCCAGTCGAAGTTGCCGCCATCGACGATCACGCCGCCGATGGAGGTGCCGTGGCCGCCGATGTACTTGGTTGTCGAATAGACGACGATGGCGGCACCATGCTCGAGCGGCTTGCACAGCACCGGGCAGGATGTGTTGTCCATGATCAGCGGCACGCCGAGGGAACGGCCAATATCGGCGACTTCCTTGATCGGGAAGACCTGCAGCTTCGGATTGGGCAGCGTCTCCGCGTAGTAGGCGCGGGTCTTGGCATCGGTCGCCTTGCGGAAATTCTCCGGATCTGACGGATCGACGAACCGGGTTTCGATGCCCTGGGTCTTCAAGGTGTTCGCGAAGAGGTTCCAGGTGCCGCCATAGAGATCGGTCGAGCTGACGATGTTGTCGCCGACCTGGGCGATATTCTGGATCGCCATGGCCGAGGCCGCCTGGCCGGACGCCACGCCGAGCGCAGCGACGCCGCCTTCGAGCTGGGCCAGGCGCTCTTCCAGTACCGCGTTCGTCGGATTCATGATCCGCGTGTAGATGTTGCCGAACTCCTTCAGGGCGAACAGGTTCGCGGCATGCTCCGTATGATTGAACTGATAGGAGGTGGTCTGATAGATCGGCACCGCCACTGCGTTGCTGGTGGGGTCAGCGCGATAGTTGCCGCCGTGCAGGACGATCGTTTCCGGGTTCTTGCTGCTGGTGGTCATGTTTCCCTCGGCTTCCTTTTTCTATGGCGCTTCAGGCCGCCGGCTTTTGTGCGGCGGCGCTGAGTTCGATCCGTGTCTTGACCGGCGTGACGCTGCGCAGGATGTCCAGCACCGGGCAATGGCGGTCGACAGTCGCCCGCAGCCGTTCGATCTCGTCGGCCGGCGCCGGGCTGTCGATCTTAACGGTGGCGGTGACGTCCTTGAAACCCGGGCGGACGCCTTCGTCAACAGCGAAGAACCCCCGCAGGTCGAGGCGGCCGCTGACCGACACGGATACCCGGTCCAGTGGAATGCCCATGGTGTCAGCGTAGAGGCGGTAAGTGATCTCCTGGCAGGCGCCCAGGGCGGCCAGGATCAGCTCGACGGGATTTGGCCCCTTATCCTGGCCGCCGAGCGCGGCCGGCTCGTCCACATCCAGGCGGAAGGCCCGAATCAGCGCCTCGCTGTGCAGGCCGTCGACCTGCCGGGTTTCGGCGGTGAAGATGGCGGAAGCCTGTTCCGGATCGGCACCCAGGGCGGCTTGGGCCGCGGTGAAGATGGGCTGGAAAGACTGGTGGGTTTGCGTGGCCATGGGGCCGTCCTCCTTACGGAAACGTGGCGGGGCCCACAAACGCTGTGGCGCTTTAGCTTCTTGGTGACGCGGCAGCAAGCTGCCCCTCAAATCTCCGCGGATCCGTTCCGCCCGGAGGCGAGGGGGATCAGTCCCTGGCGGCCGCCCCGTGAGGCGAACAGCCTTAACGAAAAAACCGCCGCAGCGGAGCTGGGCGGTCGGTCGCCGTCGCTTTAGCTGCATTTATAAAGCGCCCGCAAGCTGATGCTTCAAATCGGCGCCGGCCGAAATCTCCGATAAATGACATGGGCTTGTCAACCATCGGGGCGTTACGGTTTGCGGATTAACCAAATTTCTTATGAATGTAACGAATTTGCTGGTGAATTTTGTCGTGTAAACCAACTGTTAAGACTGCCAGTGGTTTAATGCCCGTCTGTTCAACGACTCTAGCTTGTGAGACGTTTCGTGAAGAACGCATATCTTGAAACCATCGCCCTTATCGAGCGCCTGCATCGCGAATGCTTGGAAGTCATCCGGGCCGACCTGGACCGCCATGGCATCCGCGACCTGAACAACGTTCAGGCGATGATCCTGTTCAATATCGGCACCGACGAATTGACGGTCGGCGAGCTGACGAACCGCGGCTATTACCTGGGCTCCAACGTCTCCTACAACGTGAAGAAGATGGTGGAGAACGGGTACCTGCAGCAGGAACGTTCGCCCCATGACCGCCGTGCCGTGAACGTGCGCGTGTCGCCCAAGGGCCTTGAGGTCTGCGAGCGGCTGAACGCCATGTATGAACGCCACGCCAATGAGTTGTCCAAGGGCGTTGCCAATCCGGACGAGCTGCAGGGCATGAATGCGCTGCTGCGCCGCCTCGAGCGCTTCTGGTCCCAGAGCATGGATTACTCGGTCCGTCCCACCGGCGCGATCGATAACGCAGCCTGAAACGCCCTTGGGGGAGGGCGCCTTTCGGGAGATGCGTTGCGGCGGTGCGGCGCGACATTTCTCGTGACCACCGCCGCAACGCGTCACTTCTCATTTCATTCCTAGGCTGAAGCGCTAGGCGAACCGCGTCGCCTTCAGCCGATCTTCATCCAATTCCACGCCGAAGCCGGGTTTGTCCGACAGGACCAGCCAGCCATCCGCATCAACATCGATCGGCTCCGTCAGGATGAAATCCCGGCGGTCCAGCGACCATTCCGGCGGATCGTCGGGGAACTCAAGGAACGGCGCCGACACGCAGCCGGCCGCCAGATGGGCGTTGCCGATCAGGCCGATGCCATTACCCCAGGTGTGTGGCGTGAACACGAGATTGAACTCATTCGCCATGTGAGCCACCCGGCGTAAGCCGGTGATTCCGCCGACGCAAACCGCGTCGGGCTGCAACACATCAAGGCAGCCGTTCTCGATCAGCGTGCGGAACTCGTACAATTCGCGGGTCAGTTCGCCGCCGGCGATCCGGACATCGGTCTCCTGCCGCAGGGTCGCCATGCCCTTGTAGTCTCCGCGGAACAGTGGCTCCTCCATCCAGTACACGTCGAGCCGCTCCAGATGCCGCGCCACCTGCAGCGCGTCCTTGAGCGACCAGGGCTCGGCGAAATCCCAGGCCATGCGCCAGCCCTGATTGCAATCCACCATCAGCGTCAGCTTGTCGCCGACCTCGTCGCGGATGGCCTCCAGAGCGGCGATGTCCTCGCGCCAATCGGCCCTGTGGAAGCGGACCTTCATCGCTTTGTAGCCGCGTTCGATATAGCCGCGCGCCGTCTTCGCCATCTCCCTGGGCTGGCGCAGCGTGCCTGAGGACGCATAGGCACGGATTCGGTTGGAGAGGCCGCCCAGGAGTTTCCAGCAGGGCTGGCCGGTGATCTTGCCCGCAAGATCCCACAGCGCCAGGTCCAGCGGCCAGCAGCGGCCATTGTGAAAGCCGATATTGGCGATCAGGCGATAATGCCGCTCGATTGCCAGCGGATCCTGACCGATGAACAATTGCTCGTTTCCTTCGAAGCCAAGCATGTAGTCGCCGGAGCCGAAGCCTTCGAGGCCGGCATCGGTCTTCACTCGAACGATGGTCGCCTCGAATTTGGTCCGCGGCCGCGTGTCCCAACTGGCGCGGAACGGCGGATCCAGCGGCAGCCGGTGATGGGTGATGGAAATGTCCGTGATCTTCATGTAATCCCTGCCCCGAAGTTTGTCCGGTTTATCCGGCGAATTCCCGTCGATGACAATGCGAGGCCGAATGACCATTGCTTCTTTTTCGATGCTGCCGAACACGCGGGTGGTCTTCGGCGCCGGACGCAGCGACAAGCTGGGCGAGGATGTGAAGGCGCTGGCCGGCGAGGGCGCCCATGTACTGCTCGTGGCCGATCCCGGTATTCCCAAAATTGCAGACTCCATCGAGGCAACGTTGAAGAAGGCCGGCTGCAAGGTGGCTCTGTACACGGATGTACGGAGCGATCCCCTGGGCGTGCAGGTGGATGGTGCGGCGACGGCCGCGCGGTCCCTCGGGGCCAAGGTCGTGGTCGGCCTCGGCGGCGGTTCAACTCTCGACGTCGCCAAGTTCGCCGCGGCCATCGCGCCGGTGGATCAGCCGGCGGATCATTATGAACTCTCCAAGAACCGGCTGCCGGCCAAGGGGCTGAAGAAGATCTGCCTACCGACGACAGCCGGCACCGGCTCGGAGACCACCCGGGTCTCCGTCTTCACCAACGCGAAGGACGAGAAGGTCTGGGCATGGGGTGACGAGTTGCGCGCCGATCTGGCGCTGTTGGATCCGAAGCTCACCGTAGGCCTGCCGCCGCATCTCACGGCGGCCACCGGCGTCGACGCGCTGGTCCATGCCATCGAGGCCTGCACCATCCGCCGCGCCAATCCGCTGAACGACGCCATCGGCCTGCACGCGATCCGGCTGGTGATCGCCAATCTCAAGCGCGCGGTCGAAGCACCCGATGATCTGGCAGCGCGGGGTGCCATGCAGATCGCCGCCGCCGCCGGCGGCATGGCCATCGACAATGCGGGCACCGGCGTCGGACACGCCCTGGGCCATGCCCTGGGCGCCATCGGCCATGTCCATCATGGCCGCGCCGTCGGGCTCTGCCTGCGCGTGGCGCTCGGCTGGAACGCGGAAGCGGGACCGGCGCGCCATGCCGCCGTGGCCGCGGCGATGGGCGTACCGACCGATGGCCGCAACGAGGCTGCAGTGATCGCCGATCTGCAGCCGGCCTATGACCATTTCCTGCGGTCGGTCGGCTTGGCGATCTCCCTCAGCAAGGACGGGTTGTCTGCCGCGGACGCGCCGCGCCTGGCCGACATGACGATGGCGCCGGAAAACAAGTCGATGCGGGATTCGAATATCCGGGAGATCGGGCGCGCCGACGCGCTGCGGCTCGCCGAAGCGGTTCTCAGCGCGGCCTAGGATTTTCGCTAAATTGCCGGGATCGGCAAACGGCCTGTTGCGGCCGGCGCGGCCGCTTGAAATCACGGCGCAAAATTCGCTCCGGCGTTTATCTTGGTGAATATTTGGTAAACGAAAAGTTTCATTTGGTAAACTCAAACAATAAACCATATAAAATCCAACGTATTTAATAAGATATGAAAGTATGCTTGCGTTTTACTTCTTAACTGGCTATTATCCTTTCCGGAAATTAAGCATTCCGCAGCCGGTGTAGGGCTGGACACTAGTTGAGGAGGGGACGCTATGAATGCTCGTATGATGCCGATTGCTTATGGCCTTTTTGCTGGATTCTTCCTGGTTGGTTTGGCCGTTTTATCTGCGGCGATCCACTAAACTACGGATGCCGCCTGTCCCAAGGCGCCGTTCCATGTGTTGAGTCGCAAATTCATTGAGGTGGCTTCCGGTCTGACCTGCGCCCGGAAGCGGTGAAGTCAAAAACGGGCGGTGCCAGATCGGCACCGCCCGTTTGCTTTTGTTCAGCGATGGCGGCGCCGGAACTGGCGCGCAAAGCCCGCTCTACTGGGCCGCCGCACCGAATTGGACCGGCTCACTGGCGCCGACCTGCGCCTCGACTGCGTCCTGCCAGCCAAACCAGCTACCGGGGCTTTGCCGCACATGTGTCGCAAGCCGGTGCGCGAAGGCCTGTGCCGCGTGCTCGAAAGCCTGCTCCTTCGGCAAGCCTCGCGGCAGGGGCAGGGCGGGTTCGATTGTGATGGCGTGATGGTTGACGGCGTCCCTGGTCGCGATCACCGGAAGCAGTGCCGCGCCGGACCGGTAGGCAATGCCCGGCGCGCCGGGCGCCAGGTTCAAGGTGCCGCCCAGGAAAGGGACTGCAATCGGGCGCAGCGACGTGGCCTGCGCAGTCACGGAGACGACGCCGCCTTCCTTGAGTCGGTCGACAAGCCGGGCCAGCACAGGCCCAGCATTGTGGCTGAGCGGCAGCACGGCGCGGCTCGCGAGATACTTGGCCTCGATCTTGGTTCTGATCGGGTTCAGCCACCGCATGCCGAACTGCGTCGGTGAAAAGCCGTGGCGGGGATGGCTGAGGTGATGGAGTTTGAAGCCGGCATCATGCAGCGCCATCTTCACCACCAGCGAAGCAAAGGCAGAGTTGGCGACCCACAGGACGGCGCCGTTCCCCGACGTCAGAGCGCTTACCAGATTATGGGCGCCGCGCAATTCGGTCGTCGGCCGCCAGCCGCCGGGGCGGTGGCAGGCGAGGAGTTGCAACGTTTCTTCGACCTGATGCGCCAGTACGTTCCGCAGAACGCGGGCGCCGCCGGCGGCGCCGTCGCGAAGCTCCAGCAGGGAGGCGATGCATTGGGGTAGATTCGATGACGTCAGGGAGAAGGGCGCGGCCATCGGTGCAAAGGCATTGCCCAAGAGATTCCAGGTGCTTTCCCCCGTGGCCCAGGCAAGGACCGTGAGTACAGGCAGGCCAAGCAAAGTCGCCATGTCGGTCGAACTGAACCGCCGAACTTTCGCTGCCATGATTTGAAACCGCCCCCTGAATGCGAGTCCCTACGGATCCGCAAACCAGCTACCGGGACACCGCCCCTCGGCATCCCGCCATCAAGTCAAACCACCCTTCCACCGGCGCGCAGACCTTCGCGGCGCCGACGCCCTATACAAGCGCAATCCATGCCGAATTGCCCCGGTCATGCAAGATTCAAATTTGACGCACTGAGCGCCCTGGGGTCAGGCGCCGGAGAAGGCCTGAATGCCCGTTTGCGCCCGGCCGAGGATGAGGGCGTGAACGTCGTGCGTGCCTTCGTAAGTGTTTACGGCCTCAAGGTTCATGACATGGCGGATGACGTGGAATTCATCGGAAATGCCGTTGCCGCCATGCATGTCGCGGGCGGCACGGGCGATATCCAGGGCCTTGCCACAGGAATTACGTTTCAACATGGAGATCATCTCCGGCGCGGCCCGGCCCTCGTCCTTGAGGCGGCCCAGACGCAGGCAGGCCTGCAGTCCCAGGGTGATTTCCGTCTGCATGTCGGCCAGCTTCTTCTGGATCAGCTGGTTGGCCGCCAGCGGCCGGCCGAACTGCTTGCGGTTCAGGGTGTAGTTGCGCGCCTGGTGCCAGCAGAATTCCGCTGCTCCCAGCGCGCCCCAGGAAATGCCGTAGCGCGCGTTGTTCAGGCAGCCGAACGGACCCTTCAGGCCCTTCACGTTGGGCAATAGCTGCTCTTCGGACACGAACACATCCTCCATGACGATCTCGCCGGTGATCGACGCGCGCAGGGAGAATTTTCCTTCGATCTTCGGGGCCGACAGGCCTTTCATGCCCTTTTCCAGGATGAAGCCCCTGATGTCGCCGGCATCATCCTTCGCCCAGACGATGAACACGTCGGCGACCGGCGAGTTGGTGATCCACATCTTGGATCCCTTCAGCACATAGCCGCCATCTGCCTTGCGGGCCCGGGTGCGCATGCCACCGGGATCGGAGCCGGCGTCGGGCTCGGTCAGGCCGAAACAACCGACGATCTCGCCCTTCGCCAGGCGCGGCAAATATTTCTGTCGCTGCGCTTCAGTGCCATAGGCATGTATGGGATGCATGACCAGGCTCGACTGCACGCTCATCGCCGAGCGGTAGCCGGAATCGACCCGCTCGACCTCGCGGGCGACCAGCCCGTAGCAGACATAGTTCACGCCCGAGCAGCCATAGCCGTCAATCGTCGCGCCGAGCAGGCCGAGCTCGCCCATTTCGTTCATGATGCTGCGATCGAACTTCTCGTGCCGGTTGGCCTCGAGGATCCGGGGCATCAGCTTGTCCTGGCAGTATTGCCGGGCAGTGTCGCGGATCAGCCTCTCATCCTCGCTGAGCTGATCTTCCAGCAGCAGGGGGTCTTCCCATTGGAAATCCGCCCGGCCGGCGGGAGGGGCGGACTTGCCGGTGGCAGAAACGGCCGCGCCGGCGCTCTGGGCTGCGCTCATGGATCACTCCAGGGTCGAAGGGTTGTTGGCTGCCCAGTCTTATCACGACTTTGCGGCGGACCCAACCCGGCCCCGCCGCCGCTGCCGGAAGCGGCGGGTCTTGGCGCGGCTGCCGCAAACCCGCATGTCGCACCAGCGGCGAGTGCGGCTCCGGGTCTCATCCAGGAAGAACCAGCCGCAATGGAGGCCGGCACACTGTTTCAGGCGGCGCCGGTCCAGCTTCACCAGCAGCTCGGCCGCCGACAGGGCGATCGGACCGAGCATCCAGCCCAGATCCTCCGGCCCGGCCCGCCATCGCCAGGAAAACCTGCCATCCGTGGCCGCTATCTGCCGCTGGCCTCCGGCGGCGGCAAGGGCGCCATTGAGGGCGGCAAGACCCGCAGACGGCGGGCGGCCGCTCTTGATGGCAACGCCGATGGAATAGATCGCCTCCCGCAGCAGCTTGGCCTGCTGCAGGACGCGAGCGGCTTTGGCCGGCCTGCGGCTTGAGGCACGGGCGAGGCGGCTGGCCTGGGCGGCCGAGAGGAGGCCGGTATGCCGGCACCATTGAAGCAGATGCTGGTACTGGTGGAGATGCTCCAGACATTGCGGTCCGCCGCGCCCGCTTGTCGTGTTCGCGAAATCGAGACAGAGGCGGCCGCTGAGCAGGTGCAGGCTGCCGGCCCGGCTCTTCGGTGGCGTCGATGTTTCAGTTTGCGCGTGCATTTGCCTTCGGACCTGTAACCATCTATTTTATTATTGATGGTTGCACGTCAATGCAAGTCCGCCGTTCTCAGGCGCCTGTCAGCTATGGTCAGCGGCGCTGGGCGCCATCTTGCGTTCGCAGTGGCGATAGCCTTCTACGTGTTCATCCCGTCCGCGGCGCAAGCGGCCGCGACCGGCAGCGAGGAAGCCGTCCGCCGCTGTCAGGAGCTGATGCCGGCCTTCGTGAAGGCACCGCTGGGCGTCACCATCGGTCTTCAGGATGAAGGTCCGGCCCAGCCGTTCGGGGTGCGGCTCGACTGGCGCGCGCCCGCGGCAACAGGGTCGACTGGCACGCCCGAGATCAAGGAAGGCTGGATGATCTGCTGGTTCCTGCCAAGGAAATCAGCCGAAGACGCGTGGCAAATGACGCAACTGAATTCGAGCGAGTTCGGCATGATGCGGCGCTACGATATCCAGCAACTCTACAAGATGCTGCGCCTCATGCAGTATCAGCCGCAGACCTTCGATCCGGAAGCGGATACGCTGAAGGGCCGGGCGCTATATGTTCTGCAGCAGACCATTAATGCCATCAGTCTCGGCTGCGTTTATGCGCTGATCGCCATTGGCTTTACCCTGGTTTACGGCATTACGCGGGTGATCAATTTCGCCTTCGGCGACCTCTACATGTTCGGCGCCTTTACCGCCTACGTCGCTTCCATCGTGTTCGCGTACTATTTCGGATCGGTCGGTATCGCCGCTGTGCTGCTGGTCGGCGCGGGCGCCTGCGTGATCATGGGCGCCGGCGGCTGGGCGATGGACAAGCTCATCTTCCAGCCGATGCGCGGGATGCCCACGACGGCGGCGTTGATCGCAGCCATAGGGCTGTCGATCGCGATGAAAGACAGCGTGCGCCTGCTGCAAGGCCCGAAGACGCGCTATCTCCTGACCAAGGATCTGACCACCTGGCCCATCGTCACCGGCCACGGCTTCGACGTTTATCTCAGCAAGGGGCATCTCGTCGTCGGCTTTGGCACGATGATCATCGCAGGACTGCTCTGGCGCCTCAGCCAGCGCAGCGATTTCGGCCGCAGCCAGCGGGCCTGTGCCCAGGATCCGCGGATGGCGGCGCTGCTGGGCGTGAACGTCAACCGGATCATCGGCTTGACTTTCGTCATGGGCGGAACGCTGGCCGGCGCCGGCGGCGTGTTCGCCGGACTTCAATATGGCGTGATCAACTTCCATATGGGAACGCTGATGGGGTTCAAGGCGCTGACGGCGGCGCTGGTGGGCGGCATCGGCTCGCTGCCCGGCGCTTTCCTGGGCGCCCTGATCATCGCCGCTGTCGAATGTTTCACGGCGGCCTTTCTCGGCTCGCAATGGAAGGATATCGCCGTATTCGCGCTTCTGGTGCTGATTTTGTTGCTGCGCCCCGCGGGCCTGCTGGGGACGCTGCGGACGCAAACTGCAGATGAACGGCCCTAGGGGCCGCATCTGAAACGGTTCTATTGTGCGGAGACAATACCCACTTTCGGCTTGCGAGGCTGCCCCGCCCCATAATATAGGGTCAAGACAAGAAGAACGGCTAAATAAACCGAGGCCAAGTTTGGGAGTCCTAATTGTGACGCGCGTCCTGTCGCAGGCGGTGGCAATGCATCGCCCGCGCCTTCGGGCTGACTTCTCGCGTTTACCTATTGCTGCCATTCCCGCAGCCCGGCCGCATGGAGAAATCTGAATGACGGCCGAGTCAGTCACGTTCCTGCAGCAAGTGATCAACGGCCTGACCCTCGGATCGGTCTATGGGCTGATCGCCATCGGCTACACGATGGTCTACGGCATCATCGGCATGATCAATTTCGCCCATGGCGATATCTACATGATCGGCGCCTTTCACTCGCTGATCATCATTCTTGTCCTTGGATTCTTCGGCATCACCTGGGTGCCGCTGGCGCTGGTGGTGGTGCTGGTCATCGGCGTCTCGCTCACGGCACTCTATGGCTGGAGCGTTGAACGCATTGCCTATCGGCCGTTGCGAGGCTCGACGCGCCTGGCACCGCTGATCTCGGCGATCGGCATGTCGATCATCCTGCAAAACTACGTGTTGCTGCTCCAGGGGGCCCGCGGCAAGCCGCTGCCCCATGCGACGGATGAACAGTTCGGCAAGGTCATGCTGGCGGAGGCGGACGGCATAACTTCGCAGATCACCCACGAGCAGATCATGATCATCCTGATCACCGTGGCGCTGATGCTCGGATTCACCATGGTCATCCGCCACACCTCGCTCGGCCGGCAACAGCGCGCCTGCGAGCAGGACATGAAGATGGCGTCGCTGCTTGGCGTCAACATCGACCGCACGATATCGCTGACCTTCGTGCTCGGCGCGGCCCTGGCTTGTGTCGCCGGATTGATGGTGACGCTCTATTACGGCTTCATCGATTTCTACATCGGGTTTGTCGCCGGCATCAAAGCCTTCAGCGCCGCGGTGCTGGGTGGCGTCGGCTCGCTTCCGGGCGCCATGCTCGGCGGATTGCTGCTCGGCTTTATCGAAGTGTTCTTCTCAGGCTATGTCGCCGCCGACTACAAGGACGTCGCGGCATTCGGCGTTTTGGTTCTCGTGCTGATTTTCCGGCCGACGGGCCTCCTCGGCAAACCGGAAATCGAGAAGGTCTAGGCGATGGCGCTGCTGCAGGAGACCGCACAGGCAAAGCAGACCGAAGCCTCGGCGGTGACGCCGGAGATGCTGAAGCAGGCGGTCGCTGTCGGCGTGATTACTTTTCTCCTGGCATCGTTGATCGTCGGCATCGAAACCGTCAGCAGCACCGGCGCCCTGGATTTCACCACGCGCTACAAGGAAGTCTTCATCGCCACGATCGGCGTGTTCGTCGGCAGCCTGGTGATCAGCCAATTGCGGGCGGGACGGCCGCAGGTCGGCGTCATCGTCGCTGGCGGCGTGTCTGTGGTGCTGTTGCTGCTGTTGCTGGTGCAGGAACGGAACCTCATTCCGAAGGAATTCCTGCCCTTCAAGTCGATGATCATCAATTGGGGCTCGCTTATCATCCCCGTGGCGATCTTCCTGCGCTCATCGCAGGAAATGCGCAGGCAGCGCGCGCTGGCGCGTGGCCAGGTCGTGGTCAGCAGGAATGTCGTCGAAGCGGTCCAGCGGGCCATGCCCTGGATCGGTGCGGGCATGATCGTGCTCGCCATTGCGCTTCCCTGGCTGCCGCTGGGCGATCGCACCCAGGAAAAGAAGATCATCGATATCTGCACCATCGTCCTGACCTACATCATGCTCGGGTGGGGTTTGAACATCGTCGTCGGCCTTGCCGGCCTGCTGGACCTCGGCTATGTCGCGTTTTACGCGGTCGGCGCCTACACCTATGCGATGGCTTCGGTTTATCTCGGCTGGAGCTTCTGGGTCTGCCTGCCGCTGGCGGGACTTCTGGCGGCGACCTTCGGCGTGTTGCTCGGTTTCCCCGTCCTGCGATTGCGCGGCGACTACCTGGCGATCGTCACGCTCGGCTTCGGCGAGATGATCCGCATCATCATCGTCAATTGGCGGTCATTGACCGGCGGCCCCAACGGCATCAACAGGGTTCCGCGCGCCAGCTTCTTCGGCCTGCCGATGGAGCGGAACGTCCCTGAAGGCGTAACCAGCTTCAGCAAGTTCTTCGGCATCGAATACAATCCCAATCACCGCGTGATCTTCCTCTACTACCTCGTGCTGCTGGCGGCGCTGGCGGTGAATTTCTTTACCTTGCGCATTCGCAAGCTGCCGCTCGGCCGCGCCTGGGAGGCCTTGCGGGAGGATGAAACGGCCTGCCGGGCGCTCGGCATCAATCCCACCAACACCAAGCTGACGGCCTTCGCCGTCGGCGCCATGTTCGGCGGGTTTGCCGGCTCCTTCTTCGCCGTGCGCAACGCCTTCATCAGCCCGGAGAGCTTCGTCTTCCTGGAGTCGGCAATCATTCTCGCGATCGTCGTGCTCGGCGGCCTCGGCAGCCAGGTCGGCATCGTGCTGGCAGCATCCGTGCTTATCGGCGTGCCCGAGCTATTCCGCGAGCTCTCGGAATACCGCATGCTCGCCTTCGGCATCGGCATGGTTCTGATCATGATCTGGCGGCCAGGTGGCTTGCTGGCCCATCGCGAGCCGACGATCCGCTTGCATCCTTCGGGCGGACCGCCGCCGGACACCAAGAAGAAATGACGGCGGCATCCGGCATGAATGGCGCGCCTCTTCTGGCGGTCGAGCATTTGACCATGCGCTTTGGCGGCCTGGTGGCGATCGACGACGTGTCGTTCGACGCACCGCCCGGGTTGATCACCGCGCTGATCGGGCCGAACGGCGCCGGCAAGACCACGGTGTTCAATTGCCTGACCGGATTCTACAAGCCGACGGTCGGCCGCCTGACGCTCAACGCGGGCCATGGCAGTTTCCTGCTGGAGCAGCTCGACGGCTTCCGCATTTCGCAAAAGGCCCATGTCGCGCGAACGTTCCAGAACATCCGGCTGTTCGGCGGCATGTCGACGCTGGAAAACCTGATGGTCGCCCAGCACAACAAGCTGATGCGCGCTTCAGGCTACAGCGTCGCCGGACTGTTTGGCCTGGCCGGCTACCGGCGGGCGGAGCGCGATGCGGTCGAGATCGCCCGCAATTGGCTGGAGCGCGTCGGCCTTATCGCCAAGGCCGACTGGCCGGCGTCGAGCCTGCCCTATGGCGACCAGCGCCGCCTGGAGATCGCCCGCGCCATGTGCACCGACCCGGTGCTGCTCTGCCTCGACGAGCCGGCGGCGGGTCTCAATGCCAATGAGTCCGCGGCGCTGAACCAGCTGCTGCTGCGCATCCGCGATGAACAGAAGATCGGCATCCTGCTGATCGAACATGACATGAGCGTGGTCATGGGAATCTCCGACCATATCGTCGTGCTCGACTACGGCCGGAAGATCGCCGACGGCACGCCGGCGCAGATCCGCGCCGATGCGAATGTCATCCGCGCCTATCTCGGCGAGGCGGAGGAAGAGGAATTGCCGCCGGAGGTCGCCAAGGATCTGGGGTTGCAGCCATGAGGCGCCGGCCATGCTGAAGATCACCGGCGTCCACACCTTCTATGGCCAGATCGAGGCGCTGAAAGGCGTCAATCTCGACGTCAAGCAGGGCGAAATCGTCACGTTGATCGGCGCCAACGGGGCGGGGAAGTCGACGCTGCTGATGACGATCTGCGGCTCGCCGCGAGCGCGGCACGGCGCCGTTGAATTCGAAGGCAAGGCGATCACCCAGAAGCCGACCTACGAGATCATGCGCATGGGCATAGCCCAGTCGCCAGAGGGGCGCCGCATTTTTCCGCGCATGACCGTGATGGAAAATCTGCAGATGGGTGCGTTGACGGCCGATTCCACGAAGTTCGGCGAGGACATCGACAAAGTCTTCGGGCTGTTCCCCATCCTCAAGCAGCGCCAGGGCCAGCGCGGCGGCACGCTGTCTGGCGGCGAGCAGCAGATGCTGGCGATCGGCCGCGCGTTGATGAGCCGGCCGCGCCTCTTGCTGCTGGATGAGCCGTCCCTCGGCCTGGCGCCGCTGATCGTGAAACAGATCTTCGGCGTGATCCGCGACATCAACGAGCGGCAGGGCGTGACGGTGTTCCTGGTGGAGCAGAACGCGTTCCACGCGTTGCGGCTCGCCCATCGCGGCTATGTCATGGTCAATGGCCAGATCACCATGCAGGGCACGGGCCGCGAGCTGTTGGCCAATGCCGAGGTACGCGCCGCCTATCTCGAAGGCGGACACTAGGATCGGAGACTCCGGCGATGGAAGAAGCCGCACAGACCTTGTCGCACCGCATTCTCAATTTCGACAATCCCCTGGGCAGCAGCTGGGGCGGGTTCATCCTGCTCACCGTTATCGTCTTCGGCTTTGGCGCGATGATGATGGGGCGCGCGCTGGGAGAGACCTGGCGTCCCGCCTGGCAGAATGTCGTCTATGGCTTGCTGCTGGGCGTTGCGAACCGGCTATTCCACAATTTCTTTCTCGCCGACGATCCGCTCAACCTGCCGTCCTATGTCCTGCAGACAGCGGTCCTGATCGGCATTGCGCTTCTCGCCTACCGGATTACGCGCGCGCAGAAGATGGTGGCGCAGTACCCCTGGCTCTACCAGCGCGCCGGCCTGCTAAGCTGGCGGGAATTATCTTGAATTAACAATGGGTTGAAGAATTATGGCGAGCCGGCGCGTCAAGGGTACAACGCTGCCGGGATTGCCAAGCATGTGTGCGAAGGAATTGCCCGTCTGTTGCTGCATGATAGTATTACGGCAACTCGCGTTTTGCGGGCAGCTCTGGAGGACGTCTAGAGATTCCAAGTACAGGGCCGGTCATCCGATCGGCGCCTTATCAATCGATCAGGGAGAAGTCTGAATGCAAAAAGTCAAATTCCCGTTGCTCGCCGCAGCCGCGCTCGCGACGGCGTTGAGCGTGACGACGGCCAAAGCCGAGGACATCACAATCGGCATGGCCGGTCCGATCACCGGCGATCTCGCCGAGTTTGGCGCGCAGCTGGCACGTGGTGCTGAGAAGGCGGTCGCCGATCTCAACAAGGCCGGCGGCGTTCTGGGCAAGCAGCTGAAGCTGGAAAAGGGCGACGACCAGTGCGATCCGAAGCAGGCGCCGATCGTGGCCAATGATCTTGTGGCCAAGGGCGTCGTGTTCGTGGCCGGTCACTTCTGCTCCGGTTCGTCGATCCCGGCTTCCAGCGTCTATGCCGAAGAAGGCGTCCTGCAGATCACGCCGGCTTCGACCAATCCGAAGTTCACGGACGAAGCGCCGAGCAATCTCACATTCCGCACCTGCGGCCGTGACGATCAGCAAGGCTCCTTCGCCGGTCCGTGGATTGCCGAACACTTCAAGGGCAAAAACGTCGCTATCGTTCACGACAAGTCTCAATACGGCCAGGGTCTCGCTGACCTGACGAAGGCGGCGATGAATGCCGCCGGCCAGAACGAGGCCATGTACGAGGCGATCACCGCCGGCGAGCAGGACTACACCGCGCTCGTGACCAAGATGAAGGAAGCGAAGATCGATGTGATCTACTTCGGCGGTTATCACCCCGAGGCGGCCCTCATCGTCAAGCAAGCTCGCGAGCAGGGCCTCAATGCGGCGCTGCTGTCGGGCGACTCGCTCAACACGCAGGAGTTCGCCACGCTGGCCGGTGCATCGTCCGATGGCGTCATGTTCACCAACGCGGCCGAAGCGCGCAACCTGCCGTCCGCCAAGGCGGTGGTTGAGTCGTTCCGCGCCGAAGGCTTCGAGCCGGAAGGCTACACGCTGAGCACCTACGCTGCCGTGCAGGTGTGGGCCGCTGCCGTGACGGAAGCCGGCACGACCGACTCCGCCAAGGTTGCGGAGACCCTGCGCAGCCACGAGTGGGACACCGTGATCGGCAAGCTCGGCTTCGATGCCAAGGGCGACCTGACCTCGGCGGCCTATGTCTGGTACGTGTTCAAGGATGGCAAATACGCGGAAGCCAGCGGCATGTAATTGCTGTTAGCCTAGCCTAGATAAGAGAGCCCGGCGCCTTGCGGTGCCGGGCTCTTCTCTTTTGAAGCCGCTTCGGGAACAACGTCAGCTTCCCGATGCTGCAGACAGAAACTGCCGCGAACCGCGGCAGCCGTCGAAAGCCTATCTCCGTCCGCGTCCCCGGCGGCGCGCGCCGGGAGATCTGCCCAGACCGATCTTCTTGGCGAAGACGGAGCGTTGCTCGGCGTAATTCGGCGCCACCATCGGGTAGTCCGGCGGCAGGCCCCACTTCGCTCGATATTCCTCAGGTGTCATATCGTACGCCGTACGAAGATGGCGCTTCAGCATTTTCAGCTTCTTCCCATCCTCCAGGCATATGATGAAATCCGGTGTGATCGATTTCTTAATCGGCACGGCCGGCGTGAGACCTTCGGGCCCTGCGGCCGCACCTTGTAAAGCCAGCAGGGAACTGTGGATCGTCTTGATGACTTCCGGCAATTGCGGTGAAGCAATTGCATTGTTGCTGACGTAAGCCGCTGCGATATCCGTGGTCATTCGCAACAGTTCTTCCGCCGAAACTTTATCGCTATCCGGCATTGTTCCTGGCCCCTGTTCTAAGATCAAAATAACTATTCACTTGGCGGGTCACCGCCATCGCACAACATGTGAAAAGTGTCAATTCATTTAGCCGTTTTTCGCGTTTTGCTGCCGATGTAAACGAATTGGGATAAGATTCTTTTCGTGTGCTCGGTTTCTGTACATGTGGCAATTTTGTAATGTGTTGAAACAGCATCTTTGATTTGCTGCTGTGACCGTCTGCGAACCGATGAGATGACCGCGTACTGAAGACATGAACGCAGTTTGCGGCTACAGGTTTCACAGCTCCGCGAGACGGAAACCCAACTCCCGGTGGCGCCGCCGCCGGCCGGTCGGGCGCACAAGCCACGAAACCGCTGAAATCCGGACAAAACGAGCCGTTGGGGGTCGGGAGTTGCCCCCTGGCGACTAATGGTGTTTGATCCCGCAATCCACACCTGTCCGGGACCATTCGTGAACCATGTCCAAGGTCGTTGTCGCCATTGCGTCCGATCATGCCGGGGTCGAGTTGAAGGCGCTGGTGAAAGGCGAACTCGAGGGCCTGGGCTTCGCCGTGAGCGATCTCGGCACACAAGGCACAACCTCCGTCGACTATCCGGACTTCGCAGATGCGGTCGCCGCGGCGCTGGCGGAGAAGAAAGCGTCTCAAGGCGTGCTGATTTGCGGCACCGGCATCGGCATCAGCATTGCCGCGAACCGACACCGCCATGTCCGCGCCGCACTGTGCCACGATGCCACCAGCGCGCGGCTGTCGCGGCAGCACAATGATGCCAACGTCCTGGCGCTCGGCGCGCGGCTGATCGGGCCGGAAGCGGCGCGGGACTGCGTGCGGATCTTCTTCGGTACCGCCTTCGAGGGTGGCCGGCATCAGCGCCGGGTCGACAAGTTGAGTTAGCCGCGGCCAAGCGGCAGCAGGAATAGGGAAGGAAATCAGGCCCATGTCTCAAACAGCGACCAAGTCCCAGGCGTCCGGCGGTTTCTTCACCGACCGCTTGTCGCAGAGCGACCCGGATCTGTTTAGGTCGATCGGCGATGAATTGCGCCGGCAGCAGGAGCAGATCGAGCTGATCGCCTCGGAGAACATTGTCTCCGCTGCGGTACTGGAGGCCCAGGGCTCGGTGCTGACCAACAAATATGCCGAAGGCTATCCCGGCCGCCGCTACTACAATGGCTGCGAATTCGTCGATGTCGCGGAGTCGCTGGCCATCGAGCGGGCGAAGAAGCTGTTCAACTGCGCCTTCGCCAATGTGCAGCCTCATTCGGGCGCTCAGGCGAACCAGGCGGTCTTCTTCGCGCTGCTGCAGCCGGGCGATGCTTTCATGGGGCTCAATCTCGCCGCCGGCGGCCATCTCACGCACGGCTCGCCGGTCAATCAGTCGGGCAAGTGGTTCAAGGTCATTCCCTACAATGTCCGCCAGAACGATCAGCGCGTCGACATGGACGAGGTGGAGCGGCTGGCGAAGGAAACCAAGCCGAAGCTGATCCTGGCCGGCGGCTCGGCCTATTCGCGCTTCTGGGATTTCGAGCGCTTCCGCAAGATCGCCGATTCCGTGGGCGCGTACTTCATGGTCGACATGGCGCATTTCGCCGGCCTCGTCGCCGGCGGCGTGCACCCGAGTCCGCTGCCTCATGCCCATGTGGTGACCACCACCACGCACAAGACTCTGCGTGGCCCGCGCGGCGGCATGATCCTCTCGATCGATGAGGAGATCGGCAAGAAGATCAATTCCGCGGTGTTCCCTGGCTTGCAGGGTGGTCCGCTGATGCATGTCATCGCGGCCAAGGCCGTGGCCTTTGGCGAGGCGCTGCGGCCGGAGTTCAAGACCTACGCCAAGACCATCGTCGAGAACGCCAAGGTGCTGGCGGCGACGCTGCTGGAGGGCGGGCTGAACATCGTCGCCGGCGGTACTGACAATCACCTGATGCTGGTCGATCTCCGGCCGAAGAAGCTCACGGGCAAAGCGGCGACGGAAAGCCTCGAGCATGCGGGCATCACCTGCAACAAGAACGCGATCCCCTTCGATCCGGAAAAACCGATGGTGACCTCCGGCCTCCGGCTGGGCACGCCCGCGGTGACCACCCGCGGCTTCGGCCCGGCGGAATGCCGCAATCTCGGCCAGATGATCATCCGCGTCCTTGACGGTCTGGCGGCCAATCCCGCCGACAACAGCAAGGCGGAGCAGGCGGTGCGCAAGGAGGTGCTGGATCTCTGCCGGCGCTTCCCGATCTATCCCAATCTCGCCTAAGCAACTGAACGAGACGGCGGGGGAGACCGGTCATGCGTTGTCCGTTCTGCGGCAATGACGATACGCAGGTAAAAGATTCGCGGCCGACCGACGACAACGCGGCCATTCGCCGCCGTCGGCAATGCCCGAATTGCGGGGCGCGCTTCACCACCTTCGAGCGGGTGCAGTTGCGCGAGCTCACGGTGGTCAAGTCGAACGGCCAACGCGAACCGTTCGACCGGGACAAGATCGTGCGCTCCATGCAGATTGCGCTGCGTAAGCGGCCGGTCGATCCGGAGCGCGTGGAGCGGGTGGTGAATAGCATCGTCCGGCGGCTGGAGAGCTCCGGCGAGAGCGAAATCCCCAGCACGCTGGTGGGGCAGATGGTGATGGATGCCCTGGCCAATCTGGACCAGGTCGCCTATGTGCGCTTCGCCTCCGTCTATCGCAATTTCCGCGAGGCGAAAGATTTCGAGGAATTTGTTGGCAAGCTCGGCGCCGAAGCCGACTGACCGGCCCAGCCCGGCCGAGGACGCCGCCCATATGGACGCCGCCCTCGCGCTGGCGCGGCGCGGTCTGGGTCGTGTCTGGCCCAATCCGGCCGTGGGCTGCGTCCTGGTGGCGCGGGACGGCGCCGGCTCGCGGGTCGTCGGCCGCGGCTGGACACAGCCCGGCGGCCGTCCTCACGCCGAGACAGAAGCGCTGGCGCGCGCCGGCGATCTCGCCCGCGGCGCCACGGCCTATGTCACGCTGGAACCCTGTTCGCACCATGGCAAGACCCCGCCCTGCGCCGCGGCGCTGATCGCTGCCGGTGTGCGCCGCGTGGTAACGGCGATCGAAGATCCCGATCCCCGGGTCAGCGGGCGCGGTCTTGCGGCACTCCGGGCGGCAGATATCGAGGTCACTCTCGGCACGGGTGCCACCGAGGCACGGGAGATCAACGCCGGCTTCCTGATGCGCCTAGCCCAGGGACGGCCGATGGTGGCACTGAAACTCGCCACCACGCTGGATGGCCGCATCGCCCTGGCCAATGGCGCCAGCCGCTGGATCACCGGCCCCGAGAGCCGGCAGCGCGCCCACCTGCTGCGCGCCACCCACGACGCCATCCTCGTGGGCACCGGCACCGTGGCGGCCGACGATCCGCAGCTCACCTGCCGGCTCGCCGGTTTGGAATCTCGTTCGCCCATCCGGATCGTCCTTGACCAGTCTTTACGACTGCCGCCGGCGGCACGGGTGTTCGACAGCGCGGCTCCGGCCTGGGTCATCCATGGCCCAGGCCCGGAAGCAAGTCGCACTGATTCGCTGCGGAGTAAGGGCGTCGAACTCCTGAAGATCCCCACGGGCGCAGATGGAAAGCTGGATCTGGCCCAGTTGTTCGCCAGGCTCGGTGAACGGGGCCTGACCCGGGTGCTGGTGGAAAGCGGCGGCAAGCTTGCGGCGGCTTTGCTGCAGGCCGGCCTCGTCGACCAGCTCTACTGGTTTCGCGCTGGCGCCATCATCGGCGGCGACGGCCGTGCGGCAGTTGCCGACCTCGGCTTGCAAGTCATTGATCGCATGGGCCGTTTCGTCCTGAATGAACGCATCCCCTGCGGCCAGGACGCCATGGAAATCTGGGCTCCCGCCGCCTAAGTTGGGTCATGTTCACGGGCATCATCACCGATCTCGGCCACGTCCGCGCCCTCGCGCCCGGCGCCATGACGCGCCTGGAGGTAGCAACCGCCTATGACGCCGATGGCATCGCCCTCGGCGCCTCGATCTGCTGCAACGGCATCTGCCTCTCCGTGATCGACAAGGCGCCGGGCTGGTTCGCCGTGGAGGCTTCGGCGGAGACCCTGGCGGTCACCACGCTGGGAAAATGGAAACTGGGCACGCCGGTCAATCTGGAACGGGCGTTGAAGGCCGGCGACGAACTGGGCGGGCATATCGTCTCCGGCCATGTGGATGGCGTGGGCCGCGTGGTCGACCGGCGCCAGGATGGCGGCAGCATCCGCTATGTCGTGGAGGCGCCGGCGGCTCTCGCGAAATTCATTGCGCCGAAGGGATCCATTGCGCTCGATGGCGTGTCCCTGACAATCAACGAAGTTGAAGGCGCCCGCTTCGGCGTTAACATCATTCCCGTCACCCAGCGGGAAACCAATCTCGGCGCCACGCATATCGACGATGCGGTGAACCTGGAAATCGACCCGGTAGCGCGCTACGTTGCGCGCCTTCTCCAAGTGAACGGATCATGAGCAAGCCCGATATCGAACCCTGGCGCGTAACCTTTACGCAGATGATGTCGCCGACGGCGGAGATCATCGAGGCCGCGCGCAACGGCCAGATGTTCGTGCTGGTCGATGATGAAGGGCGCGAGAACGAAGGCGACCTGGTCATCCCCGCGCAGATGGCGACGCCCCAGGCCGTGAACTTCATGGCCAAGTATGGCCGTGGTCTGATCTGCCTGTCGATGACCGGCGAGCGCGTTGAACAACTCAAGCTGCCGCTGATGGCACAGCATAACGGCACGCGGCACCAGACCGCGTTCACCGTGTCGATCGAAGCACGCGAGGGCGTGACCACCGGCATCTCCGCGTCCGACCGTGCCCGCACCATCGCGGTCGCCATCGATCCCGGCAAAGGCCCCCAGGACATCGTCACACCAGGCCATGTCTTTCCGCTGCTGGCGCGGGAAGGAGGCGTGCTGGTGCGCGCCGGCCATACCGAGGCAGCCGTGGACATTGCGCGGCTCGCCGGACTGATCCCCGCCGGCGTGATCTGCGAGATCATGAATGACGACGGCACGATGGCGCGGCGCGACGACTTGATCACGTTCGCCCAGCGCCACGGCCTGAAGATCGGCACCATCGCCGACCTCATCGCCTATCGCCGCCGCCATGACCGGATCGTCGAGCGCGTGACGGAAGTGCCTTTCAACAGCCGCCATGGCGGCGATTTCCGCATGCTGGTCTATGTCAACCGCGTCGCCTATGCCGAGCATATCGCGCTGGTGAAGGGCGACATCAGCGGCGCCGATCCGGTCCTCGTGCGCATGCATGCCCTCAACGTGCTCGACGACGTGCTCGGCGATGTCAGCGGCGGGCGCGACCGCGTGCTGCATACCTCCATGCGCATGATCGCCGAGGCGGGCCGCGGCGTCATCGTGCTGATCCGCGAGCCGCTGCCGACCTCGCTGTCGGATCGCGTGCGCGCCGCGGCGGGTGAGGCGGCTGGGCCGGTGCCGGAGTTGCGCGACTATGGCGTGGGCGCGCAGATCCTGCTCGATCTCGGCGTGCACGAAATGGTGCTATTGTCCAACACCAAGCGGACTATCGTCGGCCTGGAAGGCTATGGCCTGAAGGTCGTCGGTCAACGTCAGATCAATCCGGCGGCCTGAGCGGGCGTCACCGGCCGCAGCAGCGGCACACAACAAGTGGAGTAAGAGAATGGCGGCGTCGCCGCATGTCATGGTCGTGGAAGCGCGCTTCTATCCCGATATCGCCGATGAGCTGGCGAAGGGCGCGGTTGCCGCTCTGGAGAAGGCGGGCGCCAGCTATGAGCGCTTTACCGTGCCCGGCGTGCTGGAGATTCCGGCCGCCATCAAGATGGCGATCCAGGCGGCGATCAAGGTCAAGCGCCGGCCATTTGACGCGTACCTGGCGTTGGGCTGCGTCATCCGCGGCGAAACCACGCACTACGATATCGTCTGCAACGAGAGCGCCCGTGGCGTGCAGGAACTGATCCTCGAGCATGATCTCGCCCTCGGCTTCGGCGTGTTGACGGTGGAGAACGACGACCAAGCCTGGGAGCGTGCCCGCGTCAATCGCAAGAACAAGGGCGGCGAGGCGGCGCAGGCCTGTCTCGCCATGTACGACCTCAAGCGCCGTCTCGGTCTATAGGACGGCCCGCGAATGAATCCCGTTCCTCCCAGTGGCAAGCGAAAGCCCATCGCCCGGCGCATCCGCATGGCGCCGACGGCGCGGACCATGGCGCGCCTGCGGGCGGTGCAAGCGCTTTATCAGATGGACATGAACGCCGTCAGCACCGACCACATCATCGGTGAGTTTCGCCTCCATCGCATGGTCGCGGGCGAGCAGGAAGAGGGCATGCCGGAGCCCGACCAGCCGCTGTTCGGCCGCATCGTTCGCGGCGTCAGCGCCGATCGCGACTCAATCGATCTCAGGCTGTCCAGCGTGCTGGGCGGCGATCTTTCATTCGACCGCTTCGAGGCGCTGCTGAAAGCGATCCTGCGCGCCGGAGCCTATGAGCTGCAGGATCTCGATGTGCCGGCGGAGGTGACGATCACCGAATACGTGCAGCTGGCGGACGCCTTCTTTGCCGATCGCGAGACCCACCTGGTGAATGCGATTCTGCAGCGCCTGGTGCCCGCGAGCGCCGGGCCTGGAGCGCCCCGTGACGGCAAAACCAAAGCCGACTGAATTCGAACTCATTGCCCGCTACTTCGCGCCGCTCGCCGCCGGCGCGCCCGGCGCCGCGTCGCTCGCCGATGATGTTGCGCTGATCACCGTTGCTGCCGGCGAAGATCTGGTGCTGAAGACCGACGCCATCGTCGCCGGCGTGCATTTCACCGGGCAAGAGCCAGCACGGCTGATCGCCCGCAAGCTCCTGCGCGTCAATCTCTCCGATCTCGCCGCCAAGGGCGCGCGGCCGCTGGGCTATCTGCTGACCGCCGTTTTTCCGCAGGATGTCGAAGAGGAGTGGATCGCCGATTTCGCCAGTGGTTTGGCGGAGGATCAGTGGCAGTACGGGCTCTCGCTGCTGGGCGGCGATACCACGGCGACCCCGGGGCCGCTGACGTTGTCCGTGACGGTGGTGGGTGCAGCAGCGCGCGGCCGCACGCCGCGGCGCAGCGATGGGAAGAAGGGCGACAGCATCCTTGTCTCGGGAACAATAGGCGACGGCGCGCTAGGCCTGCGGGCTGCGCGCGGTCAGATCGAGGGCTTGTCCGCGCAGGCTAACCGCTTTCTTCAGGACCGCTATCAATTGCCGGAGCCGCGCCTTGCCCTCGGCCGCGCCTTGGTCGAGAGCGGCATTGTCCATGCCAGCATGGACATCTCCGACGGGCTGATCGCCGATCTCGGCCATATCTGCCAGCAGTCTGGATTGGCGGCGGAGGTCCAGTGGAGCCAGGTGCCGCTGTCGGCGGCGGCGCGGGCGGCGCTGGGTCTCCAACCGGACCTGCAGGCGAAGATTCTCGGCGGCGGCGACGATTATGAATTGCTGTTCACGGTCGCCGATCACGATGCGGCGCGGGCGATGGAACTGGCCGCCGCCGCCGGCGTACCCGTCGCCGTCATCGGCACGCTCGTCAGCGGCGCCGGGGTCGCTGTCCGGGCCGAAGATGGCTCGGCGATTGCCGTGGCGCAGAAGGGCTTCCAGCATTTCTAGGCGCATCAGGTTCGCCGTGATTGAAAAAGCCCCGGCGCGATGGGGACGCGCCGGGGCAAGTCGAGCGACTTCTCGGTCGTGATCGTGTGGTAGCACGGCGCCTGCGCTTGGCCTCGGTTCCCCCTCCTTAGTCGCCAATGTCCCCGGCGGAACCTCGGCAAGTTCGGCGCTTGGAGAGTCCCGCTGATGCGGAACGCTTTCAGTATCGGGCTCCCGCGCGCGAACTTGCAACAGCATAATCCTATAACCTATTGAAGTTAAATAAATAAATTAATGTCGGCAAGTTTAGGAAAAATTCTCAAAGCGGCTTGTGCGCTGACAAAATTTTCAAGGGCGGTTGCTTGTGAAGCCAGTGGCGAGGATCCATTCTTCGCGCCCCATGGCCGCCTCCAATACTTATCGGAACGTGCTGCTGCTTGCCGCCTGCCAGGCGCTGTCGATGTCAGCGATGACGATCATGATTACCGTCGCCGCGCTGACCGGCCGCGTGCTCGCGGAGAACGATTCCTTCGCGACACTGCCGCTGGCGTTTCAATTTCTGGCAACCTGGCTGACGACCATTCCAGCCTCGGCGTTGATGCAGCGCATCGGGCGGCGCTGGGGCTTCGCCATTGGCACGATGCTCGGCGTCAGCGGCGGCGCGCTGATCGCGCTGGCGATCGTCTTGCTGTCTTTCTGGCTGATGTGCATTGGAAACATGCTGGTCGGCATGTGCATGGGCTTTGCGCTGTTCTACCGCTTTGCCGCCGCAGATGCGTCCGATGAAGCGTTTCGAGCGAAAGCGATTTCCTGGGTGGTTTCCGGCGGCGTCATCGCAGCGCTGGTGGGGCCGGAGCTGGCGCGCCAAACCCGCGATCTCCTGGGCCCCTATCTTTACGCCGGCAGCTTTCTCGCCATCATGGCGCTGTTCGCCATCAGCTTCATTCTCGTGCAGTTCCTGCGCATCCCGCGGCCCGCAGCGGTTGCTGCTTCGGGCCGCGGCCGGCCGCTGGTGCAGATCATGGCCCAGCCCAAATTCATCGTCGCCGCGCTCTCCAGCATGGTCGCCTATGGCGTGATGAACTTCATCATGGTGGCAACGCCCTTCGCGGTGGAGGATTGCGGTTTCGGACCGGACGCCACGCCGGGCGTGATCCAACTCCATGCGCTCGGCATGTTCGCGCCGGCATTTTTCACCGGCAACCTGATCAACCGGTTCGGCTTGCGGCGGATCCTCATCGCGGGCGCGGTCCTCTTGTCGGGAGCGATCGTTGCGGACCTTACTGGCACGACCTTGTGGAACTTCTGGATCGGGCTGGCTCTGTTGGGTGTGGGCTGGAACTTCCTTTTCGTCGGCGGCTCTGCCTTGCTGACACAGACCTACCGGCCGGAGGAGCGCTCCCGCGTCCAGGGTATCAACGACTTCCTCGTCTACGGCACGGTGGCCTGCTCTTCCTTCATGTCCGGCTGGGTCTACCAGACCTATGGCTGGGGCATCGTCAATGCGGTCGGTATCCCCCTGATCGGCTTGAGCTTGTTGGCGACGGGCTGGCTGATCTGGCAGGGCCGCCAGACTCCCGCCGCCGCCGAGTAGCCGCTACCCGCATCGCGTTGAGTCCATTGCGCCATCGCGGTGCATCTGGCATTTTCCGCGCCGATTTCGCACTGCGGCACAGGGGACGGCCGCGGGCCTGAAACTCAGACATCCGCAACAGCAACAACGTCCTTTTCTCGACAAGACGGGGTACGAACGTGACTACTTGGCATTGGCTGGTCATCGTCTGCGGCGCGCTGGCGCTGCTCTACGGAATCATTACGACGCGCAACGTCATGGCGGCGCCCACGGGCACCGACCGCATGCGGCAGATCGCCGCTGCCGTACAGGAAGGCGCGCGCGCCTACCTCAACCGCCAATACACGACCATCGGTCTGGTCGGCATCGTCATCGCTGTCATTCTCTGGGCCACGCTCGGCCTGCATGTGATGATCGGCTATCTGATTGGCGCCATTCTCTCAGGCGCCGCCGGCTATATCGGCATGAACGTCAGCGTGCGCGCTAACGTGCGCACCGCCGAGGCGGCGCGGCAGGGTCTGAAGCCGGCGCTCGCCATCGCCTTCCAATCCGGCGCCATCACCGGCTTCCTGGTGGTCGGCCTGGGCCTGCTCGGTGTCGCCTCCTACTACTTCATCCTGCGCAATGCCGGCTATGAGACTCGCTCGATCCTGGAGGCGCTGGTCGCGCTCAGCTTCGGTGCCTCGCTGATCTCCATCTTCGCCCGCCTCGGCGGCGGCATCTTCACCACGGGCGCCGACGTCGGCGCCGATCTGGTCGGCAAGATCGAAGCCGGCATCCCCGAGGATGATCCCCGCAATCCCGCCGTCATCGCCGACAATGTTGGCGACAATGTCGGTGATTGCGCCGGCATGGCCGCGGACCTGTTCGAGACCTATGCGGTGACCATCGTGGCCACCATGCTGCTCGCGCAGATCTTCTTTGCCGACCTGACGCAGCAGACCACCATGATGCTGCTGCCGCTTGTCATCGGCGCGGTCTGCATCGTCGGCTCGATCATCGGTACCTTCTTCGTGAAGCTCGGCGCCAGCAACAACATCATGGGCGCTCTTTATAAAGGCTTGATCGCGGCGGGAGTCGTCTCCGGCGTGTTCATTGCCGGTGTGATCGGCACTCTCATCGGGTTTGATGCTGTCTATACGGCGGGCGCTCTCGCCATCACCGGCTGGGATATGTTCCTCTGCGCGGTGGTCGGCTTGGTCGTCACCGGCCTGCTGGTGTGGATCACCGAGTACTACACCTCCACGGCCTATCGCCCGGTGCGCAGCGTGGCCCAGGCTTCGACCACCGGACACGCCACCAACATCATCCAGGGCCTTGCGGTCTCGATGGAGGCCTGCGGCCTGCCGGTGCTGGTGATCTGCGCCGGCATCATCGCCGCCTACGCGCTGGCCGGCCTGTTCGGCATCGGCCTCGCCGCAACGACCATGCTCGCGCTCGCCGGCATGGTGGTGGCGCTCGACGCCTATGGTCCGGTGACCGACAACGCCGGCGGCATCGCCGAGATGGCGGAACTGCCGAAGGAAGTGCGCAAGACCACCGACGCGCTCGACGCCGTCGGCAATACCACCAAGGCCGTGACCAAGGGCTACGCCATCGGCTCGGCGGGTCTCGCGGCCCTGGTCCTGTTCGCCGCCTACACCGAGGACCTCAAATACTACTTCCCGAACCTCCTGATCGAGTTCCGGTTGCAGGATCCGTATGTGGTGATCGGCCTGTTCATTGGCGGCGCACTGCCGTTCATGTTTGGCGCCATGGGCATGCAGGCGGTGGGCCGCGCGGCCGGTTCGGTCGTCGTCGAGGTAAGGCGCCAGTTCAAGGAGATCCCCGGCATCATGGAAGGCACGGGCAAGCCCGACTACAGCCGCGCCGTCGATCTGCTGACCAAGGCGGCGATCAAGGAGATGATCATCCCCTCGCTGCTGCCGGTGCTGGCGCCGATCGTGCTCTATGTCGTGATCGCCGCGATTGCCGGCCAGGCACAGGCCTTCGTCGCCGTCGGCGCGATGCTCCTGGGCACCATCGTCACCGGTCTGTTCGTCGCCATCCAGATGACTTCCGGCGGCGGCGCCTGGGACAATGCGAAGAAGTACATCGAAGACGGCCATCACGGCGGCAAGGGCTCCGATGCCCATAAGGCCGCGGTGACCGGCGACACGGTCGGCGATCCGTACAAGGATACGGCAGGCCCCGCCGTGAACCCGATGATCAAGATCACCAACATCGTGGCGATCCTGCTCCTCGCGGTGCTGGCGGCGTTGGCGGCCTAGTCAGGCGGCAAGTCAACAAAAAGCCCTGCACCGGCATCCCGGTGCAGGGCTTTTATATTTTGCGATGTGGCCGGCGCTAGTAAGGCGACTTGGACTCGCCCTTGGTGAAGCGGCCGATATTGCCCAGCAGCTGCTGCAGGATCGTCAAGCGCTGACCGTAAGTCGGTGTCTCGCGATCGACCATGTCGACTTCCACGGAATCGTCCATGCCGAGCAGAGCCACCTGCTGGACGACGTCGGCCTCGTCGAACCGCACGATCAGGACCTGCTGATCAACCACATCGGGATTGAAAAAGGCGACGGTCTCCGTGCGCTTGCTGATGTAGTACCAGGTGCTCTCGCTGAAGGTCGCGATGGTGGAAGGGGTGCCTAGCAATTGCTGGACTTCATCCTTGGTCGACTGGCCGGGTTGAATCGCCAGGACGTTGTCGGTGTCCGGCAGATTTCCGCGCTGGTCGATTGTCGGTGAACAGGCCGCGAGGATGGCGGCTGCCGCTGTCAACGGCAGCAGCGCGCGCAGCTTGGTGACTATCCGCATCTGTGCTTGCATCGATCCTGGTTTCGAACGAGAAGTTTCGCGAATTGGCGTTTGGACTCCGGAGCGGAGCCGGTTGCGGCGCAGGTTTCCACCGGAATCGTGGCCCTGTCAATGTGGCCCGCGGGGAGGAAGAGGTTGTCCATTCTGCAACTGTTCAGGCGGTGGCGGTCCAACGAAGCCGCAAAGCAGCTGCATCGAATCATCGTCGCGCAAGCGCGGCAGCCGGCCTTTTACACCGCGCTCGGCGTGCCCGATACGTTGGATGGACGCTTCGAGCTGATCGCCCTGCATGGTTTCCTGGTGATGCACCGGCTGAAAGCCGATCAAGCAGGGATCGACCTGGCGCGCGATGTGGCCGAGATCATCTTCGACGACCTGGACGCCAGCCTGCGGGAAATGGGGGCCGGCGATCTGGGTGTGGGCAAACGGATCAAGAAAATGGGCGAGGCGTTCTACGGCCGGATTGCCGCCTATGACGCGGGGCTGGCCCCAGGCGGGGACCTGGAGGACGCGCTGCGGCGCAATCTCTACGGCACGGCTCAGGCTACGGCCGAAACGCTGGCGGCGGCCGGCGCATATGTAAGAAACTCTGTTAATATATTGAAACATTGTGATTTTTCTGAACTCTTGATGGGACATCTGAAGTTTCCGCCGGTGCCGGAAGGCGACTTGTCGCAGTCCGCCCGCCATTGACCGGGAAGGGGCCAGCGACTATTTTCCGGCGCCCTGTGAAAGCCGAGGTGACAGCCAGGTTCTGACCCGGTCGGCAATTCGTGGGGCAGGCAGCCGGTGGCTGGGTTCGGTCGGAAAGCGGGGCCGAGGATGAACGGGCAGGACTCGCCGGCAGCGGAATTTTCCAGGCAGATCTCAGCCGATCAGATCGGCGTCCAGGAGACGACCCGGGAGATCGCCGCCAACGCTTCGGAGCGGGCCAAGCTAGCCGAGCGTTTCGGCCTTCTCGGGCTGGACCGGCTATCTGCAGTGCTGCAGCTCAAGCGCGGCCGCGGCGGCTCGGTGCAGATGCATGGCCGTTTCGTCGCCGATGTGACGCAGGCTTGCGTGGTGACGCTGGAGCCGGTTGTGGCGCATCTGGAGCAGGATTTCACGGCGAGTTTCGCGCCCGGCGGCGCGGCCGATGCCGGTGAGATCGTGGTGGCGCTGGACGATGCCGAATCGCCCGATGAGATCGTCGATGGCCGAATCGATCTCGGCGAGGCGGTGGTGCAGCAGTTTGCGGTCGCGCTCGATCCCTATCCGCGGTCGCCGGCGGCGGCCGAAGCGGCGGTGGGCAGCGGCGACGGAAATGACGGGCGCAAGGGGCCGTTCGCGGCGCTTGAGTCCTGGCAAGGGAATGCCAAGAAAGCCTAGCGCATAAGGCTTTATGAGAGTTGGCAGTAGTCTTGCTGAAAGCTTTGACGTTGTTTAGAAATCGGGTTCCGGCACCGGCCGGCGCCCCGCAAGCGAGAGATTGACCCATGGCAGTTCCAAAGAAGAAAGTTTCCAAGTCGCGCCGCAACATGCGGCGCTCTCATCACGCGCTGAAGGCGTCGACCTATGTCGAGTGCCAGAACTGCGGAGAGATGAAGCGGCCCCATCATGTCTGCGGTTCCTGCGGGCATTATGATGGCCGCCAGGTCGCCGACGCGAACGCCTGACGCCGTCAGCAGCCGCAACGGATTCCATCGTGGCTGAGCCCGTTGCCATCGCACTCGACGCCATGGGCGGCGACAATGCGCCGGGCATGGTGATCAAGGGTGCGCATCTGGCGCGGAAGCGCTTTCCGCGGATCACGTTCCATGTTTTCGGTGACGAGGCACGCTTGGCCCCGCTGCTGGCGAAACATCCGAAGCTGGCGCGCGTCACCACGGTGCATCACACCGACCAAGTGGTGAAGTCCGACGACAAGCCGTCGGTGGCGCTACGGGCCGGCCGCGGCTCCAGCATGCGGCTCGCCCTCGATTCCGTACGCGACGGGCTCGCCGCCGGCGTCGTTTCCGCCGGCAACACCGGCGCGCTGATGGCCATCGCCAAATTCGTGCTGAAGACGCTGCCGGGCATCGACCGGCCGGCGATCGCCTCGTTCTTCCCGACCATTCGCGGCGAGAGCGTGATGCTCGATCTCGGCGCCAATGTGGAATGCGATGCCGACAACCTGGTGCAGTTCGCGGTTATGGGGAATGTTTTCGCGCGCACCGTGCTGGGCGTGCTGCGGCCTACCATGGGCCTGCTCAATGTCGGCTCGGAGGAAATGAAGGGCCATGAGGCCCTGCGCGAAGCCGCCGCAATCCTGCGCGCCACGAACTTGCCCGGAGAGTTCCAGGGCTTCGTCGAGGGCGACGACATCGCCAAGGGCACGGTGGATGTGATTGTCACCGATGGATTCACCGGCAACATCTCGCTGAAATCCATCGAGGGCACGGCCAAGCTCTACAGCGAATTCCTGCGCCAGACTTTCCGCAGCTCGATCCTGGCCAAGCTCGGCTATCTGCTGGCGCGGCCGGCGCTGAACGGTTTGCGCTCCCGTGTCGATCCCCGCCGCTACAACGGCGCCATCCTGGTCGGCCTCAACGGCATCGTGGTGAAGAGCCATGGCGGCACTGACGCTTTCGGTTTCGCCAATGCGATCGCCGTCGCCATGGACATGGCGGTCAACGGCGCGATCGAGAAAATCAAGGACGACTTCGCCCATCTCTCGGCAACTCCGCCGGCAGCCCCCGCGGCTCAGGCAGCCGGCGCTTGAACGTGCGGCGTTCGATCGTCGCCGGCTGCGGCAGCTATCTGCCGGCCAAGGTGTTGACCAACGCCGAACTGGCGCAACGCATCGAGACCTCCGACGAGTGGATCCGCCAGCGCACCGGAATCGGCCAGCGCTACATCGCGGCCGATGGAGAGCTGACGTCCGATCTCGCCACCAAGGCCGCCGACGCGGCGCTGACCCAGGCCGGAGTCTCCGCCAGCGCTGTCGACCTGATCGTGCTGGCAACTGCCACGCCCGACGAGACGTTTCCTGCCACCGCTACCCGGGTGCAGAACAATCTGGGTATTCATCGCGGCGCTGCGTTCGATATCCAGGCCGTCTGTTCCGGCTTCGTCTATGCGCTGGCAACCGCCGACAATTTCCTGCGCTGCGGTCAGGCGAGTACGGTACTGGTGATCGGCGCCGAGACCTTTTCGCGCATCCTCGACTGGAACGACCGCGGCACCTGCGTGCTGTTCGGCGACGGCGCGGGCGCCGTTGTGTTGCGCGCGGGCGAAGGCCAGGGCACGTCGGCCGACCGAGGCATCCTGTCCACCCATCTGTTCTCCGACGGTCAGTATCACGACCTGCTCTATGTCGATGGCGGACCGTCCAGCAGCCGTACCAGCGGCCTCCTGCGCATGGCCGGCAAGGAAGTGTTCCGCCATGCCGTCGTGAAGCTGGCGCAGGCTGTGGATGCCGCCCTGATCGCCAACAACATCAAGGGCACGGATGTGGACTGGCTGGTGCCGCACCAGGCCAACCGGCGGATCATCGACGCCATGGCCGAGAAGCTGCATCTGCCGCCGGAACGCGTGGTGGTCACCATCGAGCGCCACGCCAACACCTCGGCCGCCTCCATCCCCCTGGCCATGGCGGAAGCCGCCGGGGACGGCCGGATCCAGAAGGGCCAGCTGGTCCTGCTGGAGGGCATGGGCGGCGGTTTTACCTGGGGGTCCGCCCTGATTCGCTGGTGACGGAAGTGTTAACATCGTGACAGCACTTCAAGGAGGCCACTCATCCCTTTGTAATTGACTGATTTCTTATCTCGCTGTAGCGTTCGCCCAGAACCCATGCGAATAAAGGGGAACGGGGCGGAAAATGACATCGAACACGGTGACCCGGGCGCAGCTGGCGGAGGCGGTCTATCAGGAGGTCGGCCTGTCGCGGAACGAGTCCGCGGATCTGGTCGAGCTGGTCCTGAAGGAAATCGCCGAAGCTTTGACCAAGGGGGAGAACGTGAAGATCTCTTCCTTCGGATCGTTCTTCGTGCGCTCCAAGGGCAAGCGGGTCGGCCGCAACCCCAAGACCGGTGAGGAAGTGCCGATAAATCCCCGCAAAGTATTGGTTTTCCGCGCGTCCCATGTCCTGAAGGACCGGGTCAATAAGCCCGCTGAGGGAGGCGCTTCGTGAGCACCGCCCCGCGGCCGCGCTCCCGCGCCGCCCAAGCCCCGGCAGCTCCCGCTCAAAGGCGGTTGGAGAAGTCTTCGACC